>JAJDDV010000053.1 GCA_029260135.1 Phycisphaerae bacterium | reverse complement strand
AGCTCAACCTCCGTCCACATTCGCTGAACCGGTCGAAGGTCTGAGCCACAGAGCCGATCAAACACCTCGACCACACCGGAGTATCTAGCAGAAACCGTGCCAAAAGGCCGAAAATGGCTAGATTGTCCGAATCGGCGGTCTCCCTACGAGAATAGCGGCCGGATTGAAGCCGTCCACTAGAGCTCTGAGTAAATGAGACGAATTCTCAATTAGTTCGCTCTGGGGCCGTCAGATTATCGGGTATGGAATGTCCGCCCGACGGACACAACGGGGGGAGGTGCGTGAAACGGCGCCACCGGCTTCAGCTTGTATCGCTCAAGTGCAGCGGGAAGGCAGCGTGTTTCGCGCGTAGGGAGTTGTTCAAGACGTTTGGCTTGAATAGCGGTTGCGCTAGGTGCGGCACCAAGCGGTACAACGGTCGTCGGCCGGCAAGCGTCCGATCGACCGCCTATTCCTCCTCCGCCACCAGATCCGCGGGGAGAAGGGACCCAAAGCTGTCGGTGAGGAGTTGCAGGAACGTCGCTTTGGACGCTCCGACAACCGCGTCGTGGAGGCGGACCTCGCAGGTTCCGAAAAGCGTCCCGCCTGCAAGGGTCGAGAGCATGGCGAAAGCCAATCCGGAACGTTTCCGGTCACGACGAGCGCCACGGTGGCGTTGCACGGTGTTGTCTTCCTGGTTCGTCGGAACGTCGGATGGGCTCATAACGATCTCCAGTTCTGCCCGCGGTCGCGGGATTACGGTGATTCCTGGCTGGCCTGGGCATCGAGGAACGCCTCGAAGTTCGCGAAGGTACTGGGGCCTTGGAACACCGAAGGTTGTTCCGAACCCGGGAGCAGGAAGGTCTGCAGCGAGACACCGCCGGCGACATTCGGCGCCGCGAAAGCGCGGAAAATGACCGTGTCTCCACAGTTGAAGTTTCCGGCTTCGAGTTGCAGCGGGTTGAGATTCCCTACGCGGATGCCGAATCCTGAAGCGCCGCCGGCAACGGCCCCGCCGACGCGGGCGGCGACATCCGTCTGAAGGTAATTCTCCCCGAGTCCCACCCTTACGACCGGCGATTCTCCGCACGGGAAGAGCACACCCACGTCACCCACGGGGCCCGAGGCGCCGGTCTGAACGCCGATCACCAGTGGAACGAGGTCCGTCGAAGGCAGCCCCAGGGCGTCAAGCTCGACGTTGCCATCGCCGTCTCGGCGAAGCTCCCGGCGCTCGACCCGGACGAAGAACTCGACGGGCTCCGTGGTTTCGTTGACGCAGCGCACGAAGACGAACGCCGCCGCCGGACCCGGCGTTACCGGGACGATCCCACCGCTGAAGGTATTGATGAAGGCCCGGTTAAAGAGTGAGACCTCATTACCGCACCCACTCACCGTCATGCCCGCCATCGCGAGGATCACGAGCGAGTACGTCGCCAATCTGGTTTGCACGTCAAGTTCTCTCCGGTAGCCAACCGAGGGTACGGTTGGCTACGCGTTCTAGTTGATACTACTGTTAAACCGGTATCGACCGCCTATCGATGCGATCGTGTCTTCGTCGTCTTGATCAAAGCTGGGCGCATCGGAAACGGACACGCCGTTTCGCTCGAGGAACGGTACCCGCAGCGTGCCCTCCAGCACGAAGGCGACGACGGAACCGCATACGGGGTTCGTCACGGCCGACGGCTGATCTCGAATGTCGACGTTGCGAAGCGTGTCGAGGTCACCGCTCTCATCCAGGCCGTCAAGTTGAAGCTGCCGGAACTGCGGTGGTGTTCGTGTACGTGGTTCGAACGTGGTTCCCGTGACCGTTCCGGCATCGTTGGTCGTCTGGATAAGTTCCCACGCGGTAAGTTCGGCGGGGACGAACACCTCGGTCTCGGTGACCGCCAATTCGACGCGGCCGACATCACAGGCGACGACCCTGGTGAAGACCTGCGGCGGAATCCACTCGTCGGCGGCGATAAACCCCTGTTCCACCAGCTTCGTATTCCCCGTTATCGTTTCAATCTCGAAAACTTGTTGCGCGTTCGGGAAGTTGACGCGTACGGTGGCCCGGACGATCGGATGAAGCGACTGCTTCTCCTCGTCGGTCAGGCTGACGGCCCCGGAGGTCTCCAGGTACGAAAGAAGCCGCTCGTCGACGGTCACGTTGTTGACAAACGTGATAATCACATGGCCGGGCGCGTTGTCGAGCGTTGCAAACGTGCCGCCCCCTGACGAGTCCAAAACGCTGAGGAAGGCGGGGTTCAGGGAATCGCATCCCAGCAGGTTCAGCGCGACGCAACAGGGCATGAGCCGAACCAGCAACGCGGAAACGAGCGATGCGCCACTTCGGCGCGTCAAGTGACGCTTATGAATCACCGCTGAGACCTTTCGAGTAATCGCGGCTGTTGGGACCGTTCCACGGCGGCGACGTCGCCGCGCAATCCAGGGCGGGTAAGCCGTCCCCACTACAGATTAAATATGCATGATCGTACTGTCGCGTCAACCCGGAAAACCGTCGGGAGTGGTGGGACCAGATGCCTGGACAGGCGGATCTGTTCCGTCCTTCCCGGCTGCGGGCGTCCGCGCTCGACAGGGTGCCGGGCTGGAAACCCTGCGGGGCTTGCATTACTTTGGGGTACGACTGCCGGGTCGGCCGGAGGCAGTCTTTGAGGATGACACGCCCCAGAGAGGACATGCAGATGAGCCACACGCTGTATCAGAAGCACGAGAAGACGTTGAAGGGCGCGCTCGAGGCGATTTCGACGCGCGCCTGCTGGAGCCCCTTCCCCGAGGTTCCCAGTGGGAAGATCTACGGGGAGACCGCCCGGGGCGACGGGTTTGCGGCCTTCGAGGCGAGGATCGGAAAAGCGTTTGAGCTCGCTCAGCCCGGAGCCGATCGCACCGAGAAGACGGAAAACTCTCCCTTTGGCCAGGACCTCGGAATTCGCTATCCCAAGCCGGACCTGGATGAGTTATTCGGCGCGGTGCATCGTGCCTTGAAACCTTGGAGGAACGCTGCGGTCGAGACCCGAGTCGGAATCTGTCTGGAAATCCTGGACCGGTTGGGGCGAAACCCATTCGAGATGGCCAACGCGATCATGCACACGACGGGTCAGTCGTTCATGATGGCGTTTCAAGCCGGCGGGCCCCATGCGCTGGATCGTGGGCTCGAGGCGGTCGCCTACGCGTATGCCGAGATGACCCGTTGCCCGAGGGAGGCGACCTGGGAAAAGCGGGTCGGCAAGACCGAGACGGTTCGACTTCAGAAGAGTTTTCGTATCGTGCCACGAGGGATCGCGGCGCTGCTCGGGTGCTCCACGTTTCCGACGTGGAACGGATACCCAGGTCTGTTCGCCTCGCTGGCGACCGGAAACGGGGTCGTGGTCAAACCGCATGACGGTGCCGTACTTCCGCTGGCGTTGGCGGTGGAAACCGCAAGGACCGTGTTGGAAGAAAACGACTTCGATCCCAACGTCATCGCGCTCGCCGCCAACGGAATCGACGGGTCGCCCATCACCAAAGAACTCGTCACGCGCGCGGACGTGGGAATCATCGACTACACCGGCGGAAGTGCATTCGGCGAGTGGATTGAAACAAACTGCCGCCACGCTCGGGTCTATGCGGAAAAAGCCGGTGTCAACTCCGTCGTCATCGACAGCGTGGAGGATCTCAAGGCCGCAACGGGCAACATCGGGTTCTCGGTGTGCCTCTATTCGGGGCAAATGTGTACGTCTCCGCAAAACATCTTTCTTGCCAAGGACGGCATACGTGTCGGCGACGATCGAATCGGATTCGATGACGCGGCAGCGGCGATCGTCGGCGCGGTCAACTGGCTGCTCTCCGATCCGGCGCGCGCGGTCGAAGTGCTGGGCGCCATTCAAAACGAAGGCACGCTCACGCGGTTGGATCGAGCCGTGGTGGAGGGGGGCGCCGTCTTGCGCGCATCGGAGTCCATGGCGCACGAGAAATTCCCCGGCGCCCGGGTCCGGTCGCCCGCGATTCTGCAGGTCGATGCGGATCAAAAAGCGCTCTACATGCGCGAGGTGTTCGGTCCGATCGTCTACATCATCAAGACGGAGAGCTCCGCACAGAGCGTCGCGTTGGCTGCGGAAGCGGCACGCGAACATGGTGCCATCACGAGTGCGGTGTACTCGACCGACGCAGAACTCCTTCGCGATGCGCAGGAGACCCTGACCGATGCCGGCGTGCCGGTGTCGTGTAATCTGACGGGGCAGATCTTTGTGAATCAGGCCGCGGCGTTCAGTGATTTTCACGTGTCCGGCGCCAACCCAGCCGGTAACGCGACGCTGTGTGACGCGGCGTTCGTGGTCGATCGATTTCGAATTGTCCACACGCGCGTACCCGTCTAGGGCGTTGCATGGACCATCACAAAGGTACGTCCAGATGAAGCCCGGACTCGCCAAAGGGCAACAGGCAGAAGTGTTGGTTCAGGTGACAGAAGAGATGTGTCCGGCGTTTGACGGGGTCGTTGTTCATCCGGTCTACTCGACGTGGTCGCTCGCTCATCACATGGAGGTGGCGGCGCGACAGGTCCTCCTGCCGTTTCTCGAGGATCATGAAGAGGGAATGGGGACGCACCTGTCGGTAGATCATCTCTCGTTGACACCGGTGGGAAAGACCGTTCGGGTCGTCGCGGAAGCAAGCGAGGTCGACGGCCCTCGGATGGTCTGCGAAGTTCGAGCCTACGACGGCGATCGGTTGGTCGGGCGAGGGACGCAGGTGCAGCGCGTTCTGCCCAAAGACGTGATTCGCGGATTGGTGGAGCGTTACCGCTGACGTTTCGGATACTGCGCGAGCCGGCGTTGCGAGACAGCGAGGACGAAGCATGGCCTATATCGACGGACAAGATCCAGGGTCGTTCGATTTCCAGATGATCCTGTATGAAAAGCGGGATCGAAGGGCGACGGTCACGATCAATCGACCTGAAGTCCTCAACTGCGTCGATCTGGCGACGCTTCGCGAACTTCAGCTGGCGTTTCGCGATGCGTCCTGGGACGATTCCATTGCGGTGGTGGTGCTGACCGGCGCGGGGGATCGAGCGTTCTGCACGGGTGCGGATCTCAAGGAGCAAAAGGCCCACCTCGTCGATGCGCCGGCGGACTACTGGAAGTGGATGGGCGAGTTCTGCGCGGCGCACGAGGGCCTGCGGAACATCGGAAAGCCGACGATCGCGCGGCTCAACGGTCACGTCGTCGGCGGTGGCAACGAGTTCAACATGTCATGCGACCTGGCGGTTGCGGCCGACGACATCTATATCAAACAAGTCGGAGCGGCGATGGGTAGTGTAGCCGCGGCGGGGGCGACGCAATGGCTGCCATTGATCGTTGGTGACCGACGCGCTCGAGAAATCTTGATGCTCTGCGAGGAGATTCCAGCGGCGAAAGCGCTGGAATGGGGTCTGATCAACCGAGCCGTTTCGCGCGATCGACTCGATGTCGCGGTCGATGACATGTGTGAGACCCTCAGGCAGAAGATGCCGGAGTGCATGCGCTACACGAAGCAACAGCTCAACTTCTGGCGGGATCTGAGCTGGAACATGACGATCGGTCACGCTCGGGATTGGCTGAGCATCCACAACCGCGCTCCGGAAGTGCATGAAGGCGTGGATGCGTTCCTGGAAAAGCGACGACCGTCCTACGATCAACTGCGCCCCCGAGACTGACTCGTATCGTGGCGCCGTGCGTCGTCTGAAGTTGGCCCGCCTGACCGACTTTGCTAGAATCCGTCTTCGAGGGGGTAAGGGGTCGAGTCGTGTTCGCCCCGTGCGCGAAAGTGACTCCGTTAACGTTGTGCTAGAAGGAAATCGATGAGAAGAGCTGCTGTTCTCTGCGCGGTTCGAACACCGATCGGTCGTTACGGTGGCGCGCTGGCCAAGGTGCGCCCGGATGACCTTGCGGCGCTCGTGATTCGCACGGCCGTCGAGCGGAGTGGGATCGATCCTGCCCTTATCGAGGACGTCTACTTCGGTGCCGCCAACCAGGCCGGTGAAGACAATCGAAACGTTGCCCGAATGGCCGCGTTGCTCGCCGGGCTTCCCGAATCCGTGGCGGGCTGTACCGTCAACCGACTCTGTGCTTCCGGGCTCGAAGCCATCAACATCGCCGCGCGGATGATCGAAACGGGTTGCGGCGATGTGTTTGTCGCGGGTGGCGTGGAGAGCATGAGTCGCGCGCCGTTCGTGACCGCCAAGGGGCAGACCGCGTTTGATCGACGCGTCGAAGTCTACGATACGACAATCGGTTGGCGGTTCACCAACCCGGCGCTGGCCAAAGCCTACTACCCCTTCGGCATGGGTGAAACCGCGGAGAACGTTGCCCGCAAATATGAAATCAGCCGCGAGGATCAGGATCGATTTGCGCTGTCGAGTCAGGAGAAGGCAGGCAAGGCCATGACGTCCGGGCGATTCGATGACGAGATCGTCCCCGTCGAAATCCCACAGCGCAAGGGCGCCCCGGTGATCGTTACGTGCGATGAACATCCTCGTCCGGAGACGACACTGGAGAAACTCGCGGCGCTGCGACCGGTGTTCGCGAAGGATGACCGGGGAACCGTGACGGCGGGCAACGCTTCGGGCATCAACGACGGCGCAGCAGCGGTCGTGGTGGCGGAGGTGGAGACGGCGCGCGCCATCGGTGTCACGCCGATGGCAGTGGTGGGGTCATCGGCGACCGCGGGCGTGGATCCCGGTTTTATGGGACTAGGGCCGATTCCGGCGACACGAAAGGTGCTGGCGCGCTCGGGGCTGAGTGTCGGTGACTTTGACCTGATCGAGCTGAATGAGGCGTTTGCGGCGCAGTCGCTGGCGTGCATTCGGGAGCTGGGGTTGCCGGAGGAGAAGGTCAATCCGAATGGCGGGGCGATCGCGCTGGGGCATCCGTTGGGCTGTACCGGGGCTCGATTGGTGACAACGCTGGTTCACGAGATGGTCAAGCGGAAGTCCGATCGCGGACTCGCGACGCTCTGTGTGGGTGTCGGGCAGGGTGTTTCGACGGTGATCGAGCGGGTCTGATATTGCGAATGACTTGGGAGCGGAGCGAACCATGAGTGCCGGTGTTACCAGTTCGGAGGAGTTACGGATCGACTGGAAGATCCAGGAGGATCCGGATCGGATGGCGGCGTTCCAGGCTCATATCGACGCGAAGGGATTGGTCGAGGCGGACGACTGGATGCCGCACAACTACCGTGTCGGTATGCTCCGTATGGCTGAGCACCACGCGAATTCGGAGATCGTCGGAGCGCTTCCCGAGGGGGAATGGATCACGCGGGCGCCGAGTCTTCGGCGCAAGCTGGCGCTGGTGGCCAAGGTTCAGGACGAGGTCGGTCACGGTCAGATGCTGTATCGCACCTCCCAGGATCTGGGAAAGAGTCGCGATCAAATGTTGCGCGATCTGGTCACCGGAAAAACGCGCTATCACAACGTGTTCAATTATCCCGCGCCGACGTGGGCCGATGTCGCCATGATTCAATGGCTGGTGGACGGGGCGGCGATCCTGAATCAAAAGAGCCTCGCGGAGGGCAGTTACGGACCCTACGTACGCACGATGAAACGGATCAACATGGAGGAGGCGTTTCACTTCAAGAGCGGCGAGGACATGGTGCTGACGCTGATGAGCGGAACGAAGCGGCAGCGTCAGATGGCGCAGGAGGCGTTTGATCGATGGTGGGGGCCTTGCCTGATGTTCTTCGGACCGCCGGACAGGGAGTCGACGAAGACCGGTCCGTTCATGACCTGGCGTATCAAGACGGCCACGAACGACACGTTGCGGGAGGCGTACGTGGATCGGTTCGCACCGGCCGCCCGAGCGCTGGGGCTGAACATTCACCTAGCACGAAAGAACCCGGACGGGTTGATCGCGGTCAAAGCGGATGGCACGCCCGACAAGATCGAGGACCCTCTGATTCGCCTTGACGAGAGCACCGGGCATTGGGGGTTTACGCAGCCGGACTGGGATGAGTTCTATCGTGTGATCGGCGGTGACGGGCCCTGCAACAAGCAGCGTGTGGCGCTTCGCCGGTTTTCGTACGAGCAGGGTCGCTGGGTCCGCCAGGCGGTGATGGGCTGCGCGGGGCTGCCGCCTTCGAGGAACTGAGCGTCGCCAAGGCGTAAACGATGACGTTGGAGAGGTGACGGTGTCGAAGATTCGAGAACAGTTTCAGGCCGGTGAGGGTGAGCTGGCTAGCTCACCGGAGGCGGATCCGAAGGCGTATGAGGTGTTCATTCAGTTGACGCGGGGCCAGCCGCACGTTCACACCGGGACGGTCGATGCGGTGGATGACAAGATGGCGCTCGAATATGCGCGGAAGCATTACGGGCGCGACCAGGCGTGCGTTCACATGTGGGTCGTGGCCCGCGAGGCGATGATCAGCGCCGGTTACGGCGATGACATCATCTGGCCGCTAACGGATCAGGATTATCGATTGGCTCGCGGTTATGCGGCGGACGTGCGGCGGAAGTGGGAGCAGTTTCGCAGCAAGGAGGACGTCGATCGGTATCAGAAAGAGGACATCAAGGACGCGTTTTGAGTTTTGAGGGATGTTTCGGCCTCAGGCGTGCGATGCGCTGCGCGACGTGCAGGAGGTCGGTCGCCGGGGTTTGGGTCATCGCGCAGGCTGAAGCCTGCGGCTCGGGGGGATTCGTGTCATCGCGCAGGCTGAAGCCTGCGGCTCGGGCCGGAGCACGACCCCGTCGATCCTCCCTTGGCAAGGGGAGGTATGGTTTGTGGATCGTTAAAACATGCAGGAACTCTCTGACAAGTTGAAAGCGCCGCTGACGGACTTGTTGCTGAGCATTGCCGACGACAAGTTGATGCTCGGTCATGGTGCGTCCGACTGGACCGGTCTTGCGCCGATTCTGGAGGAGGACATCGCGTTCTCGGCGATCTCGCAGGAGGAGATTGCTCATGCGGCCGCACTGTATGAGGTTGTCGGGACGATGCACGGTCGTAGTGCGGATGCGGTGGCGTTCGGTCGCGAGCCCAGCGCGTATCGTTGCGCGGAGCTGACCTCGCTCGGGGATGATTTTGACTGGTCTCGCGCGATCGTTCGCCAGTTGTTCTGTGACCACTTCGATCTACTGCGTTTCGAGCGATTGGCTCGATCGTTGCTGAAGTCTGTTGCGGCGCTTTCGAAGCGGATCGGCGCGGAAGAAGCGACGCACGTCGAGCACGCCGACGTCTGGCTGATCCGGTTGGGTCGTGGGGGCGACGAATCGAAAACGCGGGCGCAAGCGGCGCTGAACGCGCTGTCGGGCGCTGCCGCGATGCTCTTCGAGCCGACCGACGGCGTTGACGTTCTCGAACGCGAGGGGATCTATCCGGCGGGTGAGGGTTCACTCTTTGATCGATGGCAGGAGGACGTCGGCCGGGTGGTGGCCGAGGCCGGACTGACGCTGGAGGTTGTACCTTCCCCCGCGGATGCCGTCGGTGGGCGTCGCGGTCGGCACGGCGAGTCGTTTACGGGGTTGCTCGATGAGATGTGCGAGGTTTACCGTGTCGAGCCCGAGGCCGCATGGTAACCCAAGAGCGCATCCTGGAGGTTCTGCGGACGATCGACGATCCGGAGATGCCGATCAGCATCGTGGATCTGGGCATCGTCGAGCGGGTGGGTGTCGAGCGGACCGTGGTCGGCGCGTCGGTCGACATCGAGATTCTTCCTACTTTTGTGGGCTGCCCTGCGCTGGGGATGATCGAGAACGAGGTGACGGAGAAAGTGAGCGATCTCGACGGCGTCGAACGCGTCAAGGTGCGCTTTGTGTTCGAGCCGCCCTGGTCGGTCGACCGGATCAGTGACGAGGGTCGCCAATCGCTTGCGGCACTCGGGGTGACGGTGCCTCAGCGGTGCGGGGATCAGCCGTTGGTTCAAGTCGGCGTTTCTGTTGCGTGTCCGTTCTGCGAATCCACCCAGACGCACATGGTGAGTCCGTTCGGCCCGACGCGTTGTCGCAGCATTCATTACTGTGAAGCGTGCAGGAATTCGTTCGAGCAGATGAAGCGTGTAGGTGGGGCGTAGTGTCTGGTGGTGCGGCATGAGTGTGCCAGATTGAGTTTTGCGTCGGCATGGCGGCGCTTCGCTTGGCCACGGCACCCGGCGTTGGCATGGCGGCGCTTCGCTTGGCCATGGCACCCGGCGTCGGCATGGCACCCGGCGTCGGCATGGCACCCGGCGTCGGCATGGCACCCGGCGTCGGCATGGCGGCGCTTCGCTTGGCCATGGCACCCGGCGTCGGCATGGCACCCGGCGTCGGCATGGCACCCGGCGGGGAAGTCAGCGATAGCGCTCCTTTGGGGCGTTGCTTGCGGGTCCGGGAATTGAGGGAGGGATATCTGAGAATGGTATATCGTTTTGCATGGCATCGAGCTCAAGTAGTGTTGTGTTTGTTGACGTTGTCGATGACGGCGTTTGGCGAAGATTGGCCTCAGTGGCGTGGGCCGGGTCGTGACGGGGTCTGGCGAGAGTCGGGCCTCGTCGCGAAGTTCGACAAACCCAAGCTGGATCTCGCATGGCGCACGGAGATCGGGAGCGGCTACTGCGGACCGACCGTGGCTGAGGGGCGCGTGTATGTCATGGATCGCCTGGTGCGCCCCAAACAGATCGAGCGGGTTCATTGCTTTGATGCACGAACGGGGAGAAAGCTCTGGACCCACACCTACGATTGCCCCTATCGCGATGTCAGCTACGACGCGGGGCCTCGGGCGTCGGTGACGATTGACGACGGGAGAGCCTATGCGCTGGGGACGATGGGACATTTCCACGTTTTCGACGCGGCGACGGGGAAAGTCCTTTGGCAGAAAGACCTGTTGAACGCGTATTCGATCGAGATGCCGATCTGGGGGATTTCCGCGGCGCCGCTCATTGAGAATGATCTCGTCATTCTGCACATCGGCGGGAAGCCCGATGCTTGTCTCGTCGCGTTTGACAAGGTGTCGGGCAAGGAGCGGTGGAAGGCGATGAAGGACGGCGCGTCGTATTCCGCGCCGATCGTGATCGATCACGCCGGGCGGCGCATGCTGGTGTGCTACACGGGGCAGCACGTCGCGGGGTTGGACCCCAAGACCGGCGGGGTCTTCTGGAAGCACCCCTTCCCGCCGACTCGGATGGTGATCGGTGTGGCATCGCCGGTGTTGCACAGGGGTCATCTTTTCTTCACCAACTTCTTTGACGGTTCGCTGCTGATGAAGCTGACGCCGGACCGCACGGATGCGACCAAGGTCTGGCATCGCGTGGGTGAGAGTGAGAAGGATACGGATGCCCTGCAGTCTATCATCGCGACACCGTACTTGAAGGGCGATCACATCTTCGGCGTGGACAGCTACGGCGAACTACGGTGTCTGGAGCTGGCGACAGGGAAGCGTGTTTGGGAGAGCCTCGACGCGGTTCCGAAGGCGCGGTGGGCGACGATTCATTTCGTCGAGAACGGCGACAAGGTGTGGATGTTCAACGAACGGGGCGAGTTGATCATCTCGCGGCTCTCGCCCTCTGGCTTTGAAGAGATCAGCCGAGCCAAGTTGATCGATCCGACGGAGGATCAGTTGAAGCGCCGCGGGGGCGTCTGCTGGTCGCATCCGGCGTTTGCCGGCAAGAGGGTTTTCGCGCGAAACGACAAGGAGCTGGTCTGCGCGGATCTTTCTGCGAAGTAGGCCTTGCAGACCGGTTGGTGCCAAGGCAAAGAGCAAAAGGAAGCGCGCGATGACGAGTGATTCGGGTGAGATGAAGGATGCCTGTATGGGTGCTGCGGGGACGGGGCCTGAGCACGAGGGTATTGCCCGTTTGGAGGGTACCTGGCGGGCGGAAGTGAAGATGTGGATGGGCCCGCAGGGTGAACCCATGGTCTCGCAGGGCACGATGAAGAACACGATGGTGCTCGGCGGGCGCTTTCTTCAGGAGGCGTACGAGGACGACGCGGGGATGTACGAGGGTCGTGGGTTCTGGGGCTACAACACGACCGAGAAACGCTACGAGGGTCTATGGATCGACGCGATGGCGACGTTTTTTCAACTCGAGCACGGCGCGCACGATGCGTCGACCGACACGTACACGATGCACGGATCGATGACGAACCCGGCCAATGGTCAGACGATGAAGAAGCGGTCGGTGATTCGTGTTCTCAGTCCGACGGAGCACACGATGGAGGTGTTCTTCCAGACGGGGGACGGGAAGGAGTCCAAGTCGATGGAGATCCGGTACGTTCGGGCGTGAGGTCGCCCGGTTTGACAACGTGGGGCACGGGCCTCACCGGTCAGGAACCGGTGCCACGCATCATGCCCGCGCCTTCGGCTTGGGCATGGCACCCAGCGAGAATCCCCGGACAGCCTCGCGTCTCTTTAACCTAAGCACCCGGCGCCTGGGGCTTGGTCATGGCACTCTCGTTGCGAGATCATGCTGCGATGTTGCGTTTTCGCGATGGGCCCTCACCCTAGCCCTCTCCCAGTGGGAGAGGGGACATCGGCGATCACTCTTCGGAGAAAAGGTAGGTGTGCTCGTCGAAGTCGATGGTCCAGGCGTATTGGTTGAGGAACGCGTGGCTGACGAGCGCGTCGATGCGCACGCCGCCGAAGGTCGTCGGTGTGACCTTTCCGGGGACGAAGAGCAGGTTTCCTCTTCGAACCGGGCCGATGGCGAGCGACAGGTTCGATTCAAACGCGCCGCCGCGGACGCTCGTTTCGTCGAAACCCCACGCGATGAACTGGTCCGCAGAGGTGGTGAAGGCGGCCTGTCGCATCCCGCCGTTGGCGCCGGGGTGAAGCGAAACGAGTCCTGAATCGACGAAGAAGTTGAGGTTCTTGTGGTGGCCTAGCGAGCCTCGCGCGAACATGAAGTGATCGCCCCACATCCAGAAGGGTACGGTCGCTCGTTTTCGCGGGAGCATGTCCTTGTGTCGTTCGGCGAGCCCGGTGTTTCCTCGGGGGGAGAGGATCAGTCGCTTTTGTGGATAATCCATGGTGGCGAGGAAGCGTTGGAGCACGTTGGTCCCGAAGATGACAAAATCCTGGTGGCCGGTGAGTGTGGGCAGGACGCCTACGGGGATGTTTTCCAGGACGGCCTTTCCGAGTGTGAAGCGTTCTGCGATTCCGGAATAGGTTTTGACGCGTTGCGCGCCGTGATACCCCTCGCCGCTTTCAACGACCTCGATGCCGAGTTTCTCGGCGCGCTCGGGGCCCATGACGAGGAACGTGCCGCCGGTGTCCATGTGCGCGATCAGTTCGGTTCCCTGGATGGTTGCCTTGAAGGCGGGGAGATAGTCGGTGAGCGGGTGATCGGCAAAGGGTATGACGGTCAGTTCGTCGAGTTTGGCGGCCAGGGGTTTTTCGGCGCGGTGCTCAAATCGAGCGATCTTCCAGTCGGCGAGGTTTTTTTGCCTTGCGAATCGAGCCGCGTCTTCGAATCGGCCCAGATGAAGATAGGCCTCGGTGATGGGTTCGGTGAGTTCGCCGAGGCGATCGTAGGCGTCGGTGATCGTCTCGTAGTGTTTCAGCGCATCTTCGTACTTTCCCGCGACGAAGGCGGAGAGAGCGAGGAGATGGGCTGCGGCGTCGCGATGGGATTCGTTGGCCGCGAGGCGCCTGGCGGTGTCGCGGGCCTGGAGAACGTCGCCCGATGCCCAGGCCTTCCAGGCCGATTCGATTGAGGGTGAAGCGTTCTTCGGGCTTTGGGAGTCGTCGAGTTCCACTTGCGCGATGGCTGTGGCGAGTCCCACGAGGGTCGTGATGAAGAGCGTTGCGGGCATGTTCTCTTCCTTTCCTGAGCGATTTGTTGCCAGCCCATTGACGACGGCTGCTTGGGCCTACATCCCTTGGAGACGGCGTGGAAAGGTCGAATCCGTCAAGAAATCATGTCGGATGCGGTGAAGGCGGTCATCGCTGTCGCTGTCGGACAGGCGGTCGGGTTCCTGACCAGGGCGAGGAACCGGCGTGCGGCGGGCTTGGTCAGGCTGCCGTCTTGCCGGACGTGTGGTGACTGGAGACGATGAGACTCGAACTCACGACCTTCGCATTGCGAACGCGACGCTCTCCCAACTGAGCTACGTCCCCTTGTGGAGGTCAAGACGGTACCGCGCCGGGCGTACAGGTCAAGGACGATGGGCCTAAAAACGGTGATGGGGAACGCATGGAGGGGTCAGATCCTTGTGATCAGGGCTGGATGGTCCCGGACAAACCTCTCGACGTTGGAGGCGTACTCGTTGATGGCCCGGGTGATGTCGGCGTTCTCCTCGGTGAGCGTTTCCGGATCGATCAGCGTTTGTACGACTTCCAATCGGTAGCGGAACCCGTCTTCGGGGACGATGAAGGCCTGCATCACGGGAGCCCCGCAGCGCAAGGCGATTCTGAGCGGGCCGGTGAGGAAGGCACGTTTCTCGCCGAAGACCTCGATTTCTTCGAAACGTTGATGGGCCGCCCGGACTCGATTCACGTCGACCGCGCTGCCGAGCAGGTATCCGTCCTGGAAGCAGCGGTAGATCTCTCGAGGGTAGCTGTCGGCGAAGAGCATTCGGGTTCGCGGGAAGTCGGGGTGAAGCCGGTCGAATCGGTCTTGCACGAAGCGGCGCAGCGCGCTTTCTTTGCGATCACGCACGCCGGCGGTCTTGTATCCGTGCAAGCCCATCAGCATGGACATCACGTGCTGCGCGCCGTGATGCGCCAGGGCGACGTATCCGCCGCGACCTCGTTCCACCGCGCGATCGAGCAGGTCCACGTTTCCGATGTGAAACAATGCGTGGGCTTGATCGCGCGGGATACGATCGAAGATCAGGTAGAAGAGCTTGTCGCAGCGAGCCCTGGCAAAGTACTCGCGCGTGAGGCGACGTCGCTCGGCGCCGCAGGGCGTTCGTTCGAGGACGCGCGTCAGTGCCCGGCGGAATCGTCGGCGCCGCTTGTAGTCGATCAGCCACTCGAGCGTTCCGAACCACTGCCCGAGTCGATACAGACCTGCCAGCGAGACCACCGCCAGGATCCACGAGACGGCCGTGTGTGCGGCGGTGAGTGAGATGCGGTCCCACCCGCCCAGCTCGGTTCCGTTCTCGACGGAACGTTCCGTCGAGATGTCGGGGGCTGCACTCGGATGGGTCGTCATGGAATCGCTCACGATCTTCGTGATCCGGTACCTATTCAGCGGCCTGGGTGGTCAGGACTTTAGCTGGGCGTCGGGATCGTATCAACCGAGACGGGCGGGTGGCGGATGTCTTGGCGAAGGACTGTCGCCGGCTGATGTGCGACGTATGATAGCGTCCATGTTTAAGACGGACCCTTTTGAGCTGTACTCGGTGGTCAACGGGACGATCAGGCTGGACGGCGGCGCGATGTTCGGCGTGGTTCCCAAGGTCTTGTGGGACAAGGTCTGTGACGTTGACGGGTTGAATCGGATTCTTCTGGCGACGCGTACGCTTGTGGCGGTGGATCGAGCGAGCCGTCGGGTGGTGCTGGTGGATACCGGGTGCGGTAGGAAATGGTCGGTGGAGGAGGTGGATCGGTTTTGTGTTCATTACGATCCTGAGGCGATTCCGGCTGCACTGGGCTCGATGGGTCTGTCGGAAGCCGACGTGACGGACGTGGTCATCACGCACTTGCACTTCGACCACAATGGGGGTCTGACCGATTGGTTTGACGATCCGGGCGGGCGGACCGAAGTTCGATACCCACGGGCCCGGCACTGGATTCACCGCGGTCACTGGGAACACGCGAACGACCCGAGCACGAAGGACAAGGCCTCTTTTCTGTCTCGCGATTTTGCGGTCCTTGCGGAAGCCGGGGTTCTGTCGTTCGTGGAGGGGGCGTTGCCGGGCGCTCCATTTGAGGGTGTCGAGTGGTTCGTATCGAACGGTCACACGCCGTGTCAGCTTCATCCGATCTTCGGGTCAGGGTCGAAAAGGGTTTTGTTTGCGGGGGATATCGTACCGACGATGGCTCATCTTCGGCTGGGTTGGGTGATGGCGTACGATGTGGAGCCGTTGGTGACGATTTGCGAGAAAGAGGCGATCTACCGGCGGTGCTATGAGGAGGGAACCGTTCTCGCGTTTCCGCACGACGCGAAAGTGGGCGGAGTGCAGCTCGACGGGACGGTCGCGCGACCGGTGGTATCGAAAACAGTTCCGCTCTGACCTCGGACAGGCGAGCCGCGGCGAGGTGTAACTCAAGGCGCAAGAAAAAACGCCCGACCTACAAGAGGACGGGCGTTCTTTCATGTTCGTTACGGCAGACTAGGCACCAAAGAGTGAACCCAGCGAACCGCCGCCAATCAGCAGAAAAATCAGAAGAAACGGTAGCAGTGAGCCTAGAGAACCCATTATTTCGCTCCCAAATCAAGCTAGCTTAGTCATCGCCCCACGATGGGACGATAGTCAGGTACCATTTGGGCATGCCTCGAAAGCCAACGCGGCGATCGAGGTTGCGACGTTTAACCGCCGCTACCCGCAAAACCACCCAGGACATTGCCCGGGTCAAGTGTTCCACCAATCGATCCGGCGACCTGCTCGGCGGCGATTTCCGTGAACACCTTCTGAAAGAAGTCGTTCCCGAGACAACCGAGAAAACCGAGCATCGATCCGGATACCATCGCCAAAGCGGCACATCTCACCGATTTCCGTCGCATCTTCAGACTCCTTCGAGAAACCGGCTTGCCGCTTCGTTCACCTACCGGCGAAGATTCCGCCTTTCCGCAACCACTTCGGCGATCAAGGCTGGCCTTCGCTATTCACCCGCTTGAGCACTTCCGCGCCACTCGGACAGCTCACCGTCCGAGTTGATGGTGCCAAGCTGATGCCGCTCCGCCACGGCGGCGCGGAAAGCACCGCACCTCACATCTGCCGAGAACGCCCTGGCCACCACGTCCAACCTTCAGGGGGTTGTGCTTCGTCGGCGGTCTCGGCAAGACTCGTTTGCTGGTCAACCGAGGCGGTGATCTTCACGCCTCGGCCTTGCCGCAGCCAGTCCGCACTCCCACGCCTGAGCGTCCGGACATTTCCGCCCTTATCGGGTGTTCCCCTCGGGAACCATTAGATATTCCTTCGGTGGTTCCGGGGAAAAGGCTGCACGCCCCCCGGGTAGGAGGCCCTGACGCGTACGCCAGAGCATACCCCACCGAACGGGCGGGGAAGATCGCACACCTTCCCAGCCCTGTCAAGACGAGAAATCGCTGGGAATGAAAAAAACTTCGCTTTTCCTGGGGACGCCGGCGTGGTATAGTGCTTCTCTCTTGTATACCGGGTCGCCCTATTGCCGCTCACAGCGGCCAGACGTCGGCCGGAATCTCGCCCGGTGGGGAATTGTTTTTTTCCCGGATCTAGGGACTTTGTGTACGGCGTGAGCCCTCCTTTTGCCGTTAGGAACGGGATCATGCGGTCGGGTCGCGCGACGGCCCCTGAAGACTGGAAATCCAGAACATGACGCAGCCCATTGACGGGACGTTCGAGGCCGCGGAGGTCGGCGGAAGACTACGATCAGGGAAGGCCAACTACCAAGCCCGCCCGGGCGATCCGGTGGTTCCTCCCGAGCTCTGTAAGTCGCTGCGCCTGCGTGGCGGAGAGAGCATCATCGGGACGGCGCGGCGGAACTCGTCGAAGCGTGGTTTGTCCCTCGGTAAGATCGAGGACATTGAGAGCGTCAACGGACTTCCGGTCGGCGACTACCTCGAAGCGGCGCCGTTTGAAGAACTGACTGCGGTCAGTCCGGAGGCGGCTGTGCGGTTCGAGACGGCGGGTGGACCGGCGTCGATGCGGGTCATCGATCTTCTGACGCCGATCGGTCTGGGGCAGCGCGGTCTGATCGTCGCGGCACCGCGGACGGGCAAGACGATTCTTCTTCAGCAAATGGCGGCGGGAATCGCTGCGAACCACCCCGACGTCTATATGATGGTGCTGCTCATCGACGAGCGTCCCGAAGAGGTGACGGACATGCGCAGGACGGTTCACGGTGAGGTCATCGCTAGTTCGAATGACTGCAACATCGCCAGCCATGTCCGCATCGCGCGCCTGGTGACCGAGAAGGCCAAACGGCTTGTTGAGAGCGGTCAGGACGTTCTGATTCTCCTGGATTCTCTGACGCGGTTGGGCCGTGCGTTCAACGCCAACCTTCGTGGGAGCGGCCGCATCATGTCCGGCGGTCTCGATATTCGTGCGCTCGCCGAGCCCAAGACGGTTTTTGGTGCGGCGCGCAATGTCGAGAACGGCGGTTCGTTGACGATCATCGCTTCGTGTCTCGTCGAGACCGGAAGTCGGATGGACGAGGTGATCTTCAATGAGTTCAAGGGCACGGGTAACATGGAGATCATGTTGACGCGTGAGCTTTCAGACCGCCGCATTTGGCCGGCCATCGATCTGCAGCGATCCGGGACGCGAAAAGAGGAGCTTCTTTTGACGGCGCCGGAACTGGAGGCCTCCCATTCGATACGACGGTCTCTTTTGGATCGGGGCCCGGAACGCGGCATGACGGCGTTGCTCGAGCAGATGGGGAAATTCCCCAGCAACGCCGAGTTTGTCGCCTCCCTGTGCACCGTTCGAGGGCGGCGCTGAGACGGCGTTTGTTCGATTCGGGCTCAAGGGATGGTGCGGGCGGATCGACCGGTGAATTCACCGTAAGGGTTGCATAACGCCGATTGAACTGCTAGAGTCCCAGCGATCGGGCGTGTGGCGGATGGCGTAGTAGGTTCGCAAGTTGTTTTGAGATAAGAGGTTATAGCTCGCAATGGGGCGAGCGAGATGTTGGACGGGCGTGTCCGAATGACGATGACGGTGGAGGTAAAAACGGGGCTCATCGGCGAATACCGAATCCATGAGAAGGATACCGGTTCGCCCGAGATTCAGATCGCGCTACTCACGTCGCGGATCCGAGAGCTGACGGAGCATCTGCAGAAGAACAAGAAGGATCATGCTGCTCGTCGCGGTCTGCTCAAGATGGTGGGACGGCGAACGAGCTTGCTTCGTTATCTCACGCGGAATGACCGTGGGCGTTACAAGAACGTGATTTCGAGGCTCGGTCTGCGAAAGTGATTCGGTGCGTGGGGGTCGGTGTCCTGGGTGGTTCACCTCAGTAAGGGCGCCGCATATCGTGGGCTTGGCGATCGTTTTCGTCATCGGTGTGGCGTGGTATACACACAGATTCCATCCGCGTTGGTCCTGAGTTCGGCCCACCTCTTTTTCGCCCGTGAGTCAAGGCCGGTTTCAGTTATTGGTTTGGATTGCGAGCAGATAGATTGTCGGAGCCGGGAAGTCATCCCGGCGTTGTGTTGGTAAGTCGGACATTGTGACGGTTGAATGAACTATGGAACACCACATCGTAGAGCGTGAGATTGGCGGTCGTACACTCAGGATTGAAACAGGAAAACTCGCCAAGCAGGCGGCCGGCTCCGTCCTCGTGACGTACGGCGACACGGTCGTCTTGGCGGCGGCCGTCACGGGGCCGGCGCGAGAAGGAACGGACTTTTTTCCGTTGACGGTCGATTACCGTGAGAAGACGTATGCGGCCGGAAAGTTTCCGGGCGGGTTTTTCAAGCGTGAAGCCCGTCCCACCCAGAAGGAAGTCCTGACCATGCGGATGATCGATCGACCCATCCGCCCGCTGTTTCACAAGGCCTTTCGGGATGAGGTTCTGATCCAGACCATGGTTCTTTCGACGGACCAGGAGAACGATCCTGACATTCTCGCGATGGTCGGCGCCTCGGCGGCGCTTTGCCTGTCGCCTCTTCCCTTCGATGGGCCGACAGCCGCATGCCGGGTCGGTTACATTGACGACGAGTATGTCCTCAATCCGGCGACGAGTCAGATGGAGTGCAGCACGATGGAAGTGGTGCTGTCGGGCCGCAAGGATGCGGTCAATATGATCGAGATGGGCGGGATGGAGGTTTCCGAGGAGATCGTCGCGGGCAGCATCGAATTCGGTCACAAGGCGGTGGCCGAGATCTGCGAGATGATCGAGGAGCTCCGCGAGCGCGCCGGGAAACCCGTGGCGTGGACGCCGCCTCCGCCGCTGGACGATCTTGCGTCTGCGTTGCGAACGAAGTTCATGGATCGCCTTCGTACGGCACGGGGGATCGCCGGAAAACAGGATCGAAGTTCAGCGCTCAAAGAGGTGTACGACACCGCCAAGGCGGAGTATTGCCCGGAGGATCAGGACAAACCCGAGTATCCGTGGTCGACGATTCGCGACCAGCTCGGCACGATCGAGAAGGCCATCGTGGCCGACACGCTGGTGAATGAGGGGCGTCGCTCCGACGGACGAGGACCGACGGACATCCGACAGATCGTTTCGGAAGTCGGCATCCTGCCGCGCGTGCATGGTTCCGCCCTGTTTCAGCGTGGTGAGACCCAGTCGATTTGTGTGACGACGTTGGGAACGGGGCGCGATGAGCAGATCATCGACGGGCTGACCGAGGAATACAGCAAGAAGTTCATGCTGCATTACAATTTCCCGCCGTTCAGTGTCGGCGAAGTGCGGCGGATGGGGCCCACGAGCCGTCGTGAAATCGGCCACGGGAACCTGGCTGAGAAGGCGCTTGAGGCCGTCCTTCCGACGCCCGACAAGTTTCCTTACACGATTCGTCTGGTGTCTGAGATTCTCGAATCGAACGGATCCAGCTCGATGGCGTCGGTTTGTGCCGGTTGCTTGGCACTGATGGACGCGGGTGTACCGATTCGGCAGCCGGTGGCGGGTATATCCGTCGGCATGGTCGAATCAGGCGGACAGCAGAAGTTGATTGTCGACATTCTCGGCGAGGAGGATCACTTTGGGCTGATGGACTTCAAGGTTGCGGGTACGCAGCGAGGGATCACGGCCGTCCAAGTCGACCTGAAGGCCGAGGGGATTCCCATGGAGACGATCCAAGAGGCGTTAACCCTTGCGAAGGACGCCCGCTTGGAGATTCTCCGAAACATGCTCGCGGTCCTTTCGGCACCACGAAAGAATACGAGCGAGTTCGCGCCGCGGATCCTGACCATCAAGATCAATCCGGAGAAGATCGGCAAGGTGATTGGTCCAGGCGGCAAGTACATCAAGTCGATCGAGGCGGAGACGGGTGCGAAGGTCGAGATCGAAGACGACGGAACGATCCATGTCGCCTCGGTGGACGAGTCCAGTGCCAGGCGGGCGATGGAGATGGTCGAAGCCGTGACCGCCGAGGTCAAGGTGGGAACGATCTACAGCGGTCGTGTCAGCAGTGTCAAGGACTTCGGAGCGTTCATCGAGGTCGTACCCGGGCAGGACGGGCTGTGTCATATCAGCGAGCTGGACACCGGGTATGTCAAGTCGGTGTCAGATGTCGTCAGCGTCGGTGACTCGGTCCGCGT
This sequence comes from Phycisphaerae bacterium, assembly GCA_029260135.1. Lineage (GTDB taxonomy): Bacteria > Planctomycetota > Phycisphaerae > UBA1845 > UBA1845 > OFTM174. Next base: position 86,764 of record JAJDDV010000053.1, on the reverse strand, counting down.
CAAGGTGATCCTGATCGACGATCAGGGTCGCATCAAGTTGTCGCGGAAGGCGGCGGCGATCGAAGAAGGTGAGCAGGTGGCTGACGAAGCGGGCGTGATGTAGCCGTGGGTCAGATGACCCGCATGTGGTGATCAGAGGGGTGCCCCGTGGCGGATGCTGCGGGGCATTCGCGTTTCAGCGCCGATTGCCTGGGCACGCCATAGTCGGTCCGGGCCATTCGCCGAGGTCGATATGACTGCGAGTCCAACTGGTTCGGAATCGCCGGATCCTCAGCGTCTGGTGGTTGAGTTGGCGGAGCTTGCGGGCGGTCTTGCCCACGAGCTGCGCAACCCGCTTTCGACGATGATGGTGAATCTGAAGTTGCTGGCGGAGGATCTGAATGATCTCCGAGCGCATCCGGAGGACACGCGCCGCCGGGGGCTGCTCAAGGTGGACGTCCTTCTTCGCGAGGCAGAACGACTGCAGAGGCTGTTTGACAAGTTTCTGAGTGTTGCCGGTCCGTACCAGCTCGAATGGACCGAGGTTGACGTCAACGAGATTGTGGAGCGTTTGTTGGCGTTTTTCGAGCCGTCCGCGGCTGAACAGACAATCGTGGTCAAGAAGTCGCTGCGCGTCGAGCCGATTTCCTGTCGCGTCGACGCGACGTTGCTCCGCCAGGCGCTTCTCAACCTGCTGATCAATGCACAGCAGGCCATGCCCGATGGCGGTGAGATCGGCGTTTCTACGGTGGTTTCCGGGGATGAGGTTCTCATCACCGTGTCGGATACGGGGATGGGGATCGCGGACGAGGATCGCCAGCGAATCCTGAGACCGTTCTTCTCGACCAAGGCGGGGGGTGGGGGGCTGGGTCTTTCGATCACGCAGCGGATTGTGCAGGAACACGGCGGGTCGATCGGGTACGAGAGCCGGCGCGGCGAGGGTACGTCGTTCACGATCCGCCTTCCGGTGGTTTCCGGCGAGCCCCCGCGCTGACGCCGCACGCCATTGGACTTACAATGGACGGATATGAGCGATACAGCGTTCGTGCTCATTGTGGAGGATGAGGTAGCGCACGGCGAGGCGATTGCCGAGGCGCTCGAGCGGTCGAAGTACGCCTGCAATCTCGTGGGGAGCGGGAAGGCGGCGATCGAGAGCCTGCGCACGCGGGCCCCGGACGTCGTTGTGACCGATTACATGCTTGGGGGCAGCGTCGACGGCATGGACGTGCTCCGCGCGGCCAAGAAGACCTCTCCGGATACGGAGGTCATTCTCATCACGGCCTACGGGAGTGAGTCGCTCGCTCGCGAGGCGTTGAGCCGGGACGGTTCGGTGCAGGCTTACGACTATCTGATCAAGCCCCTCGACATCGATCTTCTTCGCGACAAGGTTGCGCGTGCGGCGAAGCAGGCGATCGCGGCGCGCGAGGCGCGGATGCTCCGTCGGCAAGTTGACGAGGCGTTTGCGTTTTGCGGGATCATCGGCAACTCGGACACGATCCGTCGGGAAATCAAACGGCTCAAGAAGATTGCTCGCAGCAAGAGTACGGTTCTGATCGTCGGTGAAACCGGTACCGGCAAGGAGCTGTTCGCTCAGGCGATTCATCAGAATTCGCAAAGGGCCGGCAAGCCGTTCAAGGTATTGAACTGTGCGGCCGTCAGCGAGACGCTGCTGGAGAGCGAGCTGTTCGGACATGTGAAAGGCGCGTTCACCGGGGCGGTGACGGATCGGAAAGGGTTGGTCCAGGCGGCGGATGGGGGAACGCTTTTTCTCGATGAGATCGGCGATATGCCGCTGCAGATGCAGGCGAAGCTGCTCCGTACGCTGGAGACGGGCGAGGTGCTCCGCGTGGGCACGAATGACGTGGCGCACTTTGATGTGCGGTTTGTCGCGGCGACGAATCACGATCTCTCGGAGTTGGTGCGGAAGGGCGAGTTTCGCGAGGATCTCTTCTATCGCATTCATGCGCATGGTGCGATCCGAATTCCGCCGCTTCGGCAGCGGCGCGAGGACATCCCGGTGCTCGTGCAACGGTTCATCGAGCAGGCCAACAAAGAGCAAGAGACGGCCATCGAAGGCGTCACGGCGGAGGTGATGCGCAAGCTGGTCAATCACACGTGGCCCGGCAATGTGCGGGAGCTTCGCAACGTCGTCTACCGCATGTGCATTGAGGCGGAGGGGCCTCGAATGGACGTGGCGGATTTGCCCGATCCGCTCAAGGGCTCGACCGACATTGTCCCGGCGGGTCCGCCGAATCTGGCGGGGTTGTCGATGGCGGATGTCGAGAAGCTGCACATCATGAACACGCTTCGGATGTTCGGCGGCAACCGTGAGAAGACAGCCAAGGCGCTGGGCATCGGCGCCAGGACGCTTTATCGCAAGCTGCGCGACTACGGGCTGCGTTGATGTAGTGCAAGACGCTCATCAGGATGCACGCTGCGAGTCTGCTCCATCGCCGTGGTCCATCGCATGGCGACGCTTTGCTTGAGGGTGTCCGGGGATTCTCTGAACGTCGCCGTTCGCACCGCCATTTCGATGGCGCCAGGGATCCACCGCCGGAGGATGAGTGTCGGACATACGTCTACGACGCTCTCAGGCTGCGGGAGCAGCATCAGGGAGCACTCTCCAAGCGTCTTCCCGCGGCATTGGCGGGAGAGCATGGCCACGCGAGCGTGGGCCATGGCACCCGGCCCACGGCTATCATCTCGCAGCCTCTCAGGCTGCGGGAGTCAGATCGAAATGCACGCTCTTCACCGGTTGGAAACCGGTGCCACACAGCCTGCCAGCGTTGCGACGGTGAGTGCGGTCAACCCGCGTTGGACGTTCAGGTCGCGATTTATGCGACGGCGACGCGCGTGGCGTCCGCTCATCCTGCCACCTTTCTAGTGTGCGGGGGTCCTTCTCTTGAAGTAGACCTTCGCGCCGATGAGGAGGAGCAGGGAAAGACCGATCAGGCCCCACTGGGAGACGGTCGGGATCGTCACGGTCGGTTCGCATTGGTCGTTGTCTTCGTCGCATGGGGTCGTGCCGCAGGGCTCGGTGCCCCATTGGCAGTCGAGTGCCGCGTCGCAGGACTCGACCCCGTTGCACCAGAGGCCGTCGTCGCAGATGGCGTCGTTGGGCGTGTTCGTGCAGGTCCGGTTGAGTTCATTGCAGGTGTCGTCGGTGCATCCGATGGAGTCGTCACAGGGTGCGGGCTCGGCTCGACACCCCACGGCCGGGTCGCAGACGTCGATGCCGTTACACCAGAGGCCGTCGTTACAGAGGGCGTGGTCGGGAACGTTCTCGCAGTGGCCTGCGTCCAATGGCCATGGCTGGCCATCCTCAACGCAGGAATCGGTGGTGCAGGCCGCGGTGTCGCCGCAATCCGGCGGTGTTCCGAGTTCGCACCGGCAGTTGATGCAACGCTCGGTTCCGTTGCACCATAGGCCGTCCTGGCAGGCCGAGTCATCGATGCACTCGCAGCAGGGTTCCGCGCAGGTCGCGTTTGGATCGGTGTCCCAGAAGAGCGGCGGTGTGCCGAGCGTGTGGCACTGTTCCTCGGTGACGTTGTCCCAGCATTCACCCGCGCCGGCGAGGTCGGAGCAGCAGCGGCCGATCGGACAGGTAATCTCGGCGGGGACAAAGCCGAGCATAGGGATAAACCTGTTGAATGGGTCGACCATCACGCTGGCCGGGGTCGGGAGGAACCCGACGGTGAACGTGCCCTTGCAGTCACTGGAGGTGTTCAGGCGAAGGGTGCCGCAATACTGCGGTTCGAACGGGCTTGGCGGCGCAACGCCCACCCCAGTCGGATCCGCACTGGCGTAACGATAGTATGCGGGATTCAGGTCGACGGAGGCCAAGTCACCGCCCGCCGTGCTAAAGATATAATTGCTCTTGCCTGTGTAGATGAAGCCAGGCGCACAATACCCGTCGTACGAATACGAAGCGTTGCACTGCGATCCAGCGCAGTTTTCGATGGGGGCCAGCGGGCAGTCTGCATTGACCGTGCACGCTCCCCCCGTGATGTTACAGACGCCGCCGAAGGCTGCGTTGCAGTCGTCATCCGTCGTGCAGGGGATCAGCGTCGGTGTCAGATAGCCCTGGAAACCCGTGGTGTAGCCGTACCCGTCGATGTCCGCCTCCCAGGCCAGCAGCCGCGTTCCGATGCCGTTGGGGTCCCAGTTTCCGGCCAGGATTTCAAGTTCGAGCTGGTCGCCGCCCTGGGCGGTGATCGCGGTGTTTCCGGTACCGGCCTGAGCGAGCGTGAAGGTCGATGTGGCCGGCGAGCTGATGGACGCGGTGAAGTTCGAGCAGTTTCCCAGTCCGGCGTGCGCCGTGCATTGGGGGCCGCCGATGGTGAAGCCGGCCGGGGCTTCCGCGTCGCCGTCCTGACAGAAGCCACGGCACCCGTCGGTTCCGTCATTGCAGGTACCGATGTCACCGGTACACGGCACACCACCGGGAACGTCGCAAGGCGAAGCGTCCTCACAGCAGACGCCCACGCCCGAATCGTCCGACTGGGCGATCATGAGGTCGCCTGAAGGGCTGACGTTTCCTATGTTCGGATTTTGGTATGCGATGTCCCAACCCAGGCGGCAGGGCGATGGGTTCACGCCGGTTTCCGATCCTGAGACGATCATCCACACCGTCGCATTTGGGGCTGTGATGCCCTTGGGCAGCAACGCCGTCGCGATGAACTGGGTAGCGGCCGGAATGTCGACGATGTCCGCCTCGGTTCCCGCGATCACCGTGTTGGTGAAGCCAAGCCCGGGCGTGTCAAAACTCGCGAACGGATCGCCGTCCCACAGTTCCATGTGGAAGTCGGCGAGACCCGGCTGCGGGTCGAGCGAGCTGCGGAAAAGCTTCGCGTCGTAGGAGCTGATCTCGTCGACACCCGGTGTGAATCCGTTGTCCAGGCCGCAGTTGTCCCCCAACATGGTGCCGGGGAACAGCAGGCCGGTTGATGCGTTGAAGTTGAGGAAGACGCTGTAGGTCAGCGGTTCGGCGTCGACGACCTGGTAGGTGAAGGCTTCCGCGCCGACATTCGAGACGCGCCCGGTCTGATGCGATTGCAGGCTGTAAATGGTCAGGACTTCGTTCGTGATCGGCTTGCCGACGCCAACCTCAATCGAGTTGTTGATCTGGCCGGTGACGTAGTCACGGACGACGGTGTGACTCTGCTGAGCCTGCAGCGCGCCACAGAAGGTACTGAGGGCGACGATCGATCCCGCTGCCAGGGTGACGCTACTTCGGTTGGTGCGCTTCAGCCGGTGACTCGCGAAGGTACTCATCATTGCTCCTCTCCTATGCGAAGTGCCATGTAGTTCGGTTTGGCCTCTCCTCCGACCCGCCTTGGTTGATGAACCGGGCCTCGCGTCTGCACGGTCGAAACGTCACTGGTCTCGTTCGAGCAACGGCGACTTGACGATGGCTGCCGTTCAACCGAGTGGAAGCGCAGTCCCCGGGTTCATCCTATTCCGCATGATCGCTTCTTGGGACGCGGAATTCAAGAAAAAAAGGAAGAAACTCGGCGCGGGGGCATGCCGGGCGAGTCAAGGAAATGACAGCCTGGGGAAAGTCTGGAAACCCCTCTTGTGGGCTGAAAATGGGGATCGGCGTTCCGTTACGGCGGGAATGGCGTCTTTCGTCTGTGGGGAGTTCATTCGAGGGAGGTTACGCCACGGGTGCTGTGTTCAGGAGTGACTGGATTTCTTCTATGAGTTGTGATCGGTCAATTGGCTTGGTGGCGTAGCTATCACATCCTGCGTCAAGACACTTCTGTCTGTCTTCGGCCATGGCATGTGCGGTGAGCGCGAGGATTGGTCGTGCGTAACCAGTCCGTCGCAGATGATTGGTTGCCTCGTATCCGTCCATGACGGGCATCTGCATATCCATGATCACTACATCGAATGGTGTTCCCGCGTCGTGCGCCTCGTCGATGGCGTCGATGGCAAGTCGGCCGTTCTCTGCGATGGCGACAGTCGCGCCGGCCTTTGTCAGAATGAGTGAGATGAGTCGCTGGTTGTCCGGGCCGTCCTCCGCGATCAACACGCGGCAATCGAGTGGCGTTGCGTCGCGACGGACCTGATGGTGTGTTGACCTTGGTCCCTTTCCCGAATCACCCGATTCGTCCAGCATCTCGATGCCGTCCAGGCAACCAGTCGCGATTTCCAGGGTAAAAGTGCTGCCTTTTCCGGGTTCGCTTCTCACGGTGATGTCACCGCCGAGCAGCGCGGCGAGTTTCCGGCTGATCACGAGCCCGAGACCCGTTCCGCCGAACCTTCGTGTGGTAGAGGCGTCGGCCTGTGTGAAGGCCTGAAAGAGTCTGCCGACTTGTTCGTTCGTCATCCCGATACCGGTATCGGTGACCTCGAACTGCATCTTGGGGGCATGGTTACGGGCTTGCGTGTCGCGGGTTCGTACGGTCAGTTGGACGGACCCGATCTTTGTGAACTTTACGGCGTTTCCGATCAAGGTGATGAGAATCTGCTTGAGTCGAGTCGGGTCTGTATGGATGGTCTCAGGAATGAGGCCGTCGTATGCAACGTTCCATCGCAATCCCTTTTCATCGGCACGTGCTTTGCCGATGAGCGCGACGTCGGTGACCGCATGAATGGGTGAGCAGCGAGTCTGTTCGACACACATCTTGCCCGCTTCGATTTTCGATATGTCCAGTATGTCATTGATGACGTTAAGAAGATACATACCATTATTCTGAATGGTCACCAGCGCGTCCGCGGCAGCCGCCCGTTTCTCGCATCCTTTATGGGCCGGGCACGTCGTGCAACACGTGATCTCCTCATACAATGCGTTGCTGAACCCGATGATGGCGGTCATTGGGGTCCGGATTTCGTGGCTCATATTGGCGAGGAAGCGGCTCTTGGCCTGCGTGGCGGCTTCGGCGTCGAACCTTGCGGCCTCGAGTTGTGCCATCGTCGCCTGGAGCCGCCGCTCCGCGGCTCCGAGGATGACATGGAAGGCTCCGATCAAGCCGAATAGGGCGACGGCACAGAGTCCTGCCAATCCACCCAGGAGCGTGCGGGCTTCGGTCAGCGGTCTCGAGACGTCTTGCCATACGAGCATTCGACCGACGAGACGCCCGCCGGCATCCAGGAGCGGCAGTGAGCCGATGGCGAGGGTTGTTCCTTGAATCTCAATGTCGCGTTCGGACCGGCTGAGAAACATGGGATCGCTGTTCACGTATTCATCGATCCGCTCGGGGATGACGTTGCCCGAGTGATCGATCACGGCCATCTCCGCGAACCGATCCCAGTTGCCCTCCCGTCCCATCAGGGCAAGTCCCGACGTCCACCGCTCGCGTGTCAGACGGCTTTTGTCGATCAGCACGGCAAGACCGATATCGAGTACGTCATGGAGGCGTGTGATGACGTGGTTGATTTCCTCGCCGAGTTCGAGATAGCCGACGAGCTCTCCGTTGACACGCCAGGGGTGAACGACGCGAAGCGCGAGCGTCCCGAGGGGGCCCAGTTCGATCCCATGGGCGGGCTGCCCGGTGTCGATCGCTTGCTTCAAGGTGAATCGTGTGATGGTGTCGCCGTACCGCTCGGGCGAATGAACACGCAGGAAGTTCACGCTGTTGAGGTCATGGAAATAGAAATGGGTGATCCGGTGTTCATCACGCAGCCGGTTGAATAGTGGGGAGGCCAGGTCCAATAAGGCCGTGCGGTCTCTCGCCAACCACGCTGACCGGTATCTGACATCCCACTTCAGGACCTCGATGGCCGCGGCCAGGTGGTCCGCGTCCTCGTTCAGTTGCATGTCCAGAGATTCGCCGCTCTGCTTGACCGTTTCGCGGACGTCGATCTCGATGTTGCGAAGCTGAAGCCAATAGGTGCCGACGGTGAACGCCCCGAGCATGGCCGTGAAGACAACCGCCAGCGGGATCAGAATCCGTGCTTTGAGTCCGGCTGGATTGCCGGAGAGGGTCGTGGGTTCGCCGTGCATCAATGGTCTCATACGAAGTCGGCGGCATCGCAGCAGCGGGTACGGATCGGCTGTACCGCACGCGTTGCGCAATCCTACGCGTTGATCGGCGGTTCGGACGGCGGCCTTCGGGCAATCTCGATGGTGAAACGAAGGCGCCGAAGCCCTGGAGAAAGGGGGCTGACCCTTCGCTGCTGCTGAAGGCCGCCCGAGGCTTTTATCACACGGTGATTCTCATGATCTCGCGGGCGCTTGGTTACCGGACCGCGGCCCGCGTCGGGGGACACTCGGTTCCTCCAGGGCGGCGTGAGTTTTGTCCACGGCAAGCACGTTGCGGATCGTGTCGTCGGAAGCGCACTCGTCGAACACCGCACGATAGTGTGAATTGCAGAACGCACACGACCAGCCACTGGTGGGCTCGCCGGGCGTGGGTCTTCGAAGCGGCAATTCCAGTCCGCACTCGACACACGATCCGAGCTTTCCGAGAATCGTCTCCACGAGCGTTTTGACCGTCCAAGGCTGCGGCAAATAGTGGTCCACCTCAAGTGCGGCGAGTTCTTTTCGGTGTTGATGGTGACTCGTGCCCACGATCAGGGCGTTCGAACCGGTTGATCTAATGCCGGTGATCGTCTCCGCGGCACTCGTCTTGAGTGAACCATCATCGAAGACGACGAACTCGATTCCTCCGTCCTCCTGAATCAGACGAACGGCCTCACGCGTTGTCTTGACCGCGTAGCATCCGGCGCCGGCGGTTTCGAGCATCGTGACGTACATCCGCCGACGCGTCGCCTGGTCGTCGACGATCAACACGCGGCCGTCAAAGGGCCACACGATTTTTTTGGGCTCTCTCAATCCGAGGAGTAGTCCGGCGAACGGATGACCGGTGTGTGGCGGATCACTCCTGCGTTGCACGATGATCAACCGGCTTTGGCCGGCGTGCACGTTCTGCGAGCGGATCCGCCAGGTGACTTGTGGTTCCGAACGCGGATAGACCACCAGCCCGTGCGACACGGCTTCGTCGAGATTCGGAACACCGTTTTTCTGGAAGATACTCTCCAGGTTCATGGCGCCGCTTCCGATCTTCGTTTCTTTGAGCATGGTCTTGGCCAGCGGGTTCGCGAAGAGAACCGTAGCGTCGGCGTCAACTTCGAGGACGGCAAGCGGCGTCTGGTGGTGCAGCGTTCCGGGGCAGCGCAGGGCGCGCTGAACGGCGTCAAGAACGCGTTCGCGCTTGAAGGGTTTCTCGATGAAGTCAGCGATGTTCAGCTGGTCGGACTCGTGGCGGAGGTCGTCCGACGGGAATCCCGTGATGAGGATCGATTGCAGATCAGGCGTGACCGCACGCAGCGTCTGGACGACATGAAGGCCATGGATGTGGTCCTTGAGCATCCAGTCGATGACCAACACGTCCGGACGATACCGCGCACCGATGTCGACCGCTTCGCGGCCGTTTGCGGCCGTCGCTACATGACTTCCATCGGAAGAAAGTGTCTCCGTCAGTTGGTGCCGGTAGATCTCTTCGTCGTCAACGACAAGCACTCTGGTCATGCTTCGTCTCCGCGGTATCGACGAGCGGAAGTACGACGGTGAACGTCGTTCCCCGGCCTGGTTCGCTTTTCACCTCGATGCTGCCGCCATGGTCATTGATGATTCCGTGAACGATGCTCAGCCCGAGTCCGGTTCCGCCGTCCTCGCGGCGCGTCGTGAAGAAGGGATCGAAGACGTGTTTGAGGTGGGCGCTGGGTATTCCGGGCCCGTTGTCTCTAACTGCGATCCGGACCGCGTCGTGGGCCGTCTCCGTGCGAATCGTCACGTCGCCCTGGCCGTTGGCGGCCTCGAGGGCATTGTGGATCAGATTCACGAGAACCTGTTGGATCTCGATGGGATTGACGCAGACCGTGTGCGTCTCCGGGGCGAGTCGCACGAGGACGGCCCCGCTTCGGTTCTTGTGGTATTTCCGAGCGACGCGTACGGCATCTTCGACGATTTCATTGACGTTCTCCGGCCATTTCTCGGTTCGCTCCTCTTTGGCGAACTGGAGGACGCTTCTGGTGATTCTGCCGCAACGTTCCGCGTTGTCGACGATGTGCGCGAGGCAGGTGCGGACGGTATCTTCGTTCTGCAGGCCGTTCGTCGCGGCAAGGGCGTTCTCGGCGGATAGCAGGATCATCCCGATGGGGTTGTTGATTTCGTGCGCAATTCCGGACGATAGGGTTCCGAGTGAAGCCAGGCGTTCCGCGCGTTGCAGCGCTTGATGGGAGTTCGCCAGCGCTTCCGTGCGCTCTTGGACCAGGACTTCCAGATGAGTGCGATCCCGCACCAGCCTCTGTTCGGCTTGTTTGCGCTCCGTGATGTCGTTGAACGTGATCAGGGCCTGGCTGAGCGCACCGGTCGCCGGGTCGGCGATGGGTTCCGTGCTGACCAGTAGCCATCGCATGGTCGGTGCGTCACCTGCGAGGACGCCGACGACCGAGTTCTGCATCGCGACGCCGTTTCGTATGGTGATCATGAACGGGTGATTTGCGACGGAGACCGGTGAGCCGTCCTCGAGCACCATCTTCCAGTGGGGGTCGAGGAGCGTTTTCTGGATGAGCTCTTCCTCCTCCAATCCGAGGATCGTGCAGGCGACTCGATTGGCGTGGAGAATCGATCCATCCACAGATTGAAGAACGATTCCAGCCTGGACCGCCCCGTAGAGTCGTCGCGTGCGCTCTTCGTTCTCCCGAAGCGCATCTTCCGTCCGTTGTCGTTCGGTGACATGGTGAAGAAGGCGGCTCACTTCACGCTGGGGATCACGGTGTCCCAAGTACTCGCGGGGAGGGACGTAGTAGTCGTTTGGGCTGACTTGGTATCCGTAGACCATGATGGGGTGCGTTTGGATCACGCTGCGGATGACATCCGGGCGGAATCGATTCCTGTTGTACTGACAGATGGCGACGACATCGTTGTACGGGAAGAACTCGTTGAGCTTCGCCTCATACTCGATCAACCGATCGCTACCCGGATCGCCGCCGAGTGCCCAGGTCATTTCCCCCGTTGCGCGCAGCGCGGCGTATCCGTCCGCCCTGGCGGAATCGCACGCTTTCTTGAGGAAGTCGATCATCCAATCGGGATCGAAGCAGCCTTGTTTCAGGTAGGCGTCTTGCTTCGTGATCACGCGCAGGGCGCCACTCGCGAGGAACGGGGCGATGTCCAGTCTCCCGCCCTGCATGCTCTCGAGGACCCTGCTCGCGCTGTTCTCGTCGGCGATGTAGACACATTGCTCGCCGCGCTCGAGTCCAATTCTCATGAAGGGAACGGCGGCGGATAATTGCTGTGCCGGTGTCTCGTAGACGAGGCAGAGATGGTCATGGACCTGCAATCGTTCCAGCTGATCGACCAGCTGGTTCGGTGGGCGGACCAGCGAGCTCACGGCGTCTTCCGTTCGTGATCGGGTGATGTCATCGCGCAAACGGATCCGAGCATCATGGCCTGGAGGACCAAATAGATTAGAGCATGACCTTTATAATATCCCAGCGGTATTATCGTCTCCTGGTGCGTCGGTCTTCAGTCGGAATGCCGTCGCCCGGAAATCGCGTGGGAGGTCGCTTGGCGCGGTCGCCGTCCGTGCCGCCGCACTCGACGCAGCCCAACGGGCGATGCCTGTCGCGTCGAAGTGGGCTCGGTGGAGACCTGTGCTCCTGACTTTTCGGACGCCCCGTTCGGGGCAGAAACCCTGCCCCCGCGCCGGAAGCGCTACATCTTCGCGTTCACGATGTCGAGGATCTCTCGTTCCTTCGCGATGGCGCTCTGCTCGAGCGCTCGCCCGCGGGCGAGCCTATCTTCGACGAAGGTTCTGTCTTTCAGGTCGGTCGAGTTGATTTTGACGTTGAGGAACGCGCCCATGACGGCGGACCTTGCGCACAACGCGCCGACGCCTGCATCGGAGACGGAATTCGGATTTCCGTTTTCTGCCATGGCCTGGATGACTTCCATGGAATCGAATGCCTTCTGCATCACGCGAAAGGGAATCTCGATGGCGTACTTCGTGGCAGCTTCGACGGTTTTTTCCTTTTCCGCCTTTTCAGCATCGCTTCCAGCAGGCAGGCCGAACGCCGCCATGATCTGGTTGAAGGCGTCGGTGTCTTCGTCGATGAGATGCAGCAGTTCGTGGTGCAGCGTTTTGCCTTTGACGGCCCAGTCGGAAAACTCTTCCCAGCGGTCATCCCAGCCTCGTTTGTGAGAGGAGAGATTCGCCACCATGGTAGCGAGCGCGGCCCCCATCGCGCCCATCGAGGCGGAGATCGACCCGCCGCCCGGCGCGGGCGATTCCGAGGCGGTTTCGTGAACGAACCCCTCGAGCGTCAGATCCACCAGGCGTTTCTTCGCTTGGTCGGCGATGCAATACTCGACGATCTTCTCCTGGGGTTTGAAGGGGTAGAGTTCGTCGAGGCCTAGCGATTTGACCGCGATCTTGATCAGTTCCGCATCGCAGACGCCGGCGGATCGTTGCTGTTTGCGGAGGAAATAACGCCCCGCGTCGAGCATCGCGTTGAGTGGAATCAGCCCCACCAGTTCCGAGCCGGTTACGCGAATCCCACGCGACGCTGCCGAGTCACACACGGCGTCAAAGCATTCATGCACCGGTGTGACAGTGATGTTCGTGAGGTTCACCGACACCTGGGCGATGCCGAATTCTTCAATGAACCAGCCGATTCCTTTCACGCACTTGAGCTTTCCGGGAATCCAGACGGCTTTGCCTTGCTCGTCCTTGACCACCGGACCCGTCAGTGGGTTTCCCTCTCGTTTCTTGCGTCCCTTTTCGCGCACGTCGAAGGCAATGGCGTTTGCGCGGCGCGTCGACGTGGTATTGAGGTTGACGTTGTATGCGACGAGAAAGTCTCGCGCCCCGACGGCGGTCGCGCCGGATCGTGCGTTAAAGTCACTGGGGCCAAAGTCGGGCTTCCCTTCCGGGGTGTTCAGCTTCTCCTGGAGACCTTCATATTCTCCCGCTCGGACGCTTGCGAGATTCTGTCGCTGCTGACTGAGGGCGGCGTTTTCGTAGCAGTACACCGTGATGCCCACCTCTTCGCCGAGGCGTTTGGCCAGCGATCGTGCGTATTCAACCGTTTCGTCCATCGTGATATTGGAGACAGGGACGAGTGGGCAGACGTCCGTTGCGCCAAAGCGGGGGTGCTCGCCGTGATGTTTGCTCATGTCGATGAGCTGCGCGGCTTTCTCGACGGCGCGAACCGCGGCTTCGATCACCGCCCCGGGCTCGCCGACGAAGGTGACGACGGTTCGGTTTGTGGCCTTTCCGGGATCGACATCCAGCAACTTGACGCCGTCGACGCTCTCGATCCGGTCCGTGATGTGTTTGATGATGGAAAGGTCGTTTCCCTCGCTGAAATTCGGTACACATTCAATGAGTTTGTTGGTCATGGCCTCTCATTCCTGCGGTGCCGCTGGGCCCAGCACTGTCCATTCGAATACCGGTGCGCGGCTTTGTGATCCTCCGGTGCCGATGTCTTCGGCCCGCGTTTGCGCACGTCGGCCGCATGGTAGCAAGGGGAAATGGTCTTGTCTTCCGTCTCCGCGCACTTTCTGCGTCGACAGGTCGCGCGGGATCTCGATCGACCTGAGGCGCGTGTACACCAGGACTCTCGGTGTGAGTGTTCCGCGCGAGCCTTGCACGGCGCGGTTCTCTTCAAGGCCGCGCTCGAATGGGCGCTGCCGCTCCGGAGGACGTTGGCCTACTTCTCGGATTGGATGGCTGCGAGCGCTTCACATCGAGCCTGGATGCGTCCAACGAGCGGGCAATTTGGTCGAACGGTCTGCCAGCGCTGGACCAGGGTTGGAAGTGGCAGGAGTTCCTCGTCGCCGGCTTGATCCGCGAAGTTTGCCAGACGCGTGAGCACTCGATCGAGCATCCGGGCGTGTTCGGACGCATCCATGCCTGAGGGAATGTCGCGCGTGAGTTTGAGCGCTACCTCAGCCGCGATGGTTGGATGTTGACGTTCGGCGATTTCAACGAGGACTTCGAGGAGCGGCCAACCGAAGAGGGTCCCATCCTCGGATTGTCGCCAGATCGAGCACAGCGGGTCGATATTCGGTTCCAACTGTACCCAGGTTTCGCAACGGAAGCGACCCCGTAATGTCTCTTGCGCCTGGACCAGCAGCTCGGCGGCGATGTCCGACTCGACCGGTGGGATTGGGTGTTGCAGGTGTCGGGGCGCGAGCTTCAAGATGTCGGTCGTCGTCGAATCGGGCAGCGCGTCGAGCTGACCGTACAGTCGTCCGATTCGTTCGCGTGCTTCGACGGAGGCATCCTCGAACGGTAACGAGGTTCGACTGGCGAGGCGCTGGAGGTCACCGCGCTCCCAGTGGCGCTCCACGAAGGTGATCCATGACGACGTTTGCGACTCGGGTGCCGCTTCCTTGGACGGTTCGATGTATTCGATCGATCGACCTTCAATGCGTTTCTTGGTGGTGATCGGGTTGTCGGCGGTGAGTGACAGGCGGTGGCAGCGTCCGACTGAAAAGCGCAGTCCGGCGGAGAACGAGAGTGTCGATCGCGCCGGTCCGGGCAGACCCAGGACAAGAGCTTCGGCCGTGTCGATCCATCGCTGCGACTGGTTGATCAGCAGCGTACGATCGTTCAGCAGGGCGTTCAGGCAGTGCTTGCGCCAATCGGACGAGAGCGCCGTTGCCGCAACCGAGTCGGGGACGGCGAGTGCCTGGTCGCTGATGGTCAGCGCCAGTTCATCGAGTTCGCGCGGCGGCGGGATCTGCGGCGTGGTCAAGCCGCATTCCGTCATGGCACGGAGAATGACGAACGGATTGTACGCACAGCATGCGAAGTCGTCCGGCTTGAAAACGACGTTGTGGGTATACACGCGTTGGCCGCCGCGGCCGGTATGTTCTGCACCGGCACAGCAACTGTAGGCCACGCAAAGGCGTCCACCGGGAAGCGCGTAGAACGCCGCGCCTACCACGTTCTTGTCCGACTCCTCGTCGCACAGCGCGTCATGGGATGGTGATTGGCGGGTGATCGCCTGCTTCTCGTCCGGATGCAGATGACGACTGGCGGAGACGATCCGATACCCCTCACCGAGCGGGTTGCGGATCGACGTGAAGATTGCTTGGTCGCAGGCCAGTGTCGCGGACATGTCGTCCTTTCCCCAAACCGGTCGGAATCGCTAGAGGCGGGCCAGTACCCACTCGAACGGCTCGACAACACCGCGCGGCGCGACGTGAAGCGGGAAGGGGACGACATTCTGAGATTCATCCGTCCCGTATCCCAAAGCGCCAACGACACTGGCCGAGAAGAAGGACACGTTCTCGAACCGGTTATCACAGAGGTTCCAGACCCTGTTCAGGTTGGTCTTCGCGAAACCATTCGGATCGTCGAAGCACTCCGGGCAATAGTCGGCTTTCGAGAGTACGACCGCCACCGGTGTCGGATTGCGTCGCCCCCGCTTCGTCGCGCGGACGCCGTCGAGATAGGTCATGAGTTTCAAGGCGAAGAAGTCCGGTTGCGGCGACCCGGCGGCCGCCATCGCGGCGTCGACCAGAAGGATGATTCCGGTGCTTTTGTCCAACAGGGATCGAATGACCGCAAATGTGTTCGGCGAGGAAACCTCCGCCGAGAGCGCCTCGCCTGCCATATCCGGCATGACCAGGTCATAGATGTCTGATTCCCTACTTCGGAGGGAGACCTGGTAATACGCCCAATGCCACTCGTCCACCTCCATGGCGGTCTTTGGCGGGAATTGACGGGCACCGAGATAGCTGACCACGGTGTGCTGAAGATTGATGGAATAGGCGCCTTTCGGCACGGCGTCGAAGTCGTCGGCTCGCTTCGACAGCATGTCCAACAGCATGCCCAGATAGACGGTTTTGCCGACATTGCTGTCACCGATCACGGTCACAATGCAGGGTTCACGTTCCTGGGCAATCGTCTCGTGTACGAGCGCCATCGGCGCGCCGCACGTCTCGCAGACGGTCGCGTTGATCTTGTTTTCATCGTCGCAGACGAGGCATTTCAGCGCCTCGGCCTGTGGTGCGGTCAACGTAGTCACGGAAGACTCCTTCGGCGGCGGCTTACGTCATCCAGGTGGCCTCGGAGAGGTCCATGGCACAACGAAATCCCGTGTTGTGTGTACGCATCAGTGCGAGCTGGCCGGTTCGAAAGGTGCTCGTCGCCTGCGTTTCGAAGTACGTGTCATACGCGCCCCCGCGCACAACGTGCATGGGCATCTCGCCGATGATCGCGCGCCCCTCATCATCCGTGACCACGTATTCCGAGTCGGTCCACTCCCAGACGTTTCCCACGAGCTGGCGAACTTGGTTCGGCGCCGCACCCGTGGCATACTCAGTGACCGGTACGGTCGTGCCATGACGCGCCGCCCACAGATTGCATCGCGTTACGTCCATGGCGTCGCCCCATGGGAAGCGGCGCATCATGTCCGTCGAACTTTTGATGTGCCAGGAGGCGGCCATTTGCCACTCGGAATCCGAAGGTAAGCGTTGGCCGATCCACAACGCATAAGCCTGTGCTTCATACCAACTGATGCCCACCACGGGATGATGGCTCAGCGTCGCATCATGACGACCCTGTCGCCAGAACTTCGGGGCCGGCTGCCCCGTCAGGTCCTTGAGTTCTATGAGGTGAGGCCAGATCTCCTCCGGCCAGAACTCCAGCGCATCGTACCCGCCCGCATCGACGAATCTCTGATAACGGGCGTTGGTGACCGCATAGGTATCCAGCAGGAAGGGCTCGACCGCGATCTCCTCCTCCGGCGATCCGGGCTGTGCGGTCAGCGTCTGATGCACGGTGACGCTGCCGGCGGGAACCAGCGCCATCCGCTGTTCGAGCTCGTGCTCGACCTCTTCGACGATCGTTTCGCCGCCCGCGTGCGAACGCCACGTGTCGCGATCGCGAAGAATCACGTTGCTGCGACCCTGCTGCCTCAGTCGCTTCAGCGGATCTTCGTCCTGTGTTTCGAGCGGCGCCGGCGTGAACTCGGGTTTGGACTCGGGATCTGGAGGATCACCGCTTGCACCGCGTTTCGAAGAACTGGGTGGCTCCGAAGGTTTGGTTTTGTGTCGCGAGAACAATCGCAACGCCATCGTCATACTCCCTTTCTAGCTTCCGCCCCCTTCGCCGTTCAGACGCCGATGGCCTTTCGCTTGGCGTCGCGGCGAAGTTTGCGGAACTGCTGCGCTGCATTGCTCGAGGCCGGTTTGGGTACGGGTTCGTGCGGATGATCCGTGGTCGGAGGCACCGCAGGATCGCATCTTCCGAGAATCTCTTCACGAGGTGCTTCAGCTTCCTGCGCCTCCACCTCGGGTGGCGAATTCCGAACGCGATCGCCGCACAGTGCGAGTCGCTCGACGTCCAGTTGCTTGCGCGCCGCTTCGACTTCGGCTCGCAGGTCATTGAGTTTCTTTCCGGCAACCGCCAACTCGGCGAACTTGGATTCGACATCCTGGTGCAACTGCGCGAGTTCTTCTTGACTCCGGCCGATTTTTGCCTGATCGGCGGTCAGTCGCTCCCGATGTGTCAGCAATTCGTTGCTTTCATCCTGCAGCTGCCCTTGCGCCGCGCGCAGCGTCGCCAGTACGGTGGAGGCGAGCTCTCGGATCCGACCGGTGTTAGGCGCTTCAAGAACAACGTCGTTTTGTTGGTTTGAGGCCACGAGTCCAGTCCTTAACCATCCGGTCGCGCGGGTGCCGAAGCACGGGCGACGGAAGAAAGATATTCGTTGGAACCGCACGCCATACGGCACGTCCACGGCGACGGCACCAGTCCCTTTTTCTGACCCACCAAGCGTACGATACGAGTGCAACGGAACATCGAAGAGGACGTCGCATTCTCTCAATTGTGGTATGCCGGTGTCGCCTCGCTTCTCGGACCCAAGCCGGATTCATGGCGGTTCATGACGCGCAGAGTACGCCACGCGTTTTTGGGACGTACCCAATGTGTCGTCGCGCGTCTTTCTGAAATGTAGACTGCATGCGTGAGAATGCAGCTTGCGTTCGGGACGGTGACGGCGCGGCGGTGTGCCTGCGCCCCGCCGTTTCATCCAGATGCACAGTGAGGTGGAACGTGGTTGAACTCGCGGAAAGAGCAGAAGTGTTTGCTGCGGTAGAGGCGGCGATCCAGGCGCTCGGTGACGAGCTGGAGGCCTATCCCGCCCGTCTTGATTCCTGGTCGCACGGACTGCGCGCGCAGATCGACCGCGAGCGATCAGAAGCGGCCGATGACGCCGCGACGAGAAACCAGGAACTGGACGGGCTTGCGAAACGCCTGCAGCACGATCAGGGAGAGCTCGAGGAGACCCGACACCATCTTGAACGTCTCCAGGCTGAGCTGACCGCGCGTTTGAAGGCGTGTGACCAGCGCGAGGAAGAACAAAGGCACCTCGCCGAGGAACTCGGTGAATGGGAACGAACCGCCGAGTCCAAACGGGCCCAGCTCACGGAAAAGTGCGGCGAAGTTGAAAACCGCCTCGCCGAAATGACCGCCGCGGAAGAGCAGCTTCGCGAAAACGCCGCACAGGTCGAGGAACTCCGAAACGCGCTGGACGCTCGTTCGGCCGAGCAGGCGAAGCACGCCGAACAGTTCGATC
Source organism: Phycisphaerae bacterium (assembly GCA_029260135.1). Taxonomy (GTDB): domain Bacteria; phylum Planctomycetota; class Phycisphaerae; order UBA1845; family UBA1845; genus OFTM174. Next base: position 68,245 of record JAJDDV010000053.1, on the reverse strand, counting down.
AGCGCGAGAAGGAACTCGCCGAAGAGTTGAATACGGCCAGGCAGAAGCTCGGCTTGCGCGAAAGTGCTTTACGAGACGCCGAGAGGGAGCTCACCGTCGGGCGAAAGCAACTCGGGGCCGAGCAGAAGCGAGCGGACAAACACGGCGCCGAACTGGAAAAGCGCGCCGCCGTTCTGGGCGAGAAAGCGTCCGCCCTTCAGCAGGACCAGCAACGTTGCGCAGAGCAACAAGCCCAGCTCGCCGAACGGCAGAAGGAACTGCAGGTTCAGCACAAACAGCTCGTTTCAGGCGAGAAGAACCTGGACAAAGCCGCCAAGAAGGCCAGCGATCACGAAGCCCAACTTGCCCAGAGAGAAAGCGACCTGGGCGAGCGACAGCAATCGCTCCATGCGGCCACCGCTCGCTGCGAAGGCATAGAGAAAGACCTCGTTGCGCGTCGGCACACGTTCGACAAGCAATCGCAGGCGCTCCAGGCGAAAATCGAAGAGCATCGCGCTGAGGGTGACCAACTGACTCTGGCCCGGCGCGATCTCGCCGAACAGCAGAAGGCCTTCGAGAAAGAGCGGCGAACGGTGTCGGCCGCGCTGCAACAAAACGAGAAAGAACTTGCGGAACAGCTCGCCGCACTCGAAGCCCGACGGACGGACTGCGAGAACTCGCATCTCGAGGCCGCGCAGAGGCTGGCCGCCGACCGAGCGGCCCTCGAACAGCAGGCGGACGCACTGAAGCAGCAAGTCGTAGCGGAGGACGCACGAGCCGTCGATCTTGCCGATCACGGAAAGAGACTCGAAGAACACGAAGCCCAGCTCAGCGCCGAGACGCAGGGACTCATCGAGCGGCAAGAGGCCTTCGGAGAGAAAGAGAAGGAGCAGGCCCAGCGTGAGAGCAAGCTCGCCGAATGGGCGGATGCGCTGCGCAGCGACGCAGACGGACTCGGCGCGCGCGAGCGCAAGGTCAAGGAGGCGGAAACCGCGTTTCAGGCTCAGCGCCAAGCCCTCCAAAAGGCGACACAAGAGCTGGAATCCCGCGGTCGCGATGTCGATGCGCGCGGTGCCGAACTGGGCGAATGGCAGAAGCGGCTGGACGAACAGGCCGCGAAGCAGGTCGACGAGAACGAAACGCAAGCCGACAACCTGCGACGCGTCCAGGAATGGGACGTCAAGCTGACGCAGCGTGAAAGCGGGATCAATGAAGCTGCCGCATCGCTGCGTGAGAAGACGGAGGCCCTCTCGCAGACACAGAAGCACCTCAAGAAACGTGACGCCGACCTGCGGTCGCAAGAGCATGCGCTCCGGCAGAGCGAGCAGGCCCTCGCGCAGGAGCGCGAGCAACTTGAATCCGAGAGGCAGGCGCTTGCGGCGGTAACCAAGAAGCGACACGAAGAACTTGAGCGCCAGAACGCAAGACTCGCGAAACTGAACAAGGAGACCGAGCAGCGTCGACAAGAGGTCCAGGAGGCGGCCGATCTCGCTGGAAAGCAGACCGAAGATCTTGCCAAGCGCGAACAGGCCCTCACCACACAGCGATCGGCGATCCAAGAGGAGCGAGCAAAGATCGAGGCGCTCGGGCAACAGGTCGCGCAAGAGCGCAAAGCCGTGCATCTTCAGTGCACCGAGTTCGAGAAGGAGTCCGCGCGCGTTACCGGAGAAACGGCGTCGCAGCATCAAGCGCTTCAAGGCCGGGCGGCCAAGTTGCAGGACGCCCAGACTGCGTTCGACCAACAACGTTTCGAGTGGAACGCCGCACAGAAGCTCGCAGCGCAGGAAACGAAGAAACAGAACCGTGAACTCGAACAGGCGAAAGAGGAATTCGCGGCGTCGCGGGCCGAGCTCGAAAGACGGCAGCAGCTCGTCGAAAACGCCGAAGCGTCGGTCGAAGAACGCCAGGCAGAGCTGGAGCGCCGCGGGAAAGCCATCGCCCAAACAGCGGAAAAGCTCGATGAACAGCGTGCAGAAGTCGAAGCCGCACGCCGACAACTCGAAGCCGATGGAAAGGCCGCCGAACAACGCCGACGCGCGCTCGACAAGAAGGCCTGCGATACGGCCGCCGTCAACGAGTCGCAGCGACAGTCGCTAGAAGAAGCATGGGCGAAAATCGAAGAGCGCTGCAAAGAAGTCGACGTTCGTTCCCAAGAACTCGAAGATCAGCGAAAACAACTGACCCAGCAGACCAACGACGTCAGAAAAACATCCGACGAGCACGCGGAAGCCCAACGACACCTCCAGGCGTCGCAAACTCGTCTGTCCCAGCGCGAGCGGGAATTGGAGGCATCCGCCCAATCTCTGCGAAAAGAAAGCGAATCGCTCGCCGACAAGCACCGTGCCATCCAACAACAAGAGGCGGAAAGTCGAAACCACGCCGAGACCCTTCAGGAATCCGAGACCCAGCTCGCTCAGCAGCGCGCCGCCCTCGATGGCGCTCGCGAGGAGTTGGAGAAAGAGACCGAGACGCGGCGTGCGGACCTCGATCGGTACAAGACGGCGTTGGCGCAGGAGCGTAAGGAGAACGACGCGCGTCTGCAGGCGGACAGACAGGCCAAGGAGAACCTCGACCGTCAATCCGAAGAACTGCGAAATCGCGAACAGGCGCTGACCGCCCAAGCCGCCGAACTTCAACACAGGCAACAGCAAGCCGACGCCGCACACGGGGAACTCGATCGCGATCGTGGCATCTTGGAGAAGAAACAGCGCGAGATCGACAAGAAGGCTTCGGAATCTGCTACCGCGAGCGAATCGCAACGTCAATCGCTTGACGAGGCATGGGCAAGGCTCGAAGAGCGAAGCAAGGAAGTCGAAACGCGGAAGACAGAGCTCGAGTCTCAGCGAAAACACCTTGAAGAACGCGCGGGTGTACTGGGCAATGACGCCGAGGCCCAATCGGCCAAACTCCAAGCGCTGAAGGACAGGGAGAATAACCTCGCGCAACGGCAGCGCGATCTCGAGGCGACCGAGGAGGAACTTCGCCAGAAGAACGACCGGCTCAACGAAGAGAAGTGCCATTTGGAGGAAGAGGGCGCTGCGAAGAATCAGCAACATGAGTCCGTTCAAGAGGCTCAGGCTCGGCTTGAAAGGGAACGTGCCGAGCTCGCCGCGGCAAGGGAGCAGTTCGAGGCCGAAACCACCAAACAGCGAAGCGGCTTTGACCAGTTACGCGAGGAGCTTGCGGCGCTCAGCGGGGAGATCGAGAAGAGACAACAGGTGGCCAAGGACGCGACGATCGCCGTCGAGCATCAAAAGGCCGAACTCGATCGTCGTCAGCAGGGCCTCGAGTCGAAAGAAGTGGAAATGGGGTCCCAAGAGGGCGCTCCGCCAGAACGGACACCTACGTGTCCGTCGCGGCGCACCTCGACCCGCGATCAGGAACAGGCAACGGCGTGTCACACGGCGGTGGCTTCGTTCTGGGCGGACTTCGGCAAGGCGACGGAGACGCCGGCAGAGGAGCCGATCAGCGACGATCCCATCAGCGAGGGATCGACGGATGAGGAACCGATCTGCGCTGAGCTGCTCAGCGACGAGCCGATGAGTCAGTCGGACGCGATGAAGGCGGCCATGGTTGCCGCCCGCGCGGAGATGGCCGAGGCTGAGGCCGACGAACACGTCGCCAAGCCACCGTCGGTCACGAAGGGAAAAGCGTCCTCCAAGCGTTCCAAGGGCGGTAAGCGCGCCGCAGCCAAAGGCTCAAGCGACAGTCCCTCACCGATGGAAGCCGCTGCGGCGGACAACGCTCCCAAGGCATCATCCGGCGAGAGCGATGAGGCCCCCTCTGACACTCTCCCCGAGCTGACGCCCGAGGTCGCCGAGAAGCTCCGCATGCTACGCCGATTGAATCCGGGCAAGAGCCAACAGCAGCTTCTCGAACAGATCAAGACCGCGAGCGAGGAGGAGAAGGCCATACCCGCCCCGAAGAAGACAAAGCGAAAGTGGTTCTCTCGGTAGTCCGGCGCCGACGGCGGCTTCTTCCTTCTCTACCAGGGGACAGGTTGTGAGGTTCCCAGCCCCGGGCCGAAAACGACCGCATTGAGCAGCAATCGACCGGTGCTCTCGAAGTACCCCCGGAAGAATGGGTCAGACGCAAAGAGTATGACCTGTCCGAACCCGACACGCTCCACCGTGACGTAAGCGCTATTCGACCATCGCCGACGAGCCTCCGGCCAGAGCAAACCCGCCAGTCGGAGGTCGTGCGCGTCCGCGAGTCTCACGGGCGTTCGCACCGGATACTTGGACATCAGCGCGAACGAACTCGACAGGAGTACCGGCAGCCTTTTCCCGTTTTTTGCTTCTGAGACGATTCCTGCGCAGATCCAATGGTCCGGGCGGAGTTCCGCCGCGACAATGGCTCCTCGAGGTCTGAACATCCGCAGCCAGTCATCCTCCCGTCGAAGCTCATTGAGGTCCTTGGCTTTGTCGGATTTCTTCCGAGCTTCGGTATCCTCGGCGGCTGGGTCAGGATCGGATTCTTCCTGCGGAGTCTTGGGCTTACCCCACACCTCGTCGAGGTCGACCTTCACCTCCCAGGCGAGCCGCTCGCGTTTCAGTTCCTCAGCGTAGACGGGCAACTCACTCAGCACGTCGCGCTTGAGGCGCACGGCGGAGAGACCTCGGTCTGGGTTGGCCAGGTAGGCCGCCGAACCGCCCATGGCGATCAGCGTGCCTCCCGCGTCGACCCATTTCTTGAGTTTCTTGCAGACCGATTCGTTCAAGACGGCGGGCAGTCCCGACGTACCCCGCGCGGCGGGCAGGACGAGGACGTTGTATTTCCGAAGGTCCATCCTTGCGAGGCGCTGAATATTGATCGGGGAAACACGCAACCCGGCGCGCGCGTCAAGGAGATACCAGTTGCTTCCAAACGAGGTACTCGACATCGGCCATTGGGAAGCGATGGCGACCCGCGGCGTGTGCAGTAAGCCGAAGCGCCGACCGCCCAAATCGGGGCCTTCTTCACTCAGCGCGGTCGAGACCGGTCGTACGTCCAGTGTGAGATCACCGGTCGCCTCGGCGACGCGTTCATTCAGCGATTCCGGGTTCTCATGCCTTCGCAACAGCAGGGTCCCGGGCAGGTAATCATGCCCGCCGATGGCGAAGGGTTCTCGTGCCACGCGCACCTTGCATTCGCGGGTGAGCAATCGAATCGTGGCCAGTGGTGTGTCACTGCTGGCGCCGTCGATCAGGAATCCGTAGGTCGGTTGCGCTTGCGGCGGGAGTACTTTCTCCGCACGCGAACCATTTCGTGGGATATCGGTGACGCCCTTGGCCCAGTATCCCTCCAGTCCATACGCCATGCAGACGTTCCACGCGGTCACGTCGTACATCCGTGATCCGCGGCGATTCTCCAGATCCTCCCGTTCTTTTTGAAGGGACGCTTCCGTCATGCGGGGGTCGAAATCGAGCAGTGCCTGCGCGAGTCGGCGCTGCGGCTGGGCCGCGCGAACCACGACCGTTCCCGCCGGTAGAATCTGGACCGGTGACGGTTTTCCCCAGACATCGACGACGTCATCGGCCTTGATCGAGTTGACACTCTGTTTGAACTCCAGCCCGTGGCGATTCAGCAGATCGAGGAATCGCTCCAGTCCGGCCTCGTCGGTAGGGGGCGGTACGAGCAGAACCTCCGTGCCTGATTGTTCGGGAGACAAGGCCCACCGGCGGTCGTTCAGATAGTCGCTGAGGATCTCACGGCGGTTCAATCGCAGGGTGGTCAGATTGGCCAGGCTGCTCACGAGCTGATGGTGGACAGCCTCCTGGTAGGTCAACGTGTTTCCGGCGGCTTGCTTGATGGCGGCGCCATTGACGCCGGCTTGTTCATAGAGAATCCCGATCGCGCCGAGCAACCCCGTCCACGCGTTCGTGTACCCCGGATACCATTCTTCGTACCACTCGCGCGTGTAGTAGCTCCAGCCGTGTTGGTCAAACGCCTTGGCCTGGTCTGCGGAGACGCGGCGGCGCCAGTCGAGCGACGAGGTCGAAATGTAGGGGTTGATCGGATCTCTCGGCGGATCGAACAGGTACGTGTCGAGCGGACCCATTTCGTGTGAATCTACGACCAGATGCGGGTTCCACTCGAGGATCTTCGTTGCTCGGCCGCGTGTCTCGGGGTGAACCTGTGGGACCCAGTCTCGGTTCAGGTCGAACAGGTAGTGATTCCCGCGACCGGCCGACCAGAGTCCTGAGTGCTGCATGGCCTGATAGTCGTGGTTGGGTACCTTGCCCACGAGGTGCTGCAGTTGTCCGAGGTATCGCTGTCGACCGTCGGGGTTCATCAAGGGGTCGATGTGGATGACGAGTTCGTCGCGCAGCGCCGTTGTCGCTTCGTCCGTTCCCGCGGCGAGCTGATAGGCCAGTTGGAGGGCGGCGTCGGTACTGGAGAGTTCGTCGCCGTGGATCGAATAGGCCATCCACGCGATGCCCGGCAGGTCCTCGATGATCCCTTGCGCATCGGACGACGACGAGAGCGTGCGTGGATCCGCCAGCTTGGCGTTCCGGGCCTTGATCCGATCGAGCCGTTCATGATTCGCTTTACTGGTGATGGTAAGATGGAAGAGCTTGCGTCCCTCATGCGACACCGCATAGGGTGTCAGCGTAACGAGCGGTGATGCGTCGGCCAGGGCACGCAGGTATCGCACCATCGGGTCGTATTGGACCGCTCCGTCGCCGATCGCGTGGCCGATGACCGATGCCGGCGTGGGTATCGAGGGATCCAACGTGGCCGGATCGACGTATCGCCGCGAGGGCGGGGGATCGTCCGGCGTGTTGGCGGATTGCGCCGTGACCGGCGCACTGACACAGCCGGCCAGGAAGATGATGATCAAGGCCGTGACATTTGAAACGCGGACGACGCGTTCCATCCAGCCTCGTTGAAGTAACTGTAGCAACGCATGACTCCTTCCAACGAACAAGACGCAAGCCGACCAGCCGCATCCTCGCGTGCGGATTCGTCGGCGCTTCCGGCGAGCCCCTCTCGAAGCGGTCAGGATAGCGGTAGAACGGCGCCCGTGTCCACCGACGGGCCTCCGCACGGCTCCTTCGCGGGTGTGATCCTGCTTCTGGCGGCGGCGGTGGGGTGGAGTCTCAGCGGCGCACTGATCAAGCTCATCTACGCCGATGGTCAAGGCCCGCACGGCGTAACCATCGCTTTCTACCGCTCACTCTTTGCGGGCTTGTGTCTGCTTCCACTTTCTCGCGGCAAGTTCCGCTCGCTCCGGCGGCAGGACGGTCCGCGCCTGTTCTTGAGATTCCGTCCGGCGGCGCTGGGATGTGTGGTGTTCTTCACGCTGATGACGGGCATGTTCGTCGTGGCCAACACGCGTACCGAGTCGGCGAACGTGATCATCCTGCAGTACACGTCAACGTTCTGGGTTTTCGGCTTGTCTCCGCGGCTGCTGGGCGAGAGGCCTCGAAACAGCGACCGTTGGATTCTTGCGCTCGCGATGGTGGGGATTGCGGTGATTTTCGGTGGCAACCTGTCGGGTGATCTTGTCGGTTTGCTGATCGCGTTGGGCAGCGGTTTGTTTTTCGCGCTCCTGACGATCATGATCCGCCTGATGCGTGACGCCGATTCCGCCGCCGTGACCGTGTTCAATATGCTGGGTTCGGCGTTGTTGCTTCTTCCGGTTGTCCTGCTGGTCGGCGACCGGGGCATGACCCTTCGCGAGTGGTTGCTGTTGGGGTTGCTGGGCGTTGTGCAGTTCGGGCTTCCGTATTATCTCTACTCCCTTGCGCTGGCACGGGTACCGGCGTATCATGCGGGGTTGTTGACGTTGACGGAGCCGATCCTCAATCCTGGGTGGACGTATCTTGCGGTCGCGGAGGCTGTACCGGTCGCCACCATGCTTGGGGGAGGCGTCATCCTCTTCGCGCTGGTGCTTTTTGTTGCGGCGGCGCGGAAGGAGGGGCGGAGAATCATGAGGGCCGAGCTGGCGCGACCGGCGGTTCTTGCGGGGGCGCCGGATCGCGATGATCGGTGCGGAGATACGCACGAGGGGAATAAGGCATGACGAAGAAGGCAATCGTATTGGGTTGTGGTCGAGTTGGCGCGACGATCGTTCGCGACCTTGCATCTGATTCTGCGCTGTCGGTGACGGCCACGGATGTTTCCGCAGAGAACCTCGAGCCGCTCTCGGATGTCGATCGCGTGACGGTCCAACAGGTCGATCTCGCCGACGAACAACGTATCACCCAGCTCGTGGGGAGTTACGACGTTGTCGTCGGCGCGCTTCCGAGTCGGCTGGGATTTCAGACGCTTCGAGCCGTGATCGATGCAGGGAAGCCGTATTGCGACATCTCCTTCATGCCGGAAGACGCATGCCAACTCCATGGCCGTGCGGTGGATCGGGGCGTCACGGCGCTGGTCGATTGCGGCGTGGCTCCGGGCCTCTCCAACCTGATGGTGGGCCACATCCACCAGAAACTCGACCGGACGGATCGCGCGGCGATTTACGTCGGGGGGATGCCCAAGGCCAGACACTGGCCGTTCGAGTACAAGGCGCCGTTTGCACCCTCCGACGTGATCGAGGAGTACACGCGGCCGGTCCGCATGGTCGAGCGCGGTAAGATTGTCGTCAAGTCTCCCCTGACCGAGCCGGAACTGCTGGAGTTCGACGGTATCGGTACGCTCGAAGCGGTGCTGACGGACGGTCTGCGAAGCCTGATCGAAACGCTCGACATTCCCGTCATGGTGGAGAAGACGCTTCGGTATCCGGGGCACTTTGAGTTGATGCGGGTGTTGCGCGAGACAGGGTTCTTCAGCAAGGAGGAGATCGACGTCGACGGTACGATGATCCGCCCCTTGGATCTATCGTCGAAGCTGCTCTTTTCGAATTGGGCGTTTCAACCGGGCGAGGAGGAGTTCACGGTGATGCGCGTCGACGTGGAGGGGCGGGAAGGTGACCAAGATGTGCGCTATTCCTTCAGGCTGTACGACGAGTATGACCGCTCAACGGGGACGTCGTCGATGGCGAGGACGACCGGATTCCCCGCGACGATTCTGGCACGTTTGCTCGCGTTCGGCGAGTTCAGGAAGCCTGGAGTCTTGCCGCTCGAACTGGTGGCGCAGGACGGGGGTGTGGTTGACCATATGTTCGCTCAGCTCGATGTGCGAGGGGTCTCCATTCAGCGGGAGAGAGTGGCCGTTCCGTAGTCCCCCTCTCACGCACTGGAGCGGGTGTGTGCGAGGTCAGTGATCTACGGAATGGGCGATCGCTTCTGGACGGCCGCCTCCAATTGCTGGAAGTACCCGGCGACGGCACGGGCGTCACGATCGTCTGGATTGGTGGTGGTCGCCCTTTCCGCCAATAGCCGAGCGTTGTCCAGCTTGCCTCGAAAGGACTCGAGGAAGGCGTGGTGAATCAACCGGGTCGACGACCAGAATGGACTTCCGTGCAGGTCGACGGAGTTGGCGGCGCTGGCGCCGGCGAGGTTCGCCGCTTCCAGTAGTACGCGTAGATTGTCAAACCGAGCGAGGTACCATTCCTTCATGGTCCCTTTGTAGGCCGAGTACTCGAGGAGGAGATGGTCCCAGGTGTTCAGTGGACCCTCACCCAGGACTTGCTGGAATTCGGCTTTGCTTCCGATCCAGTGTGCAAGTAAGGCCTCGGGATGATCGATGATGTAGCCTGTCAAGTCGGTACCCGCGCGAGATGCACGGTATCGTTCTTCGGTCATTCTCGGCCGACCGGACAGGGGTTCGCGTGAGCCCACCATGATCGCGGAACCGGATGCCGTCGGGAATCCCGGCGCGAAGTAGAAGACGTTGACATGGGGGAAGACGTCGCAAGCGGTTCGCAGGTGGATTTGGAAGTCACTCGAGAGAATGGCTGTCGGTATCCACTGCACGAAGAGCCCGTGGCCCGACATTCGCGACAGCGAATAGCGGTAGAACTCGCGACAGAGCAGGACGGCGTTTCCGGAGAAGGAGATCTGCTGCTTTCCATCGGAGACGATCAGGTCGTAGGATTGACGGCTCCGCAGAAGATAGTGAACGGCATCGTCGATTGTGATTCGTGTCCGGGGATCCTCCAGCACGGATGCCTCTTCAAAGAACCGTGACGCTCGTACGACGGCTTCGTTGATCTCCACGCAGTCGAGCGTCTCGAGTTGCGGATAAGAAGCGAGCGCGTGCAGTGTCGATGCCGACCCAAGCCCTACGTTGAGCGTGTGTCGAATGCGTGTATCCAACACCATGGGCAGGTGTGCGAGCAGAAGCTGCTTGCGATGGACGGTGTCTCCCACGAACGCGGCGCTGAGACCGATCGGATATCCGTCGATCGCCATCGCCTTCTTGTCGGGTCGGTCCTTGCTGGTGAGCACCTGCACCGTGGCCAGGTCGCCCTCCTCGACGTAGTCGATGGCGTAGTCTGCCTCGTGCGAGGCAAGATCGCCGTCGAGACGAAGTGAGTGGGGATAGACGATCACGGCGACGATCACGATTCCCATCGCCGCTGCGAGCGGGAGTCGCACTCTTTGCATCTGTTGCCGCATCGTCCAAGCTATGAGAGCCGCCATCGAAACGCTGGTAAGGGCGAGGACTTTCGTTCCGCCAAGTGTGCCAAAGACTGGCAGAAGCAGCACGGCGCCGAGCACGGATCCGAGAATGCTCCCCAGATTCGCCAGCAGGTAGGCGCCGCCGACGCGCTCGCCGAGTTTGCGCACGTCACCCAAAAAGAGCCGACTGGCGAGCGGAAAAGAGAGCCCCATGAATAGCGCAGCCGGAAACATCACGGCCGTGGCGACACCGGCTTGAAGGGTCAACCGCCACCACCAGGGCCGGCCTTTGACCGTTTGAGAGAAGATGCTGACGTGCTCGCGCATCGACTCGGATCGAAGGACGAGCATGAGTACGCCCATCGCCACCACCGACAGCACAGCGATGGCACATTGGCAGAGCATCAAGTCTCGCTCCGCGGATGCGCGCCGCGTCGTGCGGCGAAGCAGCATCGATCCCACGCCAAGTCCAGCCAGGAAGACGAAGAGCACGGTCGTCAGCGCGTAGGTGCTGTTGCCGAACAGGTAGCGCGAGGCGCGGAACCAGACGATCTCGTAGCCCAGCGTCGCGAATCCGGAACCCAACAGTACGGTTCCCGTAATCCACCGGGGGAGTTGCGTCGGAATGGCCGTTTCGGAGGACTTTGTTTCTCTCTTCCCTGCGCTTCCCAACGAAGTACGAAGAAGAAGCAGTGCGCTGATGGCCACCGCGAGGTTGAGCGCGTTAGCCACGCCCACGCTCGCTTTGAGTCCGATGCGCTCGATCAGCATCAGGCCCGCAAGAAGAACGCCTGCCGCCGCACCGATGGTGTTCACGCCGTAGATCATGCCCAGATGGTGGTCCACGCTTTGCCGCGTTCGGATGAGGACCGCGCACAACGCGGGAAAGGTCGCCCCCATCAGCATGGCGGGAACAAGAAGGAGGAGGAAGATCACGACAAAGCGCAGGGCGACGAGCGACGAGCCTGATCCGATGGCGTCTGACGCCGCTGCAAAAAGCGCGGGAAGTGCGTAGAACGTCGTGGTAAGTAGGGCGGTCGAAGTCGCGATGCCAAGCTCCAGCGCGCCGTAGACCAGGAGCGGACGATGCGTGCGGCGGCCGATCCATGGATAGAGCCAAGCGCCGATCCCCATCCCTCCCATGAAGCCCGCGATGACGGCCGCGGCTGAGAGCGTGGTGCTGCCGAAGGTCAATGCCAACATCTTCGCCCAGGTGATTTCGTAGATCAGTGCGGTGGCGCCCGATACGAATGACAGAAGGTAGACCAGCCGGGCAGACGTCCGCACGGCCGGCGCCGGCTTGGCGACCGCACGGGTCCCGCTTGTAGCGACAAGTGTTTGCACGGTAGAGTGTTGCATGATCAAGCACGGACTGAGCGCAGACGCTCCCCCGTCACTCGTCCGCGCCAGGTCAAGCCGTGGACGGGCGGCCGAGAATCAGGCGCGCCTTCGCTCGTATTTGTTGGAAACCGACCCTGTGCCTTACGAAACAAGAAGGGCCCTCGGATTATTCCAGGCCTTCAGCGGCGTGCGTGTGCCGTGCCTGGCCTTTTGGTGGCCGATTCTTATGCTAGGCAGGTCTTGCGCACCGAAGTGGGGCGCTGGACTCCTCATGCTGGGGCCTTGGCCACGCGTTGTCGTTCGTTGAGATACTCTCTGAAAAGTCGTTTGTTTCACGCCGACCCGATCATCACCGCTGTGGGTGCGAGCGCTGTTGCGTCTGCGCTGTCGCGCATGATCGGACTGGTGCGGAACGTGGCGCTGGCGTGGCTGATTCCTCAGGCGCAGTTCGGACTGTTTGGGTTGGCCGTTCTTACGATCAACATCTTGCTCCCACTCTGCTCCGCCGGGCTTTATGAGGGCATCACCCGATACGCACCGCTGCACGAAGCGGCGGGTACCCTCCGACGATTCACGGTGAGAGCGGCCGTGCTGCTTGCGGCGGTCGTCGTGCCCACCGGAATCTCACTGTGGGTCTTCGCGAGACCGTGCGGGGCGCTGCTCTTTTCGGCGGCGCAGACGATTACGGCAACCGGCGCCATACCGGTCGACCGCGATACTTCGCTCGTGCTCCTTCGTGCGACGGCGTGCTGTGTCGTCGCGTTGGCGGTCTTTCAGGCGTTGTCCGGCTTCTTCAAGGGCCTGCACATGTTCCGCGCGTACGGGCTGACCGATGTGGTCGGCTCGCTGCTGTTCACGATCCTGGCGGTCGGCGGCGCTTGGATCGGCTTCACAAACGCCTCCTCGATGATCCTCGCGTACGCTCTGGCTTGCGGAGCCGGAGTGCTGCTCTTTGCGCCCGGTTGGCTAACGCACGTTTTCAGACGGAAGGACGCCGCCGCCGCCGCGTTGCACGTCGGTGAGATCACGCACAAAGGCACGGCGGGCGCACCGATCCAGCCGTCGACCGTGCAACCGGCCGGTCGTTTGATCTCGTACAGTCTCTGGGCGGCTGGAACTGCAGTGTCCTGGCATGTCATGGCCTACTTCCCGGTCTGGTATTTGCTGAAGCGCACTGACGCGGACACCGTCGGCGCGTTTCACGCCGTGCGAACGATCACGCAGGTCATGCAGCTCGGTGCCGTTCTGCTCACCGCCGTTGTGGCTGCCAACGTCACGAGGATGTGGGAGCACGATGGCCGGAACGCCGCCATTCCCCGTCTGACGCTTTTGACGAAGGGATCGCTCCTTCTCTTCCTCGTGGGCGCGGTGCTGCTGCTTGTCGCGCGCCCGGTCGTCCTGCGGTTGTTCCCTGCGTCGTTCGCTCAGGGTGCGTCCGCTTATCATCCGCTTGTCCTGTCGTTTCTGCTCGTCGGCGTCACGGGACTGGTGGCCGTCCGGCTCAACCTTCTCGAGAAGCCGCGACTGGTCTGTCTTGCCTGGTGCGTGGGTACCGTTGTGAACTTCGTCGTCTCCTACGTGCTGATTCGCCCGCCGGGTGAGTCGACCCTCTGGCCGGGTATGGGGCCACTTCCCGCCGCCGCGTGGGCGAGTGTGTCAGCCGTCACTGCCGCCATGATCGTCTGTCTTGTCGCCGTCCGCCGGCAGCACCTCGGCGTCGATCGAAGTAGTCTCGTTCTGACGGGCGTTTGTTTCCTGATCGGACTGGGCCCTGTGGTTGCACTTCCCGCTGTCGTGTTGCTCGTCGCCGTAGCGGTCTTCACGCGAACGGTGTTCACTGGTGATGAGTGGTCGTTCATCCGCCGGCGCGTCGCCGGATTCACATCACCTTGACGAACGGCGAACGAGGATCGATTCACGCCGTTACGACCGATAGCTCGCAAAAATACCCAAATTCGCGCCCACACCGGCCGCCGTATCGTACGATTATCCGCTTGGAGAGCGGTCGTTGCGCCCGCAGAGATGGCGTCGGGAATTACCGGACACACAGAGTCCGCGAAGCGTTTCCCGGCGATGTGCGAGTTGCCCCGAGAGGAGGAGGAAGTCATGTCCGGTGCTCCGTTTTTGAGGTTGCGCGCGTCGTGTGCGCGCGCTGCCGTTGCGGTTCAAGTCTGTGTCTGCATGGTTGTTCTCATCGGATTCGGGGCGTTTGTCGTCGACGTTGGCGGGATGTACAACGTCCGCGCTGATCTCCAGCGCACGGCCGATGCAGCCGCGTTGGCGGCGGCTTCGGCGTACACCTCCGATGAAATGATGACCGTTCGTATGGGTACGGACCTCACGGGCACGGCGTTCGACGATGTCGTCAACACGGCGAGCCAACGTGCGACTTCGTACGCCGCCCCCAACCCCTCGTACGGAACGACAACGACCAACGTCCATCCCGGGGACATCCAAACGGGTTGGCTTGATCTCCATTCGGCGACGGCCTTGCTCGATACGACGCCTTTCGCACCGGCGTCCAATGCCGTTCAAGTGCTCGTTCGTCGCGACGGTGGCGACGAGGGTACGAACCCTGCGGTGCCGTTCTTGTTCGCACAGGTTCTTGGATTCTCCTCCGGCATGACCGGCGCACGCGCAACGGCGACGTTCGACGATCGATTCAGCGGCTTTCTTCCCGGTACGGGGCCGACCGGCACGCTGCCGATGACCATCCACGAAGACGCCTTCGCGACGGAGCTCGCGAACGGGGGGGACAACTACGGTTGGAATGAAAACGGCGGTGTCGACACGGGTGACGGCGACGGCATTCGCGAGATCCGCCTCTACCCGTATCCACTCTCCGGCGCCGGCTACTCCGAAGGCGATGGCAACTTCGGTGTGCTGAACATCGGATCCGGAAATCAGGGTCTCACCGAGCTGCGCGACCAGATTACCAACGGCACGCCGTCGTCCGACTTCATCACCGAAATCGGGACGGCCGATCTGACCTTTTACGACGGCGCCGGCCTGCCGATCAGCTACACCATCACCGGAAGCCCGGGGCTCGACGGCGGTCTGACCCATGCGATCGAGCACATCGTTGGTTCCGTCGTCGGGTTCTTCCTGCACGACAATGTCATACTCAGCGGGGCGAACGCCGAGTACACCATCGTCCAGATGCGCTTCGGGCGCGTGATGGACATCAAGTTGAACGGTCCCCCGCACCAGCGAGGTCTATATATTCAGCCGGTCTCTTACGTCGGCAGTGATGTGCAGATCGATCCGGAGGCGCCGAGTTCCGGCGGGTTGGTGGGGCGGTTGGTTCTGGCCCGATGAAGCCCTTTGGTTTTCGGGACGCTCGACAGGTGAAAGGGGCATCGTGTTTTCGGACCTCCAACATGGACATGCCGTGTTATCGGCGCCGGCGAGCAACGGGCAGGTTGTCGGGGCAACAGCCGTATCGTACGCTCAAGGCGGGTGTGTACGCGGAGGAACTTATAGGATGGGCTTGATGTCGCACACGTCGAGTTGCCCACAACGGGGAGGGAATGTCATGAAGACACTGGTTTCACGCGTCACCGACTTTCTGAAGTCGGAAGACGGTCCCTCCGCCGTCGAGTATGCCGTGCTGCTCGGCCTGATCGCCATGGCCGCGTTCGCGGCGATCTCCGGACTGGGGACCTCGATGAGGGACCTCATCTTCGCATCGCTGAACAAGCTCCCAGGAGCCGGGGGAGGCTCCTGACGCAGCGCTCGATCGTCGTTGATCCCTCACGCGTCAGCCACTTCCGATAAGCGACTCCCCAGCACCCGCCCAAGAACTCATGCGTCCGCAGGGCCTTCCGGCGCATCCGCCGGTATCCGAGCCACAATGTCCTCGCCGTATCCCAGCTCGGCGACGAGCAGCCCCTTTCGGTCGCCGTCGCTCAACGCGCTGACGCTCACACGGCCGTCGACGGCGGTGACGAACTTCTGTCCACTCCGTACCGTGATGATCGACTCGCGATAGCGCCGGCAAATGTAGAGTGCGTCGTTGAATGGTCCGCTCGCAATAGACTTGGCATAACCCTCCAGGAAGAAGGCGTGATCCACCGGGTCATACGCGGCATCGGTGCGAAACCGCGCCAGCCGATCGCGCAGGTGTCCCGGATACCACCCGACCTCGAAACCGCCATCGACCGGGTTCGCTGCGATGGCGTGAATCCCCGCCCCTGCCGCAGTCTGTTCGCCGGCGACCAGCGGCAAGACCTCAAACGCCGACATGCTCGCGTCGACCAGGAACTGCGCGTCGTCTATCGTGACGATGACCGAGCCGTGTCCCGCCGGCTGACCGACTTCGCTCGTCTCGATCATCGCCCCCGCGATGCGGCGGGTGTCGAAGCCCAGCGTGTCGAGCAGCGTGGCCGTCGCGCCGCTCGTCGGCCAGCACGTTCCGCCCGTTCCATCGCGCAGCCAGTTCTCGAAGAACGCAACAGGATCGCTGCCCGTGACCGGCTTCGATCGGTCACCCGCAAACCAGATCCGCTTTTGGATGTTGTCGAACGGTACGCTTGTGCTCCACGCGGCGTAAACCGCGTTGAGGCCGGCCAGGTCTAGCGCGGGTCGATCGGTCAACCCCAGCTTGGCGAGCACGCGCTCGAGAAGATCGGCAGAGAGCAGCGGTTTCGAATTCGCCATGACGCCGTGTCGACCCACAAATTCACAGGTTCACCCGTACGGGCAGACCACGCCTCATCCACCGTACAAGACTACGTCATTTGCCTATCCAACTTCCTTACTCGATTTTACTTACTTTCGACAATCGATGGACGTACGATTGAACGGATGATCGCACGTGCAGACCAGGTCGCTGACGGGGAACCGCGGACCGTTCTGGAGTCGCTCGATCGCCTCGACGACGAATGCCGCACCACGCTGCTCCGGGCAGCCCAGGGCGACAGGACGGCCCGCGATCGGGCGATCGCCACGCTGCCGTTCTGGTGGGAATCGATGATGCAGGCGGTCCGAGACAATGTCAATTTCCGAGTCGCTACTTGGCGACGTGACCACCCGGATACCACCACACACCAAGCCAACATTCGAAAGCTCGACATGCTCCTTCCGCATATCCGCTGGCCGAACGGCGGTATCCAGAAGCTGATCCCGGCACGGACGCTCCCATCGCCGTCAACACCGCGATGATCGTCTTGCGGATCATGGTTTCTCGGTCTTCGCCCCGCACTCAGGGCAGACGCCCTTTCGGCGCGGCGAATCGCTCCCCCAGCTCAGCGCTTCGCTAACGAGCTGGGCCACCCGTCGCCGCCACCGTCAACACCACGATGATCGTCTTGCGGATCACACCGTCACTCCATCCGCATCGAGCGCCATATCGAACTGCCGAATCGCTCCCCCAGCTCAGCGCTTCGCTAACGAGCTGGGCCACCCCGGCGGGCTCCTTCAGCGTCTGTCGAACGTGACACGGAAGTTGCACTTCCACCCTGTCGCAGCGCACAACTCAGGGTATTATACCCGTGCCGGAGGTGCTTTACGATGATTCGATTCTTGCTTGGTATCACGATCTTCTTTCTGTCGGCCACCAGTTCCGTTGCACAGAGCGGGCTTGACCCCCTCGACCATTGGGGGCAGTGGCGGGGCCCACTGGGAACCGGCGTTGCCCCTCGCGGAGACCCGCCTCTGCGTTGGAACGAAACCAAGAACGTGCGATGGAAGGTTCCGATCGCCGGCGTGGGACATGCCACCCCTGTCATCTGGGGCGATCGCGTGTTCCTGACCACGGCAAGGCCGCTCGGTGATGCCATAGCCGTGACACATTCTCACCGTCCCGGAGCCCACGACAACGTAGGTCCCACCCACAAGATCGAGTTTATCGTTCTCGCGCTGGATAGAGGCAACGGAGCGACGGTCTGGGAACGGAAGATGCTGACGGATCGCCCCCATGAGGGGATGCATGAGACGGGTAGCTGGGCGCCGGCCTCACCGGTGACCGACGGCGAACATGTCATCGCATCGTTCGGGTCCCGCGGCCTGTATGGGCTTTCCATGACCGGCGAATTGATGTGGCAGGTCGATCTCGGCGACATGCACACGAAGCACGGTCACGGCGAAGGTAGCTCTCCCGCCCTCTATGGCGATACGATTGTGCTCAACTGGGACCACGAAGACGACTCGTTTCTCGCCGCGTTGGACAAGCGGAGTGGGGCAACGAAATGGCGCGTAGACCGAAATGAACCTACGTCGTGGTCGTCGCCGCTGATCGTCGAGGTTGACGGAGAGCCGCAGGTCATCGTGAGCGCTACGAATCGTGTCCGCGGCTACGATCTGGAAAGCGGAAAGGTCATCTGGGAGTGCGGGGGGCTGTCGGGCAATGTCGTTGCGACGCCTGTCGCTGCAAACGGGGTGGTTTATGTAGCCAACAGCTACGACACGCAGGCCATGCTCGCGATTCGGCTGGCCGGTTCCCGAGGTGACATTACCGGGACGGATGCGGTTGTTTGGACGCGGAGTCGGCACACGCCCTACGTTCCGTCACCGGTGCTGTACGACAGCGTGCTTTGTTTTCTGCGGCATTACCAGGGCCATCTGACGTGCGTCGATGCTCGCAGCGGCGAGGTCCTGTTCGGCCCCCAGCGCCTTGGCGGCATCGGCAATGTGTACGCATCACTCGCGGGCGCGGCTGGGCGGATCTACATCGTGGATCGCAACGGACTCACGGCTGTGGTGAAGCAAGGGCCTCGGCTCGAGGTGCTCTCGATGAATCGTCTCGATGACTCGTTCTCGGCCTCGCCGGCGATCGTGGGTAGCGATCTGTTTCTTCGGGGTGAGCGGTTTCTGTACTGTCTGCGCGCCGAGCTGGAGTCGGACACAATACGGAAGACTCCGAAGTGACCACGGGTGCAGTGCAAGCGCCATCGGATGGGTGGCCCAGCTCGTTAGCGGAGCGCTGAGCTGGGGGAATGATTGTTGGCGACGCGTATTCCATTCGGTGCGACACGCGCGCATATCCGCAACGCGACGACGGCTGATCCCGCCGCATCACCATACGATTGGCCGGGTGGCCCAGCTCGTTAGCGAAGCGGTGAGCTGGGGGAATGATTGATCCCGCCGCATCACCATACGATTGGCCAGCCGCCATCCCAGTCCATCCTCAACACCGACGAGTCATCAAGCTCATAGTAACGATAGCTGCTCCAGCGCCAATCGTCCGCCCGATCGACCAGCCCGCGCGTGATCGGGTTCTTGTGACTATAGTCGATCTTTTCGAGAAGCGTCGTCTCCCGATCGATGTTGAAGTCGTAGCCCCGCGTTTCCATGATGATCCGCTTCTCCGGCCCGCCGCGTGCCCATGCATTCAAAGGCGGTGACCAGAGCTCTCCACGCTCTCGCCAGAGACGCCGCAGGCACGCTTTGCCGTGGTACCCGATGTACTTCTTGAACGATTCCCATACGTGTGAAATGGGAATGGGGCGATCATCGCCCTTTGCGTGCGGATACACGATAAGGTGCAGATGCTCCGGCATGACGACGTACGCGATGATGCAGAGACCGTAGCGCTCCTGTAGACGACGAAGTCCATCGACAACGACGCGCTTCATGTCGTCGTGCCAGAAGAACGTGAGACGACGGTAGCATGAGACCGTCCAGAAGTGTGAGTGTCCCGGTACGTCATAACGGCGCAGTCGCGAGGGCATGAGCGTATCGTAGGGAATCGCTACTGCGTGTCCACGGCGCCACGCGACGCTCTAAATATGACGAATCACTCCCCCAGCTCAGCGCTTCGCTAACGAGCTGGGCCACCCGGGCACGATGATCGTCTTGCGGATCATGGTTTCTCAATCTTCGCCCCACACTCCGAACAAACTCCGCTCACGTTACCTGTCAGATCATACGCGCATTTGACGCAGAGGCCCTTTCGGCGACGTCGATACCGCCGCAACGGGCCACGGATGAAGGCGGTAGCAGGGTAGGCGATGAAGAGCACAAACAGCGCCCAGTAGGGAGTCCTAAACGATCTGTATTCCTGGGTAGCCGTTGTATGATGCGCGAAGCTGAACCCCGCGACAACTTGAGAGAAGTACTTCCTCGGAGGCGTTCGCCACGTGTAGGGGCCGTAGTCGATGACGAGTCCGCCCGAGTCCAGGAACACCACACAATGACTCTCCAGTCGACCGGCCTGAGTCTTCTGCATGGGTACCAGCGCCAGACTGTCCGGCCGAAAGAGCCATGCCAGACACGTCCCCGCCCATGCGAGCAAGAACACGACGATGATCGTCTTGCGGATCATGGCTGCTCGATCGTCGTTCCGCATTCCGGACACGCGCCGGAGACGTTGCCGGTGAGGTCATAGCCACACGGAACGCAGGTCGGCAGGCCTCGCTTGTTGAGTAGTAGACGCAGGTTGTGTTTGATGCGCTGTTGGACCAACCACACCGTTACGCCACCCGCGATGCCCGCGCCCACGGCGGGTGCCAGGAACCGAATCTCCCTGGCATAATCCGGCAGCCAATAGGCGAGTTCCGCACCGGCCATTCGAAAAGCGACCTGCGCGACCGCCTGCAACGCGAGCGCGATGCCCCAATACCGCCAGCTCCGCAGTACTGGACGAAACGCCGCTCGGTACAACTTTCTGCGGTCGGATGCGTCAACCCGAGCGAGTTCAGGCCACGACCGCGCGAACGGACCAACTCGCGATGATGACTGTTCCTTCATTCCGTCTCTCCCGACTTCCCGGCCGGCGTCGCCGTGAAACGAGCTGGGTCACCCGTCCATGTCGGCGGCGGTCTGCGGCGCTTTCAGCATGACGAATCACTCCCCCAGCTCAGCGCTTCGCTAACGAGCTGGGCCACCCACCATTCAGGCGAAGCCCGGTCTACGGCTCGCACGGCCCGGTCGCATCCACGCTCACACCGGCCGCCCAGGCGAAGCATTCGTTGCTGTACGTCTGCCCGTCGCAGCCACAGACCGGATCGAACAGCTCGATGCACGTGTCCGGGATGGCTGTGCAGACGCCCTGAAAATCGCAGCAGCACTGCCCGACCTCGAGCTTGCAGAACTGCCCCTCGCTGCAGGGCAATCCCGTAATCCCACCACAGACTTGCTGGCCGGGGTCCGTATTGCACCCCAGGCTCAGGAACAACGAGATGATCGAAAACACAATCCAGATGATCACTTTCAGCATTCTCTTGTACTCCTACGCGGACACTGTCATCCGTATGCCAACAGCGCTTAACAGAACCAGCCTGTCGCGCCCACGACGCCGCCCGTTCGCGCGGGCTGAAGCCCGCGGCTCGCTTGTGACAGAGGGTCCACACTCGACACACGACCGACGCTGTCCACCGTTCAGATTCGCTCGCCGCATTCCGGGCATCGCGGTTCCGAAATCCCCTTGAGTATGTACTTACACTTACGGCAATGCGTTTCGCCATCCCCCTTCGCCCGTGCCCTCGTCACCAAGACCCATCCCACGCACGCCATGGCCGAAAGAGCCGCCGCAGACCCAAGATCGACCGACCGACCACCCCATCCGTCGATGTAATGTATGTGGACAAACTTGACCCACGCAAGCAGCGCCGCGACACCCAGCACGATTGTCACGATTTGGTTGAGTCTTCGCATGTCATGCTCACTCGAGTTGCATTAGGTCGATCGGCCCCATCATCGCCGCCAATGAATCAGCACCAAGAAAGCCGTTTCTTCGCGATCCGTCCGAAGCCGAAGAGCGCCGGTCCATACCGGACACGATCTACCAAGGATTATAGCCCCGCCGGGGCGTGCCGCGACCCGCACCCATTGCATCGACAACCCATGACAATTCTAATAACGCTCATGGACCCGTCCTTCGAACACTTCGACCACACCGCGGACATGGGCCTCCGCATCCGCGCCGCTACACTTCCCGCGCTGATCGAACCTGCCGGCCGCGCGCTCTACGCCGCCATCGGCGAACTCGTCCCCGGTGAACCCGCCGACCCGGCCACGTTCAACCTCACCGGAACCGACGCCGCCGGCATCTTGCGCGAGTTCCTCGCCGAGCTGCTCCACCTCGTCGAAAGCGAAGGGCGCATCGCCACCGCTATAGACGTCACTCAGTTCGACGAACACGCGTTGATCGCGTCCGCGCAAACAGCCAACCTGAATCCCGACAAAACCGACTTCCGTCGCGAGGTCAAAGCGATAACCTATCACGAGCTCAACATCCGCCCGATCCCCGGCGGTGTCGAAGCCACTGTCATCGTGGACATCTGATCATGGAAAAGAAAAACTACACCGGACCGATCGAACGCCTCGACGCCACGCGCTGGCGAATCCCAAAGTCCTACAAGCAAGGCATGAACGTCGACGGCCTCATCTACGCCGACGACAAGCTCATCCAGGCCATCACGCAAGACCGCTCGCCGGAGCAAGTCGCCAACGTGGCTACCCTTCCCGGCATCGTGAAATACTCATTGGCCATGCCCGACATCCACTGGGGCTATGGCTTTTGCATCGGAGGCGTCGCAGCTACCGATCCGAGCAAGGGTGGCGTCATCAGCCCCGGCGGCGTCGGATACGACATCAACTGCGGTGTGCGATTGCTGCGCACCAACATCACGCTGAATGACGCCAAGCCGCGCATGCGTCGCCTCGTCGACACCCTCTTCAATACCGTCCCCTGCGGCGTCGGCCGCGGCGGAAAGGTCAAGTTCGACAAGAAGGAACTGCGGCGCTTGATGACCGAGGGTTCGCCCTACGTGGTGAACAAAGGTCACGGGTGGGATAGCGACGTCGACGTCACCGAAGCCAAGGGAAAGATCCACACCGCCCGCCCCGACCTTGTCTCGGAACGTGCGCTCGAGCGCGGCGCCTCCCAATGTGGAACGCTCGGTAGCGGCAACCACTTCATGGAAGTGCAGGTCGTCGAGAAGATCGATGATGCCCGCGCCGCCCAGGCCATGGGTCTCGAAGAGGGCTACGTTACCGTCATGATCCATTCCGGCTCACGCGGGCTGGGCTATCAAGTCTGCGACGACGCGCTCAAGGCGCTCAAAGACACGCCGCGCAAATACGGCATCGACCTGCCCGATCGGCAGCTCGTTTGCGCGCCGATCGAGTCCAAGGAGGGAAAGCACTACCTCGGCGCGATGGCCGCCGCCGCCAACTTCGCCTGGTGCAATCGCCAGATCATGACGCAGCTCGCCCGCCAGGCCTTCGCCGACGTCTTCGAGCAGCCGGCCGAACGACTCGGTATGACGCTCGTCTACGACGTTGCCCACAACATCGCCAAGATGGAAGACTACGACGTCGACGGTAAGTCCGCTTCGCTGTGCATCCACCGCAAAGGGGCGACGCGCGCCTTTCCGCCGGGCCATGCGGAGCTACCGGATCGCTACAAGGGCATCGGACAACCCGTGCTCGTTCCGGGCGACATGGGCCGCTCGAGTTACGTCCTCGTCGGCCAACCCGGCGCCATGGAGCATACGTTCGGGAGCTGCTGCCACGGCGCGGGAAGACGCATGTCGCGCGGCGCCGCCATCCGCGCGAGCAAAGGCCGTTCGATCCACCAGGAACTTCTCGATCGGGGCGTGATCGCCAAAGCCCGTGGTCGAACCGGACTCGAAGAGGAACAACCCGACGCCTACAAAGACGTCCTCCAGGTCGTCGACGTTCTGCACAACGCCGGCATCAGCCGCCGCGTCGCGAAGCTCCGTCCGTTGGGGGTGATTAAGGGATAGGTGTGATCGTATGCGAGCCGCGGGCTTCAGCCCGTGCGATTACTCAGAGGGGTCAGGTGTATTTTGATTCACCTCAAAGGCAATGTGTAGGGTCCGCTGTGCGGACCATGTGATGCGAGGGGTCGGGTGTGCGATCTACCAGCCTCCCCCCTTGCCAAGGGGGGATCGAGGGGGGTAGTTCCATGCCGGCCTCTGAGTGCCATCACGGTGTCACGATTCACGCCCGTGCCGACCCGCAATCTAGTCAAACACCACCGTCTTGTTCCCGCTGACGAGGATCTTGTCCTCGATGTGTTGCCGTACCGCCGTGGCCAGGACCACCCGCTCGAGATCGCGACCCTTGCGAACCAGATCGTCCACCGTGTCGCGATGACCGACGTGCGTCGTCGCCTGCGCGATGATCGGGCCCTGATCCAGCGCTTCGGTAACGTAATGGCTGGTCGCCCCGATGATCTTCACGCCGCGCTCCCACGCCTGATGATAGGGGCGAGGTCCGGCAAACGCCGGCAGGAAGCTGTGGTGGATGTTGATGATCCGCTCGCGATACGCATCGACGACATTCGCCGAGAGAATCTGCATGTAGCGTGCAAGGACGATCACGTCGACGGATTCGTCGCGCAAGAGTGAAAGGAGTCGCGCCTCCTGCTGCTCGCGCGTTTCCGGCGTAACCGGGAGATGCTGATACGAAATCCCGCACGCCTCGACCTGCTCGGCGTGGTCCGCGTGGTTGCCGGCCACGAAGGCGATTTCGACCGGAAGCTCGCCCGTTCTCCACCGCCACAGTAGATCGTTGAGGCAATGGCTTTCCTTGCTGACGAGGATCGCCATGCGCTTGACCTCATTGCCCCAGTAGACGCGCCACCGCATGTCGAACGGCTCGGAGATCTCCTCCCACGCCGCGGCGAACGTCTCGCGGCCGAGAGAGAACCCGTCGAGTTCGACCTCCACCCGCATATAGAACTCGCCCTCGTGCGGATCGGAATGCTGGTCGGCCTCGAGGATGTTCCCCCGATACCGCGCGACGAAACCCGCCACGGCCGCGATGATCCCTTCGCGGTCCGGACACGTGATCAGTAGTCTCGCCGTTTCGCGTGTCATGAAGGTCCGCATTCAGTGTGAAGACGTGTCGTCTGATTGTGTCCGCTGGCGCTCGGTCTCATCTTCCAGGATGCGCCGTTCCCGGGCGGTCAACGAGGCCATGCCCGTCTGAGAAATCTTTTGGAGGATTTGTTCGACGGCCCGTTCATGTTCTTCGCGCGCCTGAGTTTCTCGTGCGGCCCGAACAGCCTCTTTGCGCGCACGCCGCCGCTCGAAGAAGCCCGGACGGCGTTCGGCCTTAGCCTCGTCGCCGTTCAGCGACGTATACCCCTGCGAGAAGTCATACCCGAACTCGCCCGCGCCGAACTCCGCCTCATGGCGAAGCGTGCGGCGGGACTGATAGCACGTAATATACCCGAACACCGCGATCATCAGCAAAAGCCAACTCTCTTCCATGAACAGCGCGACAAGACCCACGAGCAACGCACCGACCATACCGGTCGTCGTCGCGATCATCATCGACGCCTTATAACCCTTCCGAGGCCAAAGCCATGCCTGAACCACGCGACCGCCGTCGAACGGGAAAATCGGAAGCAGGTTGATCAACAAGAGGAAGTAGCTGATCCCGAAGAACTGCATCACCCACCATTGACCCGTCGTCGGGAAGATGGCCGGGTCGATCGGCGTCGTCGGATGAAGCGGATTCCACGGGACCGCGCCAAGACTCCCCGTCCACAAGACGAGTACGAGGGTGCAGATCATGCACAAGATCACGTTGACCATCGGACCGGCCACGGTCGTAATCATGTGTGCCGTCGGGTTGTGCGGCGGATTCACGTACGCCAGACCGCCCAGCGGCCACAGCAGAATCTCGTCCGCCTCGCCACCGGTATACCTTGCGCCGAAGCAATGTCCGAATTCGTGAACCAGAACGACGAAGAACAAGATGGCGTACGTGCCCAGCGCGTGAATGAGGACCTGCCCCCAGCTTACCGGAAGACCGGACTCCTTCGACGGAAGCTCCATCCACACCAGAACGATAGCGCAGATGATGAAGACGATGTGAACGCGGACGTCGATCGCAAAGAGTCGCCCGACCCTAAACGACCAATTGAGAGGATTGTCCAGCGGCTTCTCGGTTCCGAACATGCCCTATCATAGCCGATCGACCCGGCCCGCGTCTGCCTCGCGTTGGCGCTGACGCTCCGTTGCGTCCTGTAATGACCGCTTCTCCCGTTCGCTGAGGCGATGAATACCGCCCTCATAAACTTTCTTGAGTATTCGGTCTATCGTTTCCGCGTCCGCGCGGCGTTCTTCGACCTTCGCCTCGAAGCCCTTTGCCTTTGCGGGACGTGTCCGGCGACCACGTTTCGGAATGCGCCATTCCGTTTTCGACCACCACCTGTCGCCCTTCATCGCCCACCACACGCCGAAAACCAGTCCCGCCAGGTGGCAGGCCTCGCCGCCGTAGTTCTCCCCGCGCTCCATGACACGCAGCGCCGCGATACCGCCGAAGATCAGTGCGGCGGTGCGAATTCGAATGGGAAACAGGAAGTAGAGGTAGACCGTCGCGGTCGGGAACAGGACAGCCACGATGCCCAGCAGCCCGTAGATCGATCCCGAAGCGCCGACAGCAGGCCAGCGTGGGTCAAGCCAGCCTTGCGTACCCAAGACGGTATAGAACACGTTGCCGAACAAACCGCAGACCGTATACACCGCGAAGAACTTACGCGTCGACCACATGCGCTCCAGCGGACGACCCAGGAAGTGCAAGACCAGCATGTTGATCAAGATGTGACCGGTTCCGCCGTGCAAGTATTGCGCGGTGATCAGCCGCCACACCTGTCCGCCCATGACCGCTTCGGTCTGCATCGCGCCAAGACCGAAGAGGTAACGGCCCAGGGTTGGGCTGAAGATCCCCAGCAAGTAGATCACCACGTTGATGACGATCAGCGTCGTGACGATGCTGCGACCGCCATACGACCCCGGTCGCTGCGCGGACCACGCGGGTCGATACGATCCACCGCCTTTGGCATATTCTCTGTCTTGCCAGCCCATACTCAATCAGCCTGTCGCTTCGCCTGTCTCGGTAGCGCGTGTGGCACCACCTCGCATGTGGCACCGGTTTTCAACCGGTGGTCTTCAACCGGTGGAAGCCGCAAGAAGATAACTGCTCAGCACCGCGATCGTCTTCCCGTCGCGAAGTCTGCCGGCGAGCAGCATGCGCCGGACTTCCTCCAGCCCGACCACTTCCACGACGATACGCTCGTCCTCCTGGAGGTTCTGTCCGACCTCCGTCAGGTCGCTTGCGACAAACGCGTGCATCCGTTCGGTGCAGATCCCCGGTGACGTAAAGAACGTCACGAAAGGCTGCATGCGACCGGCGCGATACCCCGTTTCCTCCTCCAGCTCACGTCGCGCCGTTTCGATCGGCGCCTCATCCGGTTCCATCGTTCCCGCGGGAAGCTCCAAAAGCTCCTCCTCGACCGGATACCGATAATTGCGGATCATGACAACGCGATGATCATCCAGGATCGCCAGAACGACCACGGCACCGGGATGCACCACGACATCTCGACGTATCGGCTCCTTTTCGCCGGCCGAATACGTTCTTTGCTCGACGCTGAACAGACGCGTGGTGAGCAACCGCTCGTGCATCCGCAAACCCCCAAAATACCGCCCCGCCGAGGATCATGGCCGCCGACAATCACATTATAGGTCCGCCGCAACCTACCGGCAATTCGCTCCGCGTGTCGATACACGTCACAAGTTCCCTGCAGGAAGCGTGGAAGTCTCGTCCGGGGGCGTTCGCCTGATCTGCCCCGCGATCGCGCGAACGGTCGATTCTCACCCCGAGCCGCGGGCGGAATGCCATCCCGACCTGTCGGGAGCCCGCGCGATGCAGCGAAATCAATCACTGCCGCAGGCTTCAGCCTGCGCGGTGCCACGAAGCCCATCTGCCCCGCAACGTCTTGTCGATACCCGTCACGCGCCGACCGTGCGCATGCACCGCTCCCTTGTCGGGATCGCAGGACACACTATCATAGCGACCCGGTAGCGCGGGGCACCGGATCGAAAGTCAGGATCAAACGCTCAGTGGCAAAAAAGAGGGTTATCATTCTCGGATCGACCGGCTCCATCGGGCGAAACACGCTCGATGTACTGGAGGCGATGTCCGACGAGTGGGATGTCGTAGGCCTGGCAGCCGCCGGGCTTCGTGCAGCCGAACTGGCCCAACAGGCCAACCGATTTCGCCCCGAGACCGTCGCGATTGCTCACGCCGATCGCGCGCCGCAGCTCCAGGCGCAACTCGACGGCAAACCGACCGTGCTGGCCGGTGAATCCGCTTTGCTTGACCTCATCGACACCGTTCACTGCGATTGTGTCGTGAGCGCAGTCGTCGGAACCGGTGGATTGCGGGCGACCCTCCGAGCCGCCGAGCTGGGACGCCGAATAGCGCTGGCCAACAAAGAGGTCCTCGTAACCGCCGGATCGCTGCTCATGCCGCTCGCTGAAAGAAGCGGCGCCACCGTGATACCCGTCGACAGCGAGCACTCCGCCATCTTTCAGGCCCTGCACGCCGGCGAATCCGCCGATGTCGAACGGATCTTCCTCACCGCCTCGGGTGGGCCCTTCCGAACCTGGAGCGACGAGTCCATCGAAGATGCAACGCTTGAGGACGCACTCAATCATCCGACGTGGGATATGGGTCCGAAAATCACCATCGACTCCGCCACCATGATGAACAAGGCCCTCGAAATTGTCGAAGCCCGATGGCTCTTTGACCTGACCCACGACCGAATCGACGTCATCGTTCATCCCGAGTCCATCGTTCATTCGCTCGTTGAGTTTCGCGACGGTTCGATGATCGCGCAGCTGGGTTCGCCCGACATGCGCACCCCGATTCAGTACGCTCTGACCTATCCGAGGCGATTGCCCTGCGGCTCGGAGCGCCTCGATCTCACCGCCATCAAACGACTCAACTTTCACCCGCCTGATCCCGAGCGCTTTCCCGCCATACAGCTTGGTCACGACGTCGCCCAACGTGGCGGTACCGCCGGGGCCGTTCTCAACGCCGCAAACGAAGCCGCCGTCGACTTGTTCCGAAAGGGGCTCGTGCGATACCGCGATATTGCCGACCAAACTAAGCGAGCCCTGGCTCTACATGAATTCAAACCCACGCCCTCGCTCGACGACCTGCTTCAGGTCGATCGATGGGCGCGAGAAGAGGTAACGCGATGCACTGCCTGCTAGCCCTGACGAATCTGAGTGACACGTTGCTGGCCCTTGCGGGACCGCTTAAAGCGCTCGACAGCCTCTGGCCCTACATCGTCATGCTGCTGGGCTTCTCCCTGATCGTTTTCGTTCATGAGCTCGGACACTTCCTCGTCGCCAAGTGGGCCGACGTGCGCGTCGAACGCTTCGCCGTCGGCTTCGGAAGAGAAATCTTCGGCTTCACACGCGGGGAAACACGCTACTCCTTCAACATCCTCCCGATCGGCGGTTACGTAAAGATGCTCGGCCAGGAGGACTTCGACGACAAGTCAAAGGAGCTGATGTTCAAGGATGATCCGAGATCGTTCGTCAACAAGCCCGTCCGGCATCGAATGGCCATCGTCTCCGCCGGCGTCATCATGAATGTGCTCTTCGCCGGCTTGCTTTTCATGGTCGTCTTTCTTATCGGGATGGAAGCCACCAGCACGCGAATCGCTTATGTCGAACCCGACAGCCCCGCCGACCGAGCCGGCATTCAACCGGGCGACATCATCAAGAAAATGAACGGTAGCACGATCCGAGAGTTTCGCGAGGTCTTCTTTGCCGTCATGCTGGCCGACGTCCACGAACCGATGAAGTTCCTGATCGAACGCGACGGAGAAGAAAAGACCTTCTCGCTCAACCCCGAGTACCTCATCCCCGACAACACGCGCGAGGCCAGAAGGCTCATGGTCGGCATCGCCGGGGGCGTCACAAGGGAAATCGTCCGCATCGGCCCCGAGATCGATACCTCGCGGCCCGACAGTCCGCACGTCGGTGACGTCATCGTCGAAATCGACGGCGTCCCGATCACCGACGACAAAGCCAATGAAGCGATCGAGATGCTCGCCTACGCCAGCGGCGAAGTCGTCGTCGAACGAAAAGACGCCGCCAACCCAGATGCGACCCCCCAGCGCGTTCGCGTCAACATCCCTCCCATTCTTCAACTGCAGCCGGACGCGGAGGGGAGCGATGCCATCAGTGTCTTGGGGTTGTCACCTTTGGTGAGGATCAGCGTCGCCGACCCTCGAGGCCGCGCCGCCGCCGCGGGTCTGGAGGCGGGAGACACGGTTTTGAGTTGGGACGACATTCGATACCCGACGGGGGCGACGGTGGTTCGGGCGATCCGAGAGTGTCCCGACCGTGACATACATTTCACGGTTCGCAAGCTCGACGGGCGCGTGCAGGACGGGTTCGTGAGGCCGAAGCAGAACCGCCGTGGGGCTGGGACGATCCAATCGTCGTTCGAGTCGGCGGGGGATGAGGCGGTGGTGACGGCGGTCCGGCGTGGGGGGATCGCGGCGAGCGCGGGGCTCCAAGTGGGTGACGTGATCGTGGCGTGCGGCGGGGTCGAGAACCCGTCGGCGGTGCAGGTCCGTCGCGCGGTAGCGACCAACGTGCGAAGTCCGCTGTCGCTCGGCGTTCACAAGAAGGACGGCCGTTTCGTCGACGTTTCGGTTCGGCCGGAGGCGACGGGGTCGGTCGATGCGTCTTTCGATCTCATCGCCGACGACACGCTGCGTGTGAGTGACGTGGTGGCGACGATTCATGGGAAGCCCAGTCCCGCGGCACAGTCGGGGATGAAGGCGGGCGCGCTGATCACGGCGGTCGGGAACCAGCCGGTGTCGAGCTGGAGGGAGTTGATCAACGCGTTTCGCTCGCACGCGGGGACAACCGCAGCCGTGACGTATGTGGATCACGAAAACCAACCGCGCACCGCTCAGTTTCCGGTCCCTCACTCCCCTCGGACGCTTCTGGGTGCCGGTCCGGAGGCCCGCATCCTCAGTGTCGACGGTCGCCGCACGTTCCTACTTGATACGAGTCGCGGAAAGGAGGAAGTGGCCGTTGGATATCGCAAGGGCTTGCTCGCGATTCTGGACGAGCTGGCCGGTCGCCGCGACGTGGCCGTCGAGTATCGCGCGACACCTCTTTCTGATATTGCCACGAAAACGTTGACGATACCGGAGGAGAGGCTGGATCCCTGGTTGGGGCGGATTGCGTTCATGCCGAACGTTCGCGTCAAAGACGAGCTGACGATTCTGAAAGGCGAGAACGCGCTCGAGGCGCTTCAGATCGGCCTCCACAAGACGTATTACTTCATGGTCAATGTCTATACGACGATCGAGCGCATCTTCTTTTCACGCAGTGTCGGGGTCGAGAGCATTTCGGGACCGCTTGGGATCTTCGATGTGGGCGGGAAGGTGGCGCGGGCCGGGTTCGTTCAGTTCATCTTCTTCATGGGGATCATCTCGGCCAATCTGGCGGTGATCAACTTTCTTCCACTTCCGATCGTCGACGGTGGATTGATGGTCTTCCTCATCATCGAGAAGATCAAAGGTAGCCCCGTCAGTTTGCGCGTTCAGGTGGCGACGCAGATGGTCGGCTTGTTCCTGATTATCGGGGTCTTCCTCTACGTCACGTTCAACGATGCGATGAGGCTCTGGGGATAGGCGAAAGCCGTCACCGGCCAGACGAGCAGGCCCTCTTCAAGTCCAGCGCTTTGCCCGACCCGTACGCGGGAAACACGCAACGTTCCCCGCTGCACTCGAGCGGTACACGCCACGGCGGCGCGGCGTCGTTCGGGTCGCAGCGCGCGCGTTCTTAGCGGACGTCCCTTATCGGGCTCCTGGGCGCGTATCTCGCCGGGCTTGCAGACTCTTACACTCCGATCCCGCACATATCGTACATAAACAGAGGGGAACGGGTTTATCCCGGGGCCGGCGGTGAGCACCGATCTGATGCGCCGCCGCCACAAGACGGTCTCCAACCGGGGGGCGATGCCATGAACAGTGCCGAAATCTGTCCGTTGACCGAAGAAGCCGTTGCCGACTTGCTGGCATCGCGGGATACCCGTCGTCACGGACGGACGGGGGACCGGCGAAAGTCGCCGCGTTGGCCTTTCCCGGGGACCGCTGAACTTTGGGTTCCGGACGAATGCGGCCGCGAGTTCTACACGTTGGCTACGTCACTCAACCTCAGTATCCACGGTGTCGGTCTTCGTTGTGACGATCCGCTCCCGGAGGGTCTGGAGATGGGGATTGCGCTGCACGAGCCGGAGATGAGCCTTCACGGGCGCGTTCGTGTACGACATTGCACGGAAGTCGAAGGCGAGTTCCTTCTCGGCGTTGAGTTCATCCGCGACGAGGCGTAGAGCGTGTGCCGCCGCGTTCGAGGCGGCACTGCGACCCGGGACGTACGCGCACGCACACCTCTTTGCCGAGTAGCTATCCGTATCGAGGTTTTGAAATACCTTGGGTGCCGGTCTTCTCGCTGCCTAACGCTTCGAGAACTGGAAGCGCCGCCTTGCACCACGCTGACCGTACTTCTTCCGCTCGACCTTTCTGGGGTCGCGGCGAAGGAGCTGGTGTTCGCGCAGCTTGGGCTGGAAGTCCGGGTTTGATTTCACCAGGGCTCGGGCGAGGCCGAGGACGACCGCGCCGGCTTGCCCGCTGATTCCGCCGCCGAAGACGTTGACGAAGACGTCGAAGTCCTTGGCGGTGTCGGTCACGTTGAGTGGAGTCTTAACGGCCAGACGGTCCTTGTCGATGAGGAAGTACTGGTCGAACTCGCGTTTGTTGACCATGAACTTGCCCTCGCCGGGGCGAATGCGCACGCGTGCGACGGCGCGCTTTCGACGTCCCGTTCCCCAGATGTAGGGGTTCTTCGGGTCGCCGGGCTTCTTGGGCGTAACCGGGGTTGGCGCCGGTTCTGGAGCAACTTCCGGGGTCTCGGTGGTCGGCTCCGGGTTCGACGTCGGCTCGTCCGTCATCTGGTCATTCCTCCGCGTGGGACACGTCTCAGGTCAGCGGCGCGGGCTGCTGCGCCGAATGTGGATGCGAGTCTGCCGCATACACCTTGAGTTTCTTGAGCATCGCTCGTCCGAGGGCGTTCTTGGGCAGCATCCGGCGAACCGCTTCACGAATGATCCGGTCGGGATGGCGTTCCATGACGCGCTTATAAGGTATCTCTTTGTAGCCGCCAGGATGATACGAGTATCGCGGGTAGACCATGCGGTCGGCCTTGGCCCCGGTGACCCGCACCAGATGGGCGTTGGTGACAACGACGAAATCGCCGGTGTCCACGTGCGGCGTGTAGGTGGGCTTGTTCTTGCCCATCAGCACGGTGGCGATACGGGTGGCGAGCCTTCCGAGAATCTGGTCGGCTGCGTCGACGTGAAACCAGTCTTGTTTGACGTCGCCCGATCTCGCCAGGAAAGATCGTAAGTTCTTTTGTGGCATAACGTTAACGCTCTTCTTCGGCTCGTTGTAATCAGCGCCGAGCAACACACTCTACCTGCTGAGCCCGCGGCGTCAAGCCCCAAAACCGGCGGATCTGGGGCGTGGGCGACGGTCGTCGGGATTGTGGGGGGAGGAAGCGACGAAGCGACGGAGCCACTGTGCGACGAAGGGGGAGGACGGGATTCCTCAAGATGCCGGGGCAGGGGCGGGATGGGATGATCGTGGAGCGACGGCCGCTCCCTTGCAGTCGCGGCAGGGGAACCTGCCCGGCAGGGGTGTCGGCCGGGCGGCGAGCCTGGGTGATCGTGCCTGATTCTGGTTCCGCAGCCGGCCTGAGGTGTTACCCATGTCTCCGAACACCTGAAACCCATCTCCCTGGTCCCTGCTGTCCGGCGGGTTGATGGCCGGTCACTGGCGGTAGCGGCAGGGAATGCGGATTTGCGAAGTACGTCGGCGAGCCGCGGGGCGGCGATCCGGCTGATCACAACGCGGCCCTTCTCCCGGACACCTCTGCGGCCCCCGTCTTCAAGATGCCGGCCGAGTGGCTGCGGGCGTACCCTGTGGTCGACGTCTTCGGTTCTGGCATCGAGGCGAACACGACCTAACATGTCCGTTGTGGAGGACAACGCGGGAGGCCAAGAAAATCATCCTGACACCTTTTTCTGGCCTTTGCTGTTGATTGCAGTCTTGTTGGGCTACCCGGCCACGCGGCGTCTTATCCGTGTGCCCGCACGCGGCCACCGGCCGCGTCGATCAGCACGGTAAGATCGTCGAAGACTTCGGCTCTCGGTTGAGGCGGAGCCGCCGCCCGAGTAGGATCGCGCCCACGAAGATGGTTAATGGGGAATCGCGGCAAGCGGGGCGTTCAGGCCAAAGGAGAAACGAAATGAAGTGTCTGAGAATGAGCCTTCTGGGGGTTCTCATTGTCCTGGGTTCATCTTCGTGCAGGTATGGCTCCCAGACTGGGGATCGTGTCTTAGTTGATCTATCCATGCCGGAGAAGACGGTCGGCTGGTTGGAGGTCATCAGGCGCGGGGCGGACGACTCGGAGATCAAGGACCATTTCATGCGCGAGGTAGCGCCCACTCCTGGTTGCATGTCCATCATCCGGCACTGGCGTCGCTTCATGAAGTGGGACAACAGCGAGTTTTATCGATTCATCATGGAGGCCCTTGACAGGATTCCGACAGACAACGCGACAAGAGACGAAAGTGGGAATCTCACAATCTTCGGGAGAAGACGGGCTTTCTGGCAATCCGTGCTCAACGATCCGGAGCGAATCCCAACGGATCTGGGAAGGCTAAGAGCGGCTTCCTTGATCGAGGCATCTTTAGAGCTGGCGAAGGAGTACTTACCTGAGGAGGCTGTTGTCCGAAGCAACCTCTTCATCGTGATCTTTGGCGCTTCGAACGCGTATGCGGTTGGGGATGCGAACGGGTTCGATCTTCTTCAACTCCCCAGACGCTCAGATGACGTGATTGATGTTCATGACGTTGTACGCACCTTTGCGCATGAGATGCACCATACAGGGATCCGCTACTGCCAGAAAAAGCACATGCCTGGTGGTGCTCGCATCGAAAACCGACTGGACCTTGTCGGACGACTGACCAACGAAGGAATGCCGGTTCACTATATCGATCAATTCCGGACACGATTGCACGCGCTCAGAGAGAGCCGGAATCCGACGCAACGCGCCTTGGCGCGAGACTGGCAGCGACATCTGGCGCGACTCCCCAAGATCTATGCCGAGGCCGAGCGCGACCTCAGGTTGAACCTCGAAGGCAAGATCACGGACAAGGAAGTCATGCAGACCTGGATGGCGGGAACACACGGGCCGGCATACGTCTTGGGGTCGGATATGTTCTCCATAATCGATTCGCACTTGGGACGAGAGGCGGCGTTCGAAGTAGCACGGGACTACAGGCAATTGTTGGTGATCTACAACCGGGCCGCCGAGATTGGAAACCAGGCTGGCGGCGACTACTACGTCTTCGACGAGGAACTGGCAAGTCGCGTGTCCAAGTTCACGGGGCGGCTCTTCCACAGAATCTTCGGGTGGCTTTTCTGACGCATGGCATAACACAACGCCGCCGCCCGCCGGGTGCCAGAGCAGAAAAGGTGTCAAGAGCAGAAAAGGTGTCAAGAGCAGGAGCAGAAAAGGTGTCAGGATGAATTTCTTGACGCTGGAGGCGTTTCCGGTAGGTTTTCGGCATGGGACGATCACCACGGGTCACGCAGGCCGGGCTTGTCTACCACGTCTTGAACCGGCGGGTGATGCGACTGCCGCTCTTCGAGAAGGCTGCTGACTACCTCGCGTTCGAGCGGGTATTGGCTGCGTCGCTGGAACGTCCGGATGCGCCGTCTCTGCTCGCGTGGTGTCTGATGCCCAATCACTGGCACATCGTTGTTCTGGCTGGCCAACGCACCCATCTATCGACCTGGATGCAATGGGTGACGGTCACGCACACGCACCGGTGGCACGCCCACACCCACACGGCCGGCGAGGGACCGCTCTATCAAGGTCGATTCAGGAGCTTTCCTGTGCAGGACGATTCGCACTTCCTGACCGTCTGCCGTTATGTGGAGGCCAACCCTCGACGGGCGAAGCTCGTGCGGCGAGCGGAGGACTGGCGCTGGGGAAGCTTGTGGGTCCGGCGTAATCGCCGATCTGCGCTGCTTACTTGTCTGTCAACGTGGCCGGTAGATCGACCGCGGAACTGGCTCGCGCAGACAAACGCTGTGATCGATGAGGAGGAACTGCTCACTGTACGCCTGTCAGCGGCGCGGGGCGTTCCGTTCGGGCAGGAGGCATGGCGGTTCCGCATCGCTCAGCGCCTCGGACTGGATACCACCTTGCGCCTGCGAGGGAGACCCCGCAAGCGTTCGCAAAAATCATCCTGACACCTTTTTCAGGTCTGACACCTTTTTCAGGTCTTTTTCAGGTCCAAGGGATAGTCGGGATTATTGGATTTAGTATTTGACTTCCACCTTCGTGTGATGTAGATTCTAAACAGGTGTGCTTGGGTTATGGGCTCTTGGGAGAATGGCCATGCGAAAAGCAAGTTCCCTCGCGGTTACCGTCTTGATCATTGTTGTTGGAGTTCCGACGGCATTGACTCCGTCTGAGCCAGTGTTCGCGCAAGAGGGCAGTACCGCTGGGGACTGCTGCAATAGCAGCTGTGCCGCTCCGGGTTCGACGGACCAATGTTCGTGCTGCTGTTCGGATGGCGCAGCGTGCACGGGTTGCTGCAACACCTTTCCGGCGGGTCCTGGACGGACACGCTGTCAAAGCCTTTGCGATGCCGACTATCCGATGGAGTAGTCGGCGCAGCGAACGCGATCTTTACCATGGTTCACAGGGAGGTCATTTTCTTCGGCTGTCATGCCTAAGGGTGGTGAATCTGAGGTGAGCCTGTCATGTCCATGCACTTGTGCCGTAGCGGGAGTTGGAGAGCGAGGCGTCGGCATCCTGCCTTGGGGCGCAAGTGCGCCGCGTACGGCGACGAAACAGAGCACAGTGAGCGTTGTCATTCTTGGAGGGCGTCGACCGTGGGCTTCTGGTTGTTCGCGTTCCTCCTGCTCCCGTGTGTGACCGCGTTGGCTGACCCGGTCGAGCTTCGCGCCGAGACCTGGCTCAATCACCTGAGTCTGCGTCTTCCGGAGGACCGGACGAGTGTACTGTACTTCTTCGTTACGTTTCAGAAGGAGGATGTGGATACGCTCGTGGCTCGTTTGAACAAGGCGAACAAACGGGAGGACACCGTGGTGATCGGCCTCACGCCGCAGGGTGCGGAGACGGTTGAGCCCTACGTTGAAAAGCACAAGATCGATTTCGCTGTCGGTGCGCGCTCCTCAAGCTATCGGGATTTCAAGGTCAAGCGGTTTCCTCAAGTTGTTGTCATCGAGCCTCCTCGAAAGGGGGAACCGCCTGAGGTCGTTGTGCTCTCGGACGGCTCGTTCGATCGATGGCTTGGTCCGATCGATGAGGCGGTAGCGGAGGCGGACGGTCCGAGCGACGCGGAGATCGGTGAGACGATGCCGACCGATGCGCTCAGGACCGTTGCGCACCGGTCTGCGAGTCGCAAAGAGCTGGGGGCTGCACTGGGACACCTGAGGACTCGTCTCCCGATCGAGGAGTTCACGGAGCTATGCGCCTCGTTGGCGCAGGAGCACGGGGGCGACCCGTTCCTTCGTGCGGAGGTTGCATACCGGCAACAGCAGGCGGATCCTTCCCGGGTGGCGAAGGAACCACGGTTCGCTCCGAGTGTCGAGGCCTACCACGCCTACCGGTCTGATCCTGCGGCAGCGAAGTGGGAGCCGGTTCGTGACTTCGCGGAAGCGATGGGGGACCGAGCGGTCGAGGACTTATCCCGAGATTATTACGCCTACCTTGGCGACTCCCCTGGAGAACTCTTGATCCGCCGCAAGATCATCAGTGCGCTGGGATCGCGGGCGCGGGATGAGCCGGCGGTTCGAGATCGGCTACGTGAGGACTTGAAGGATATGCTGTTGAGTGAATCCGACTTTGCCAATCGGTTGCGCGTGGCGTGGACCTTTGCAGACGTATGTGAACCCGGTGATTTCGAGACGGCGAGTTTTCTCGAAGCGCAGTTGGCGACGGAGCCAAATGTTCGACATGTGCGGCCTGCGCTGGAGTACGTCGTTCGGTATCTTCGTACTGGTGAGGAGTAGCGCGAGAGTGGGGGGGGCAGCGAATCGGGCCGCTCGCCGGTGCTCGTTGGCAAACACTGGTGGGCAAGTGGTCAGTGGCACGCGGGGCCTTCCCGACCTCTCCCAACGGGAGGGGACCTACGCATGGCCGCGCTTCACCTTGCCATAGCACCCAACGTCAAGTGTCTTCGACCCTTACAGGGTCGTGGTGTTTGGGGGGGTGGCTTGATCCGGTGGCGGCGATCGCCTTTGGCGGCCTTGCCACCGGCTACGATCTCGCAGCCTTTCAGGCTGCAGGAGGTGCATCCAGATGCACCCTACCTCTCTCATTGCGTCCGCGACTCGGCAAAATCCCAGTACGACTCGCAGAAGTCGTCATGAAGCATCGGCTCGTCGTCTTCTTTGACCGACAACGACAAGCCGGTCCATTCGCCTGGGAAGTCCACGGGATCTCCAACACCGTCCATGAGAGCAAAAAGGTGGAAGAGTGGGTAGCTCGCTGTGTCGGCCAGCAGTTTCTGCATCCCTGACCTGGCTTCGGCGGAGAGAAACAGGGCTGCCAACGCAGACCTTTCGGCGGGGGTGAGTTCTTCGTTTGGAGGATAGGTGATATTCGGGTTTTCAAGGGCAGCGACGCATGACGACGCAGCCTCGTGAATCGCTCGATGCACCTCCGCAAGTATCGCGTTGCGAATGACGTTATTCAACATGGTTGTTGGCCCCTGAGGAACGCTTCCGAGGTTAGGTCCATGGTGAGAATCATACCCGGCAGCTTGCCTTCGAGCCACGGCATACTCACTGAGCAAGAGGAGGGCTGGGTGGCCCGTCTATGAGAGCGCCCCTGTCAGGGTTCACGAGACGAAGTACGGGATTTCCAGCCGTCTATTGGGCGTCATCGTTGCGCCGGGCCTTGTCGTGGAGGTAGGCTGTCATGGCACTGAGGAATCGCCGGATGGTCGGTGGATAGCTGAAGCGGTCGATCACGACGCCGCGCATCGCGCTTGCGACGGATGTTCGGCGGGTGTCGTCCGAAAGGAAGGCGTCGGCTTTCTCGGCGAAGGACTCGGGCGAGTCGAACAGGATTTGCTCGAAGTCTTCGAAGACCTCGTCGGGGTAGGGTTCCTCGCAGAGGAATCGCAGGTAGTTGAAGAAATCCGGCTTGTCACGCTCGACGGTGTGAAGCCAGTCGCCCCAGTAGCGGTGGAGGAGTCTCTGGAGCGCTGGGTCCGGATGATCCAGTAGTTCGGTTGTGCTCGCTACCCCGAGGGCGGTCATCCGCGCGAGGAGTTGACGCAGCGTCCGGCCCAAAACGTCGTCCGGCGTTTTGCGCGAGAGGAAAAACCCGCCCGCGGTCAATCCGTCGAGCGCTCTTTGGTGAATGAATCCGGCCGGCATGAGCTGGAGGTTGATCTTCGACGCGCGGTAGACGCAGAGCAGATCGCGACCGTTTTCTGCGGGGCCGGCGGCGAAGGGGGCAAGCGTGGGGTGCTTGTCCCATCCGTTGCCGTAGATGCGCAATGAGCGGCCAGTGCTCCTGGCCCACGCGGCTGCCCATTCCAGGGCTTCCTGTCTGAAGATTCGATCGCCGAGCCGCCAGAGGTACCAGCCGGTCAGACGGTTTCGCACCTCAGGGTCGTCGATGGTCATGTCGCATCGCTGCGCAGCTTCGCTCAGGATGGTTTTCGCGAGCGGTCCGGTCATGACGCTGTGGCGCGTCAAGCGCGGCATGGCGAACTCGTACATCGTGTCGAGGAGGTGCTGCATCGGTGGGTCATTCAGCGTTTCGCGTTCTTCGTCGTGGAAGGCACGTGGTGTTTGAGAGGCGTGGGACACGTAGGAGACGTCGCACGTGAACCGCTCTTGCTCTTCTTCGGTGAGTGGGTCGCCGCCGAACTGCTCGGGGCAGGTCGGCACGCGTGCGTAAAGGAATTGCCCCTCGTTGCCGCCGGCTCGTACGCAAAGCGCTTTCGCCGCGCCGGCGACGAAGTCGAGTGGGCCGATTTGCTGGATGTTGTCCTTGGTGAACACCGAAGGGAGCTGGTCCTGGTCCCACGTGAGCACCGGCAGGTTCTTCGGGATGATGTCGGCGAACTCCGCGCGTATGTGATCGATGTTGAAGAAGATGTCGGGATCGAGGTCGCGGATGGCCCGGTGATAGGTGGCCATGGCGATGTGGTGATGGGGCGACTTCTCGGTCAGCACGGTGCATTGGTGGCCTAGTGATTCGAAGGCGCGTTTGGCGTCGCGCATTGAATATTGCAGGAAGGTGGTGTGTGTGCTGACGGCGGCGAGGATGCGGAGCGGCTGGCCGCCTTGGTTGAGTGCATCGTCGAACCTCCTGGCCCAATAGGCAACATCGCGCGTGGCGTAGCGGTGTTCCAGTTCTTGCAGCGTGCGCTCCATATCGTCGAGCCGTTGCTCGCCGACGTTCTCGATGGTGGGGATGACGTTGCTCTCGGCGTCCTCCACGGTTCCGCCGGCTCGGAAGGCCTGCCGGGGAATGGGAAGATCGGGATCGGCGGCGAGGATCTCGCGGAGTCTTTCGACGCAGGCCTCACCGAAGACCCAGTACACGCGGGGATCGCTCAACAATTCGCGCCAGTCGTGCAGGTGGAAGACCATGGCCAGGGCGGATGGGTCGTGCTCGACGACGTACAGTGCGCAACTGTATCCCAGGAAGGTGTTGTGCGTTGATTCGTAGACGCGCTGGAAGTACCAGCCGACGTCGAGGCCTTCGAAAAGGTAGGGGCCGGGCATGTGCTCGCCGATTCCCTCCGGCAATTCTCTGGCGTAATCCACGGTGCGGTGATCGCCGAGGCGGGGGATCCACATCCATCCGCCCGAGGGTCTTCGACGGCGGATCTGATCGAGACCGGCGTTATCGCGGAAGCGTTGGAACTCGTTGGTTCCGTTTTCCCAGGCGCTACGGATCGGAGTGACGTCGATGCCTCGATCGGTCAGTACGGTCAGGTTGGCCTCGAATTGATCGGTGTGCTGCGGCCACGGCAGGTCGGTCTTCGTCAGCTTCGCGAGTGAGGATCGTATGGGGGCGAGTTCTGTGGCAGCGGCCGGGTCGAGCGCGTCGGTTTCGAGCAGCTCGCGGGCGGGCTGGACGAGGCCTAGCTTGAGGTATTCCTGAACGGCGAGGAGGCGCACCTGGTGATCTTCGCGGCAGACATCGAGGTAGGGGCCGGCCATGGTGAGGAATTCGTACGGACGCGCGGATTGCAGCCAGTGCATCATCTGCTGGCGGTGTTTGTCGACGGTGAGTTCGGCCATTATCCGGTGTATCGGTGGTTCGGTGCAGGATTCTTGTCTGCAAGTGGGGGTGTGGGGTGGCGATTGAGGCCTGTGGCGGGTCGGCGCGGCTACAATTCAGTGGATTTCCAGTGTAACCGGCGGGCTTGGGCGTCGTCTAAGTGGGCAGGAGATCTCGATGGCCGACGGTGAAGCGCATTTGGCGAAGCGAGCGGCGAAGGGCGACCGGGTGGCGCTCGAGGTGCTGTACCGGCGCTACGTCGATCGTGTTTGGCGGTATGCGTGGTTGCGCACGCACTCGCGCGAGGAAGCCGCGGAGATCGTGCAGGACGTGTTTCTGCGCGTGATGCGATCCATTCGCGGTTTCCAGGGGCGGAGTTCGCTGTCGACCTGGTTGTTTGCGGTGACGCGGTCGGTGGCGATCGAACGGGCGCGGCGGGCGGTGCGGGATCGAGCCCGCGGCGACGAGCCGGGTGTGATTCGGATCGTGGCGGCGGCGGAGGATGAGTCGGGCTCGGTCGAAGGAGGGGAGGTTCGCGAGGCGGTTCGAACGGCGGTGGCTGATCTTCCGGGATCGCAACGCGACGCGATTGTGTTGTGTGAGCTGTCGGGGTTTTCCATTCGTGAGGCGGGCGAGGTTCTGGGCTGGGGCGAGTCACGCGTGAAGGTGACGTTGTTTCGTGCTCGGCGGGGGCTTCGAGATCGGCTTGGGGCGTATGTCGGTGAGGGTGATCGGTGCAGGGAGGTTGAGCCGTCGTGAGGTGCCAGGGGCATGGCCACGCAAGCGTGGACCATGGCACCCGGCGCTTCGCTTGGCCATGGCACCCGTCATCCGTGGCACGCAGTGTTGCAGAACCCCCCTGGAGCCCCCCTTGGTAAGGGGGGGAGCGGCGGTGGCCGCACAGCGGACCCTACGAGTTAGCCCGCTAGCCGTGCGGAATGGCATGCCCGCGCCCTCGGCTTGGGCATAGCACCCGTTGTCCGACGAGGGAAGACACTGGCGGACGAGCCGCCAGTGGCACCCTACGGGTTGGCGTGAGGGCTGTAGTGGATGATGTGTCATGGACTGTCATCAAGCAAAAGAACTGATTGACCGGCGGCTTCATGAAGAGGCTGGGTGGCCCGCCTCCTTCGGAGGCGGGGGACGACCGGCGGACGCGGGCAGCGCGAAGCGTGCGCCTGATCCGAGCCGCGACCGTAAGGGAGCGGTAGCGCAGGAGGAGTCGACCCTTCCGCCTGCGGGGACCGAGTCGCGCAGGGTGCATCTTGATGCACCTTCTTCTCCGCCCACGGGGTCCACCGCAGGGACCGAGCAGGACTGGTCCGATCTGGACGCGCATCTGGCGACGTGCGAGCGCTGCTCGGCGGATCTGGCGGAGCTTCGCCGGACGCGTGCGCTCGTTGTGGACGCCGCGAACGAGAAACCCGGAGCCCAGGAGATCGAAACGATGTGGACCGCGATTGCGACGGCCGGTCTGAACGGCGGATCCGTAGCGGTAACGCCGGGGAAGCACGGGTGGCTGTGGACGTTTGCGGCTGCGAGCGTGGGGATCGCAGCCGTGCTAGGGATTGCGTTTCGACTTGGTGCGGAACGGAATATTCACGCGGTGAGCGGCCTGAGCCGCGCGCGGACGGCCGCAGAGCTCCCGGCCAACGTCCCTGCGTCGAGTATGCCAAGAAGCGGCGAGTATGACGCGGATGGGTGGGGGATACCTGTGCATCCGCGCCAGTACGCAGACAGTAGCGGCCGAAAGGTAGGCAAAGGAATTACCCCTCCCGCTTACGTCGGCGCGTACTCGTGGCACGGGGCGGCCGGAACGGAAGAGTCGGTTGCGAAGGCTGGAAGTGTCTACACGCCTATGTCATTAGATTCGGTCAACGCCGGGTCTGCCGTGGATCTGACGCCGCCAGATATACGGTACGCTTTTGCCTCTAACTCCGGCGACGATTCGTCGGGAGGGCAATTCGTCGACGCCAATACAGACGGAGCCGTGGACGCGGATGGGACGGCTGGCGATGCCCGAATG
Source organism: Phycisphaerae bacterium (assembly GCA_029260135.1). Taxonomy (GTDB): domain Bacteria; phylum Planctomycetota; class Phycisphaerae; order UBA1845; family UBA1845; genus OFTM174. Next base: position 25,256 of record JAJDDV010000053.1, on the reverse strand, counting down.
ATCACAGTTGGCCGCGTCCCCGCCGATGCAATTGCGACGCTAATAGACAGACTGAAGAAGGATCCCTCCGCACGAAGCCGGAGAGGATCTGTACGCAGCGCGTCGAAGAAAAAGACGAAGACACTCGACGAACAGCAGGTGGGTCAGACCATCTTTGGTGGTGGTAGTGGGCTAGGAGGCTACTCGACGACCGCGCAGGAAGACTCTTCGAGCGCTCCCGCATCCGCGCAGCCACAAGCGCGTTCCGCGACCAAGATCATCAAGACCGGACATCTGACGGCCGAGGTTGCGTCGTACAACGAGGCCGTCGCGCGGGTGGAGAGTGTAGTCAAGCAGCACGACGCAGCCATGGCTGATGCGTCGACGCATGAGCAGGCGGGCGGAGCGCTGGCGGGGTCGTTCGTCATTCGCGTGGCGCCGGAGCGGTTCGAGGCGCTCTTCGCCGCATTGAAGGGCCTTGGCCGGGTGGAGTCGGAGAATGTCAAGGCGGCCGACGTCACCGCGGCCTATGTCGATCTGGAAGCTCGAATCACCGGCCTCGAGATTACGGAGAAGCGCCTGCAGGAGCTGATCTCCAATAAATCGTTCGTCGACAAGATTTCGTCGCTGCTGGAGGTCGAGCGCGAGATGACGCGCGTGCGTTCGCAGATCGAGCAGCTCATGGGCGAGCTTCGCGTAATGGCGGATCGGGTGGCGCAGTCGACGATCCACCTGACGCTACACGAGCCGTCCCGAACCGTGCCGTCGGCGACGCTGTCGGTCGAGGTGGCGGTGTTGGGTGAGGCTGCGGCGGTGCTGGGCGATGTTCTCGAGCAGTTCGACGGTCGGCTCACCTCGGGCAGCACGGCCAAGCATACGAGCGGGTCGCTGGTGGGGAGTTATCAGCTTCAGGTGAATCTGTCGAGGTTCGCGGAGTTGCTGGGCGCGGTCGAGTCGCTCGGGAGGGTGGAGAATCGTCAGGTCAGCGATCAGCAGTTCGGCGAGGCGTCGTCGGCGTGGGCGGCCAGTGTTCCGTGCAACGTGGCGCTGAGCTTGTACGAGCGGACGCGCGAGCTGCCGAGCGGATCGATGAGTATCGAGGTGGATGAGCTTGGGGCATCGATTGAGCGGTTGACGTCGACACTGGAAGCGGCGGGTGGTTCGATTGTGTCGAACCAGACGACGCGTCAGGACGACGGGTCGAGTGCAGCCGCGATCAACGTGCGCGTTCCGGCCGGACGATTCGGCGAGTTGGCGGAAGCGTTGGCATTGCTCGGGCGGACGACGGCGAAGAACGTCTCGGGAGAGGCCGGGCGAATCGTCGGCGGGGCGGCGGAGACGTTGTGTCAGCTCTCGCTGAGATTGTCGGAGCGTCCGCGCGAGGTGCCGAGCGGGCGAATGCTCGTGGAGGTGGCGGCGTTCGATCCTGCACGGGATCAGTTGAGCAAGCTGGTGGCAGAGTATGACGTGCAGGTGCTGGAGTCGTCTAGTCATCAGCGATCGGACGAGAGCTGGTCGGGCGGGTTTCGACTGGGGATCAAAGCCGGCGACCTGGACAAGGTGATCGCTCGGTTTGGCTCGCTGGGTCGGGTGCTGATGCGGCAGATTGAAGGGGCTGGCCTGGGTGATCTATCTCGCGCGCATCCGGATGCGATGGGTGTCGTCTCGTTGACGCTTGCGGAGAAGTCGGCCATCGGTCCCGGGCCGGAGCGGGCGGGCGAGACGATTCGTAAGCGCCTTCGCGACGGGTTGGCGGGATTGTACAGCTCGCTGGGGTTCATTGCGTACGGGTTGATTGTGATGGCGCCCTGGCTGGTGATGGTGGCGGTTCTGGCGGCGGTCGCAACGCGTGTCTGGCACAGGCGTAAGAAGCGCGCGGCGGTGTAGTAGTGGTTCGACGGTCTGGCCGTCGAGCCTACGTGGTGGATTGTCCGCGTGCGCGGTTGAGCAGTGACAGGATCGAGTGAAAGTAGTGACGCAGTCGGTAGCGCCAGAGTCGGCGGAAGAGTCTTTGAAGGTCGGCGTTGTGGGCGTCGATTTTCAGTGCCCGGCGGAGCAGGGATCGGGCGTCGCGCCACTGCGCGAGTTGCAGGTGGGCCAGGACAGCCGTGTGCATCACGGCGGAGTGCGCGGGCTTGATGCGGAGCGCGTGGAGGCAGTGGTCCAGCGCGGGCGCGGGGCGGGCCAGCCTGAGCAGGCAGACGGCCAGTTTGTGGTGTGCGGCGGCGTTGTCGGCGTCGAGTGCGAGCACGCGGCGATAGGCATCGGCGGCTGCGTCGGTCTTGTTCATCGCGAGGCAGCAATCGCCCAGGAGGTTGGGAATGGCACCATTGTCTGGGGCCAGTTCGGCGGCGATCTCCAGCTGCTCCCGTGCTTCGAGATAGCGGGCCAGTCTGAAGAGGGCCTCGCCCACTTTGAGGTCGAACTCGGGAAGGTCGGGCTTGTCGTCAGAAAGCGATCGCACGGCGTCAAAGCAGGCGAGTGCCTGTCCGGCCTGGCCGTGCATCAACCAGATCTTGCCGAGCATGAATCTCGCCTCGATATGCCCGGTCTCGAGCTCCAACACTTGCCCGAACTTGGCTGCTGCAGCGGCGGGCTCGCCGGATTCGAGCGCGAGCTCGCCGAGTTCGAAGAGCAGATCGGTGTTACCCGGATCGTCGCGTAACTCGCGAAGGTAATACTCTCTGGCTTTTTGGAGCTTGCCTTGGCTTCGGTGTGACTGCGCGATTCGGCGGTTCAGGCCAATGGAACCGGGGTCAAATTCGAGGACGCGCTCCCAGCAGTAGATGGCACGATCGTGCTGACCGCGCACGGCCAGTGAATCACCCAGGTGGAAGAAGCATCGCGGGCAGGAATCGTCGAGTTCCTGGGCGAGGTAGAACATTTCCTCGGCCTTGTCGTGCTGGCCGAGTTCGGTGTAGATCCCGATGCGGTGGCAGTAGGCCGGCTCGAGATCGGCGTGATCCTGTGAAAGCTTCTCGAAGATCTCCAGCGCCTGGCTGAAGCGACCGAGGCGACAGAATGCGACGCCGAGTGCGGCGGCCACTTCCGCGTCTTGCGGTTCAAGTTCGAGCGAGCTCTGGTAGGCGAGAACGGCGTCATCCCAGCGGGCGAGTTCTTCCAGGATGGTTCCGCGGTGGGCGTGCCAAACGGCGTTGTTGGGGTTGATGGAGAGCGCAACGTCGATCTCCGCGAGCGCTTCTTCCCAACGGAACGACTCGGAAAGCTGCTGCGCACGTTCGATTCGCTGTTCGGCTTCGAACCAATCGTTCATGTTTCGTAGTGCCCCCGCGCTGCGGAGCGTATCCTCCACACCGCCACATCTTATTCTATGCACCTTATCGGACAACGGCAATGGGCGATCGAGTTGTCATCGGGCGAGTTGTGGCCGGTCTCCTGGTTGCGATTCCAGGGCGGAGGGGCTCGCAGGCAGTTCTGTTGGCGGTGGAAGCCGGGCGGGGCTCGCAGCGTTTGACCAAGGAACCGCGGGGCGTAAGATCGAAGCCGGATTCGGGCCGTGGACGGTAGAGCCTTCACGTTCGTCCGGGCGCCGCATCCGTCTGCGAGGGTAACCGCAATGTCCATCGGGCTAGCGCTGGCAATCGTCCTTCACGGCGTTGGCGTGGTTCCACCGGATGGCGATCGACCGGAGACGGCCTACGCCATCGTGACCGCGACCGCCATTCCTGTTCTCCCGCCCCAGCTCGGCGCGTTCTTCAAGGTCCAGATGGACTCTCCCGTCACTCGATCGCCTGACGGAACTCCGGCCGGGTCTCCGACGTTCATGCGCGCGGTCAAAGCGGAATCCCGATGTGTCTTTCTCGACGTTGCGGCGCAGGCGGGTGATGCGGAGGCTCGTCGCGCAGCCGCGTTGGCGTTTCCGCGCGATCGCTCCCGCGCCGCCGCGCGCTACCGGCAACACGGCGTGACGGAAGGAGGCTGGCTACCATGGGCGCTGGTCGATCGATGCGCCCAGTTGGCCGGCGCCATGCGCGACGGCGAGGCGGCGATCATCATCGCCGAGGCACGGATGATCCTCGAACTTTCGACGGAGGCTGCGCTTCCCTTCAACACCACGTTCGATCGTAGCGGATCACATTCAGGGAACATCCGATGGGCTGCGGATTCTTCAAACGGAGCCGGCAGATGCGATCGAACGGTGCGGCATCGTTTCCATGAAGGACTTCCGTCGCGGTTGCGAAGTCGCCTGTCGTACGAGGTTCGTGTGGCGCCCGAGCGGTTCGAAATCGCCGACGATCCGTTGGCAGAGATCTTTGCGGTCTTGCTCGATAGCTACCAGCTGGTCGCGCGTTGGTCGAAGGTCGACGAGGCGTTGACGATAGAGTTGGGCGTTGCAGATACCTCGGGCTTTGCGGCTTCGTCGGACGCCTACTATGACGACCTGGCGCGTCGCGAAGTGACCGCGTTGGAATCGCGGTTGGAGGCGGCCTCGCTGCTCGGTGCCAGGCTGATCGGGAGTGCCTGGGTGAAGGCGGGTCGCCCCGATCCGCGTCGCTGGGCCTCCTCGGCGACGGATTCGGCCTCGAATCGTCGCTCCGTCGGGTTCGTGGGGAGTCGACATTCGACGATCTACCACACCGGAGGCTGTGGTCACGCCAAACGGATCAAGCCGGATAACCTTGTTGCGTTCGCCTCGGTGGCGGCGGCACGGCAGGCGGGGCGCACACCCTGCCGGACGTGCAAGCCGGGCAGTCGCCCCAGCACGGTACCGTAGTGGTCATGTTGAGCGGAGTTGGATCGATTCAGAGGGGTGGGTCGGCGCAAAAAAGGAGGAAGGCGTCGCCGTGGCGAGAGACGCCTTCCTTCCTCCTGACTTTGGCCGTACCCAGTCAACGCTTGCAGCGCACCGAACCGACTGCCGTGGCGAGAGCCGGTCGAAGGTGGCCTGTATGCCGGCGCCACCGGGTCGTGCACGTGATGTCCTACATTCTCTAGCGGCGCTTCTTGGCCCGCTTCTTCTTGCCAGCTTTCTTCTTGGCAGCTTTCTTCTTTGTTGCCTTCTTTTTGCCAGCCTTCTTCTTGGCAGCTTTCTTCTTCGTTGCCTTCTTCTTGCCAGCCTTCTTCTTGCCAGCCTTTTTCTTGGCAGCCTTCTTCTTGCCGCCCTTCTTCTTGGCAGCTTTCTTCTTGCCAGCCTTCTTCTTGGCAGCCTTCTTCTTGGCAACCTTGCGTTTCTTCGCCATGGACATCACCTCCTTTCTGAGGAAAATGTTACACCATGACGACGCTCTGTCAAAAAAAAATTGCGACCGTAACGCATCTCAGCCCTCTTTGCCGACGGCGAACCGCGCTGCGCCGAGAACTTGATGCGTTGTCGCTGCGCTGAGCGACATGCCTTGGCACGTATCGCGACGCGTGGTGTTCAAGCGTCACGGCGCTGGCACTTCGGCGCGGGACGTCGTTTCGATGGTGCAGCAAGATGTCATTCGTGCGCGACGATGAAACGCGTCGCGCGCTCTGCCAAGAACGTCAAGTCATCGCATCGTGATCCGAGGTGGGCGCGGTGTCGACTTCCTGAATGTGGCAAAAAACGCGGGAAAAACCACCCATGTCGTCGGGCAGGCCTTCGGTGCGGTGTGGACGAGCGCGACACGGCATCACTCGAAGCGGCGCGTGGCCTCAAGGCCCGTTGCGACATCGATCGCGGATGAGGTCGACGCGATGGGGCGGTGAGAGCAGCGCGCGCGTGAGGTTGTTTCACAGGCGCAGTTCGGCGCGCGTCAAGCGGAAGGCATGCTCTTCTTGTGTTTAGACGCATCGCATTCAACGCTGCGTAGGGGCATTCAAGAGAGCAAAAAATTTTTTCACTTTTTTTGGTTTTTCGCTTGCATTCGTTCCGCTGAACATAGCCGTTGAACGAATTTCGGGATGTCGCCGCACGCGCGCGCGAGCCCGTCGCAACCTGGTGACGCCGGTGTGTGCGCGCGATACGACACGCTTGCAGAAGAGAAAGGAAAGAAATCGCTACGTTGTGCAGCGGTCGCCGGTCACTTCGCTCGTTCGATGTATGCGCCCGTCCTTGTGTCTACGTTGACGCGTTCACCTTCGGCGATAAACGCCGGTACACGGATCCGCACGCCCGTTTCGAGCAAGACATCCTTGGGTTGGTTCGTAACGGTGGCGCCCTTCACTACGGGCGGCGCTTCGGTGACTTGAAGCGTGACGGTGAGCGGTGGTTCGAGCGAGATCATCTGCCCTTCGTAGATTTGACAGGAGACTTTCAGGTTCGGCGTCAGCCATTGGGCGGCGTCGCCGACGAGCGCTTCGCCGATGGGGAACTGATCGTAGCTTTCCTGGTCCATCACGACGAAATCCTGACCGTCGCGGTAGAGGAATTCGTATTCCTTCGTCTCCACAAACGGAATCTCGATCCGTTCGTTCACGTTGAACCGAACCTCATACATCTTGCCGGATTTGAAGTTCTTGAGCTTGGTCTGCATGTAGCTTCCCTTGTTGCCCTTGGCCACGTGCCGGCAATCGTGGACGATCGCCAGCTCGCCGTCGTGGACGATCGTTCTTCCCTTGCGGAGGTCGATAGCGTTAATCATATCCTGCGGCTCCCCACGTCTTGTGTCTGCGTCTTCCAAGTGTCATCGTTGCAAGACCGGTCCGAAAGGTCAACTCATCCCGAGGCACCGCGCAAAGAATCCCTGAATCGGTCCGGGCGTCGGGGAGGTTATCGACCCTACCCGCTCCGCCTTGGTGGGGTGGGGGCGAGACTTCGTCGTGGTCGGAGCGCTGCACGAATCGTCCGATCGTCGTAAGATGATGCACATCATGGCTCGCTCCCGACGATCCGCCGCCGCGAAGTACCACGATCGCGTGGCCCCGCGGTATGACCACAGCTACGACGACGCCTTCTGGAAGTGGCACGATGCGCTGACCTGGGACTACCTCAAGCCCTTCCTGCCTCGCGACGCGGGGGCAGAGGTCGTCGACCTGGGCTGCGGCACGGGGACATGGGCGGCAAAAATCGTCCGAAGCGGCTTCGCCGTCACGTGCGTGGACCTGTCGCATCGCATGGTCGACCAGGCCCGCAAGAAGATTGAAAAGATTGCTCCCGTCGAGCAGCACACGTTTCTCCAGGCCGACCTGGCTGACCTCTCCGCACTTCAGGCGAACCGTTTTGCGCTTGCCATTGCGTTGGGCGATCCGATCGGCTGTACGGAATCGCCAGCCAAGACCATGAAGCAGATTCGGCGCATCTTACAGGACGGCGGCGTGCTCGTCGCCACGTTCGACAATCGGTGGGCCGGGCTGGATTACTACCTGCAGCGTGGCGATCCCGCCGCCATGTCGCGTTACCTGCGCGACGGCAAGACGCACTGGCTGACCAGGGACCGGGACGAGCAGTTTCCGATCGTCACCTTTGCGCCGGGGGATGTTCGCAAGCTCATCGAGTCGACGGGTTTCGAGCTTCTCGACCTCGTCGGCAAGACGGTGTTGCCGATGCGTCATTACCGGCATCTGGTGGAGACGTCCGAGGGGCGTCGCGCGTGGGCGCGAATCGAAAAGAAGCTTTGTCGCGACGCCGACGCGGTTGGGCGCGCATCGCACCTTCAAGTCGCGTGTCGTGTCACACCCACCTGATCGGAAGGGCTTGCTTCCGTGTCGGGTCGCTCGGGCAAAGGCGTTGCCGGTGTGGAAGCAGCGAGATCCAGCACCAGCAGCGCCGGGTCGAACGCCGTGCCGCACTCCGGACAGCGCGGTTCAATCAAGCCCGTGAGATTGTAACCACAACACAGGCAGCGCCTGTTAAGGCCATACCGGTGCCTGCGGATGGGACCACGGATCAGAGCCACGATCGGATAGGGCAGTGCGAGAACGAGCGGCAGCCACGAAGCCACCAGGAGCACATGGGTACTCGTCCCGCCTCCCCCGCCGAAGATCTTCGCCCTTTGGGCCTGGAGTTGCTTGAGAATGTCCGGCGGAATCTTCACCGGAACCGTCGGCTGAGCTGAAGGGGGTACCCCCGGCGGAAGTCCCGGCCCGCCTGATGGACCCGCGGGAAGCTGAAAGGTTCTGTCCGTGACGAGACGAAAGCCGGGCAGTCGAGTGGAAAAGCCGGAGTCCGGTGAGGCCTCCGGATCCCCTGCCATCGAGACCCGCATGCCGGCACCCGACACCTCGATAACGCTGCTTCCCATCGGCGTCATCCAGGTCAGGGGCTTGGATGCAGCGACGATCATGAGCGCGAGGGAGCCAAGTCCAATCACGCCGAAAATGGCGACGACGGTCCGACGGATCAGCCGCGACGTCGGCCAGAGGAACTCGCCGTCGGAGGGGCGGCGGATCTCCCGAAGAACACCGGGTATGTGGGCGAGGTAGCGACTACCCGGACCGATGAGCCAGGCGGTCCCGAGCAGCAATCCGCCCAGAAGGAAGAGCGAGACGTCGAACCGACATTCCCGTACGCCGAATCGCGTGTCCGAGGGATTCTGTCGTGCGTAGACCTGGAACTTGAGGGGCAGCGCGACGAAGAGGTGCCGACGCCAAAACAATTTGGCGTCGGCAATGCCGTTCCCCGTGGCGCTCGAGGCCGGCCGAGAATCCCAGGCGCCGATGAAGCGGGCGTTACCGTCGATAGCCACCGCCTGGCTCCACAGACGCTGCCCCGGCGACAGTTCGCCGGAGAAGGGTCTCCAGAAGCTCGTGACGCCAAGAACCACTGAGGCCAATGCGGCGGCAAGGAGTATGGCGATGAGGCGTTTGCGAATCATGATTCGGCCCGTAGGTCTCTATGGACAGTATACGCATGAGACCGGTGGCCGTTAGATCGAAATCTCACCAAGTGGGCGGAAAATGCGGACTACGTGGAGAACCGGCGCGCTGTTTCATCCGTGATCAGCATATCGACGTTTCGATCGAGCGGGCCCACGGGTACGGAGGCGGTCATCTGTTCTTCAAAGGCCATGGCACAGGCGACGCCGCGAAACTCCGGGTGGGCGAGGTAGCGATCGTAGAAGCCGCGGCCGCGGCCCAGTCGGTGGCCGTACTCATCGAAGCCAAGACCGGGGACCAGGACCAGATCGATCATGGTGGCGGGGAACGGGATCCCCGAGATCGGCTCGCGAATGCCCATCGAAGAGACGGTCAGATCGTCAGTGAGCGATCTGATTTCGACCGGCATCATGCGTCGCTGGCTCCAGCTCACCTTCGGGGCGAGTACGCGTTTGCAGTCTTGCCAGGCTCGTAGTACCACCGAGGACGTGTCAATTTCCCCGGGAAGCGAAAGAAACACCATGATCACTTCGGCGGAGACGTACTCGGGGAGTTCGAAGAGGCGATGGCAGGCACGTAGCGACTTGGTCTCGACCTCCTCTTGCGGAATCTCGGCCAGAATGTTCCGAAGTCGCTGGCGTAGTTCTTTCTTCACAGACAAGTTGATGGCTCGTACACAGCGCAGTCAGGCCAAAGGCACGACACATCGAGCGCTCGTGCTCGGATGCTCAATACGGGGCCTGTCAGGTCGCATCCAATGTCTAAACGCGAGCCCGTACCGAGCGATTAGGCCTTCTTCGCGTCTGCCGTTCGATCGCGAGCCCCCTTGAGGTACTCGCGTAATTTACCTTCGGTCCCTCGGTCGGTCGGATCGTAGTAAATCCGATTCACGCCAAGATAATCCTGGGCGACTATACCGTCAGGATCGTCATGAGGGTACCGGTAGCCCTCGCCCGCACCCAGGATTTTTGCCCCCGGATACCCGGTCGAGCGGAGATGCTTGGGAACCGGCAGGGTCCGCCCCTCGCGAACGTCCTCTGACGCTTTCCAGATCGCCGTAGCCGAGGCGTTCGACTTCGGCGCACAGGCGAGGTAGATCGCCGCCTGAGCCAGCGGAAGCTGACATTCCGGTAAGCCGACCCGATCGGTCGCGGCGGCCGCCGCCTCAGCGAGGATCAAGCCCTGTGGGTCGGCATTGCCGATATCCTCGGCCGCAGCGATCACGATGCGGCGGGCGATGAAGCGTGGGTCCTCCCCGGCCTCGAGCATTCGGGCGAGCCAGTAGACGGCCGCATCCGGGTCACTTCCTCGGATGGACTTGATCAAGGCACTGATCGCGTCGTAGTGCGAGTCGCCCGTTCCGTCGTATTCGAGCGCCTTGCGCTGAATCGAATCCGCGGCCACAGCAAGATCAACCACGACTCCGCCGTCCGACTCCGCCTTCCGGTCTTTCTGCGACAGGACGGCGACCTCGAGGGCCGTTAGTGCGCGTCGGGCATCACCATCAGACATGTTGGCAAGGTGCTCCGCCGCATCGTCCGTCAGCGTGACGTCGAGTGAACCCAGACCGTGACGAACATCGTTGATGGCGCGCCTCAGCAGCGTTTTGACATCGTCGTTGCTGAGCGGTTCGAACGCGAAGACCTGGCTTCGGGAGATCAGCGGCGCGTTGATGGCAAAGTACGGGTTCTGCGTCGTGGCGCCGATCAGCGTGATGACGCCCTCTTCCACGTCGCGAAGCAGCACATCCTGCTGCGATCGGTTGAAGCGATGTAGCTCGTCGATGAAGAGGATCGTGCGCTGTCCGCCGCCCGCCAGGCGCTCGTGAGCGGCTGCGAGGATCTCGCGGATCGCCTTGACGCCGGCCGCCACCGCATTGACCTGTTCGAACTGGGCGTGGGTCGATGCCGCGAGGATCCGCGCCAAGGTCGTTTTGCCACAGCCGGGCGGGCCGTAAAACAAGGCACTGGTCACGCGGTCGGATTCGAGTATCCGCCGCAGGAGCTTTCCCTCGCCTAGAAAGCTCTCCTGTCCGACGAAATCGTCGAGCGTGCGGGGCCGCATCCGAACCGGCAACGGCTGCGCCCTCCGCCGATTCTCACGACGTTGTTCTTCAAAAAGGTCCACCAGAAGACTCCAAGCAGCGTATTATAAGACAACGGCGGGCTCGCGTCGCCGTCCGTTCGGGAAGGGTCGCGGCGACGTCGCTTCTCCCGGCCCGCAGAATCCGCGAACGAGCGGAAAGAGGCCAATACCGCGGCGCGCAATCGTTTGTGTATCGCCGAAAAGTGCCGATAATCAGGGGACGACGACGAGTCGAGCGGGCCCGGGGCGAGTGTGCATCCGGGCCGATTCGTCGCGACCCGACGATCTCGGATCAAGGAGGCGGGGCACCAATGTGCGGAATCATCGGATATGTGGGAACCAGACCGGCGCTTCCGATTCTGATCGAGGGTTTGCGCCGACTGGAGTACCGCGGTTACGACTCGGCCGGAATCGCACTTGCCCAGGGTGGCAAGGTCGAAGTCACCAAGTCCGCCGGGCGGATTTCCGTTCTCGAGCAGCGGCTCGACTTCGCCCTCCCGCAGGCGACCGGAATCGGCCATACCCGCTGGGCGACCCACGGTGCCCCGACCGACCTCAACGCCCACCCGCATCTCGATGCGTCGGGAAAAATCGCCGTCATCCACAATGGGATCATCGAAAACGATCGGGCGCTGAGAACCTACCTCGAACGACAGGGCGTGCAGTTCAAGAGCGAGACCGACACGGAAGTCATCGCACAACTCGTCGGGCACTTCTACGCCGGCGATCTCGAGAAGGCGGTCCGCCAGGCGCTGCACGAAGTCTCCGGCACGTTCGGCATCGCGGTGGTCTGTGCCGACGAACCCGATGTCGTCGTCGCCGCTCGACAAGGAAGCCCGCTGATCATCGGCGTCGGTCAGCACGAGCACATCCTCGCGTCGGATGCGGCGGCCATTCTCGCGCACACGTCTCAAGTCGTGTACATGGGCGACGGGCAGATCGCGCGAATCACCCGCGATGATTTCCGCCTGACCACGCTCGATGCCATTCCCGTCGCGAAGGAAGTCGAAGAGATCGAGTGGTCGCTCGAAGAGATTGAGCTCGGTGGCCACGAACACTTCATGCACAAGGAGATCTTCGAGCAGCCCGACGCGCTCGCCAACTGCCTCCGCGGGCGCATCGATGTCCGTGAGGGCATGGTCCATCTCGGCGGTTTGGTCGATTGCGCCAGAGAGCTCGTTCGCGCCAAGCGTATCATTTTGACCGCGTGCGGAACCGCGTGGCACGCCGCACTCGTCGGTGAATACCTCTTCGAGGAACTCGCGCGCATTCCCACCGAAACCGAATACGCCAGCGAGTTTCGCTATCGCAACCCCATCATCGACGACGGCACGATCGTAATGGCCGTCTCCCAGAGCGGCGAGACGGCGGACACCATCGCCGCGTTGACCGAAGCCAAGCAGCGCGGCGCGCTCACCCTCGGCGTCGTCAACACCGTGGGCTCCACGCTCGCTCGCGGTACCGACGCGGGCGTCTTCCTTCACGTCGGTCCAGAGATCGGCGTCGCCAGCACGAAGGCGTTCACCGGGCAGGTGGCGGTCTTGTCGCTGATCGCCTGCTATGTCGGAAGACGAAGGCACCTCTCTACGGCCGCAGCAGCGCAGTTCATTAGCGCGCTGGCTGAGATTCCCGCGCAGATTAGATCCATGCTCGAGCAGGCCGACGACGCCAAGACCGTCGCCGAGCGCTACGCCGGCTTGGACAATTGGCTTTACCTCGGCCGGGGATACAACTACCCCGTGGCGCTCGAAGGGGCGCTCAAGCTCAAGGAAATCAGCTATATTCACGCCGAGGGTCTCCCCGCGGCCGAGATGAAGCACGGTCCCATCGCGTTGATTACAGAGGGCATGCCCGTGGTGGTCATCGCGACGTCGGGCAGCCAGTACGACAAGATCATGAACAACATCTCTGAGGTGCGCGCTCGCGGCGGAAGCGTCATCGCCATCGCCACCGAGGGTGACCGTGAAATCAAGAAGATCGCGGAGCACGTGATTTTCGTTCCCGACACGGTTGAGCCGCTTCAACCGCTGTTGACGTCGGTCCCGCTGCAACTCATCGCCTATCACGCGGCGGTCATTCGCGGCTGCAACGTCGACAAGCCCCGCAACCTCGCCAAGAGCGTGACCGTGGAATAGACTTGCTCCCATGAAAGTCGCCCTTGCCCAGTTGAACCCAACGGTCGGCGACATCGACGGCAACGCGGCGCGAATTCTCGAATCCGTTGACCAGGCGCAAACCGCCGATGCCGAACTCGTGGTCTTCCCCGAGCTAGTCGTGATGGGGTATCCCCCCAAAGACCTCCTGCTGCGGGAAGACCTGATCCGGCGCAACGTCGAAGCCGTCGAGCGTGTCGCCGCCGCCTGCACCAAGACCACAGCCGTGGTCGGTTATGTCCGCCCCGATCCCACCGGATCGGGAACCGGAAACTTCAACGCCGCCGCCGTCTGCCATCAAGGCCGCATCATCGCGAGCTACGCCAAGCGGCTGCTGCCCACGTACGACGTGTTCGACGAATCGCGATACTTCAATCCCGGCGCATCGGTGACCACCTTCGATCTGCCCACGGGTGACGCCACAACGCGAATCGGCTTGACCATTTGCGAGGATCTCTGGAACGATCGACAGTTTGAAACCAAGGAGGTCTACGACGTCGATCCCATCGCGCAAACCGTCGATGCCGGTGCCGACCTGATCGTGAATCTTTCGGCCTCGCCCTATCGCGCCGGGGTCCAACGACATCGCGAAGACCTCTTCGCCTCACAGGCGCGAGACCATCATACGCCGCTGGTCTACGTGAATCAGGTCGGCGGTAACGACGACCTCATCTTCGACGGCACGAGCATTCTCCTCGACGCCGAAGGCTACGTCCGGGCGCGGGCCAACGCGTTCGAACAAGACATGCTCGTCGTAGACCTCGACGATCTCGACGGCGCTCGCGTCGAGCCCTACCCCGAAGCGATTGAAGGCATCCGCGGCGCGCTGGTACTGGGCATTCGAGATTACCTGGCCAAGTGCGGGTTCAGCGGTGTCGTCATCGGCCTCTCGGGTGGCATCGACTCGGCGCTGACGGCCGCACTCGCCGTCGAAGCCGTCGGCGCGCAGCACGTCCATGGCGTGGCCATGCCCTCCCGCTACAGCAGCGACCACAGTGTCGAGGACGCTCGGCGCCTGGCGGAAAACCTCGGTGTCGATTTCCGCATCATTGAGATCGAAAGCGTCCATCAGGCCTTCGAAGAGGCTCTTGTGCCGATCCTCTCGCAGTGCGTCGGCGACGATAGCGGCATCGCCGAAGAAAACATCCAGGCGAGAATTCGGGGCAACATTTTGATGGCCCTTTCCAACAAATCCGGGTCGCTGCTGATCACGACGGGCAATAAGAGCGAACTGGCGGTTGGATACTGCACACTCTACGGCGACATGTGCGGCGGACTGGCCGTCCTCAGTGACGTCCCCAAGACGGTCGTCTATCAGCTTGCCCGTCATATCAACGAATCCGAAGGTCGTGAGCTGATTCCGCAACGCACGATCGACAAACCCCCCTCGGCCGAGCTTCGCCCCGATCAAAAAGACCAGGACTCACTCCCACCGTACGAGATGCTGGATGCGATTCTGGAGCGACATGTCGAGCGCGAGTTGGCCGTCGATGCCATCGTGGAAGAGGGCTTCGACCGAGCAACGGTCGAGCGCGTCGCCGATCTCGTCCACCGCGCGGAATACAAACGCAAGCAAGCGCCCATTGGCTTGAAGGTGACCTCCCGCGCCTTCGGCACCGGCCGGCGCATGCCCATCGCCGCTCGCTATCGGTAATCACCCGTGCACGCCCGCGCCGCGGGCGGCAAGAACCCACCTCAGCCGCGGCCTGCACGGACGCGCGAGCCCCGTTGCCCTGATCCCCTCCGCCGCATCACAACCGTCCCCGCCGCGATGACGAGAAGCGTCAATACCGCCAAGCCCCACGCTGAGACGGTGGGAATCGAATGGTCGCAGATGTCGAGCTGAAGATTTCCGTTGGTGTCCAGCGACGGGTCAGCCAGAATCTCGCACGTGTCGATCTGACCATTGGTGTCGCAATCGCCGTCCACGCCGAACATGTAGACGGCGCCGGACGACGGAGCCGCTCCATCTGCGAACGTGGCGCCAATATAGGCGATTCCGTTGGACAGAGCGACGGACCCACCAAATCGATCGTGCGGGATGACGTCCGAGCCGGTCAGGCGCACCTGCTCCTGCCACAGGCCTCCGATTCGCTGGAAGAGGAAGGCCGCCCCGGTATTCAGTGACGCGACCGAAACGTTGAAAGGGGCACCCACGAGTAGAAGGTCACCCTCCAATGTGATGGATGCGCCGAACATATCCGCTGTGTGCGCGTTCGAAGCTGTGAGCTTCTGCGTCTCCACCCATGTCGCCCCGACCTTCTCGTATATGTAGACGGCTCCGGTATCACAAGGGTCGCCTCCCACCGGACACCCGTCAAACTGGCCCGCGCCAACGAAAGTCGTATCGCCGTCGAGCGCTAACGCACCGGCAAATTCATCAAAAGGAATGCCGTCCGACGGTGTCAATTCCGCCTGCTCTTCCCACGAGTTGCCGCCCCAATCAAATACGTAGGCTGATCCGATTCTTGCATTGCCCCTAAGTGCGCCCACAACGATTCGGTTTCGGTCGATAACGGCATTACCACCGAAGAAGTCGCCCTGCTCCGAGTGTGCGGATGTAAGTCGCTGCTCTTCGACCCAGGAGCTGCCATCCCAGCGAAACACGTACGATGCGCCGGAGTCACAGTTCGGATCGACAGGACAAGCTTCATCCGCCCTCGCAGCCCCGAGCACTATGATATCGTCCTTCATGGCCGGTGATGGGGAGGAAAACGAGAGTGCGAAGAAGTCGTCCTGTGTCGTCAGCTCGTGAGCCAAGGTCCACGCGGCTCCGTCCCATTCGTAGACGTAGGCCAGCCCAATCGCGGGAACCAAAAGGCGCGTTCCGCTGAGCGCAGCGCGAGGAACCAACGCCGGTCCACCCTGCGGCGGTTGGATCAGGTGTTCCTCGAACTGCGTACGTGTGATTCGATGAAATGCATGGAGTTGGGACCAATCCTCTGCAGCGATGACCACATCATGATCCGCCAATACGCTTCGTCCGAACTGATCGTTCGTTCCTCCGTTTGATGCGGTTATCTTGTCCAGCTCGCACTGCCCACATGCCGTGTGAATAGGGCACAGCACGAGCACGACGACGCACCAACAACTTGTCGATATGCATTTTCGACGACATGGTCTCATGGTCCGGTTCTCCTTCACGGTCTCCAAAAGCCCGACGGCGCCATGCAATCGATGACCCTCTTGGGGATGGCACACCGCACTGGCAACGCAACCCATTGCTATTCCGTTCCGAGACATAGGACACTGCTACACGTTCGATCAAACGACCACGTATCCATCGCTCCTTGGCAGTTCGCTTGCGTTGTATTCGTGCAGGTTCCGTGCTCTTCGTCGCAACATGCGCCAAGAACATCGGTTACACCAGCCACAACGACGGCGAAGTCTGCGTCCCTCGGGCTTGACACCGTGCAGCCTCCACCATCGCAACATTCCGAAGGATCGTTGTTGACGAACAACAAGTGGGTGTCATCATTAATCTCGTCGGCATCGACGCGAATCTTCCACATTCCGGTCTCCGGACTCTGGATGAAGACGTTCTCGACGGTGTCCGCAACCGTCGAGTTGGGCACCTCGATCGCACGGGCGTTTTCCACGGTGCTCTCAGTAGAGTGAAACGGCGGCTACGCCCCCAGACTCAATGACGTGGTCCTGCCCGTTGAGCTAACAATGAGTTGCGCCCCCCACCGCTGAAGAGATGGGGCACCGAGCCCGACGCGTCGCCTCAACCTCCCGACCGATTTGACCTGCATACGCCACCCTCCAAGATGTCACCGCATCCGGCGATCCGGGAGTGCAACAAGACAGGCCACCCGAACCGCCAGTCTGATCGGTACGGTAGAGTATGTCCGATTCCGAGGCGCCGGTCAAGTGAAGAAGGGAAGTCGCACGTTGGGGGATGCGCCAGAAGTCCAGATACGAAGCGAGCGACCGGTTTGTCCACCGGCCGCTCGAATTCGCGGCTTTGGAAAGAACTTATTCTTCGACAGGCAGGGCAACCTGTCGCACTACGGTCATTCAATCAAAATACGGATGGTGGCCGCACGGTCGCTCGAAACCTTCTTCACAAGATCGCTGGTAGTTGGTCCCCACCTGTCCACCTGCGTCTGTGTTCCATTCACCCACGAGCGACCGTTGCGGCGGCCCCATCCAAATCTGGATATTTCGTCGTACGCCGTCCAAGGCTCCCGGGAAGACCCTCGGAAGCGTTGGCGTCGACGAGCGTAATTGGCTCGACCCCGGAGGAGGTAGGTGTCGAGCCGACGCTCGCGACGCCAAACGCAACCAAGGAGGAAGGGAGGAGGGTACGGAACTTCGATCAGTTTCTCGGCCTGCGCTCGACCGAGTTGAATCCTGCGCCTGCGAGGCGACCGCCGTCGTGAAGCCCCACCCGAAAGCGGAACGAGCCCGGCGAACCGCCGAAGCAGGTATAGGGTCAGCCCCCGGGGAGCCGTAAGCGACCCGACCCAGCGTGGAAGGGCCGAAGTCACCGGCTCCCCGAGTGCCAACCTTGCGCGCTAGTCGCCCGGACAACACGAGTTCGTGCGACCAGCGACCGTTGCGATGCGTCCAAATCATGACCGACTCTCACTGAAAGCGCGGCGCGCAACATCTTGCGCCGCAAACGCTTAGCGCACGTTGAACCAAAGGGCGTTTCCCGCGCATCAAACGCGGATCGCGCAGCACAAACTCAACGTACGGACACTATTCAGTTTTGGAGAGAGGGCGGTCTCGATGAAGGGTTGTGATTCTATGAAGAGAAAAGAGGGCGAAATTCAGATAACGATCGGTCGCTAGCAATCGCTCGCGACGGTGCGGTTATGTTATGGATATTCTACTGTATAACCTGCGATATAATCTCGTTAGCTATGTTGCCCCGTTCATCCTCTAAGAACCGCCGAATCAATCCAGTAATACTCGTCCGGTAAACAAGTCTACATGCCAGCGCCTGCAGAGTCAAGTTTTGTCGGACCATTTTCTGCCGGCGTCTTGTAAGATTGTGTCCGGCCGAAAGCACGCGAACACCCGATAACCTTCAGTGCCAGGCCGCTCCGGACCGAAATTATTGGACGAACAAGCGCGAGGCGACTACGCTTACCGCCTCGATGGATGCCGGATAGCGGCCAATCGTCCCCGGTGGACACCTGGTCACCGGTGGCTTACGCGGTTGGAGACACATGCCGAACACCTACCTCAAACTCATGGACCGCGTGAAGGACATTGGGCGCCTCGGCGCCGTCGAGCAGCTCCTCGACTGGGATCAAGAAACCTATATGCCAAAGCACGGCATACAGGCACGCGCCGAGCAAATGTCCGTGCTCGCCGGACTGGTGCATGAGCGTCTGGTCGCCGACGAAACACGCGCGCTACTCGACGATGCCCAGGCCGCGCCCGACGACTTCGTCGCGCTGACCAACCTCCGCGAAACACGTCGCGCCCTCGACCGAGCCGCCAATGTTCCGACTGACCTCGTCCGTGAGATCGCGCGATCCGCGAGCCTCGCCAAAGATGCCTGGGCGATCGCGCGCACCCGATCCGCCTTCAACGAGTTCGCGCCGCACCTGGCCAAGCTCGTCGATCTCAAGAAGCAAGTCGCCGATCACATCGGATACGAGACCGAACCCTACGACGCGCTGCTCGACGAGTTTGAGCCCGGCGCAAAGTCGGCCGACATTGCCACGCTCTTCGATCAGCTACGCGTAGCCACGGTCGATCTCCTCAAACGAATCGAAGGTGCGTCAGCCAAACCCGACCCTTCGATCTTGACGCGAGACTATCCAACAGAGCAGCAGGCGTTTCTCTCTCGAAAGATGGCCGCCGCCTTCGGCTTTGACTTCGACCGAGGACGAACGGACGTTTCCGTTCACCCGTTCTGCACGACGATCGGCGGCAGCGGCGACGTACGCATCACCACGCGATTCAGCGAGCAACTCCTCTCCTCCTCGCTTTTCGGAACGATGCACGAGGTTGGCCACGCGCTTTACGAACAGGGTCTTCGCTCTGAGCACGCCTTCACGCCGATGGGCGACGCCGTTTCGCTGGGAATTCACGAATCCCAGTCGCGCATGTGGGAGAACATGATCGGCCGAAGCAAAGCCTTCTGGAGCTTTCACTTCGACGCGCTGAAGAAACGCTTCCCCGGTGCGCTGGCGGATGTCTCGCTCGACGCGTTCTACGGTGCCATCAACGCAGTGAAGCCTTCGCTCATCCGCATCGAAGCCGACGAACTCACCTACAACCTGCACATCATCGTACGGTTCGAGATCGAACGAGCGCTGATCAGCTCGGCCATCAGTGTCGACGACGTACCTGCCGCCTGGAACGGAAAAATGACCTCCTCGATCGGCGTCACGCCGCCCGACGATCGCGACGGCTGCCTGCAAGACATCCACTGGTCAATGGGCGCGCTGGGCTACTTCCCGACCTACACGCTCGGCAATCTCTACGCCGCGCAGTTCTTCGACCAGGCCAAGATAGACCTGCCGGACCTCTTCGATCGCCTCGCCCGTAACGACCAGCGATCCTTGCTGGATTGGTTGCGCACCAACATTCACGCCCACGGCCGGCGATTCCGCGCGGGTGAGCTCGTGGAGCGCGTTACTGGAAAGCCGCTCACCATCGAACCGTTCGTCAACTACGTCACCGAGAAATTCTCGGACATCTACAACCTCTGAGCGGTCCGCCGTTACTTTCCAAACCACGGGTTTCCGTGGACAGCGTCTTCCGTGTACGCGAAGTAGATGCGGTTCCCGTCCGGATCGGTCACGCGGAACATGTTCATCCACGGCCTCTCAACCATCTTGCTCGGCTCGGCGCCGCGCGCCTTGACCCTCCGGTGATGCGCGCCGAGATCCTTCACGCGAAGGTAGACCTTCGCCCCGCCGACACAGCGCTCGTCGGCTGCACTGGTGGGGCGATGAATTCCGAACCGGCGCCCGGCGTACGACATCTCCGCGTAGATCGGCTTCTCCTCGCGCGTCCACGCAACCACGCTTTTGCCGCTTTCGTAGTCGTGATAGTGATGAAACGTGAATCCCAGCACGTCCCGGTAAAGCGCTGCGCTCTTCCGTACATCACTCACATAGAACACGAGCTTGACCTCGCCCGTGAAGACCCCATGCTCATCCTTCACCGAGGCCTCCTGGCCGCGCCCGTTGCTTGCCGCACCCGAGAGTGCGAAGATCGCGCAAGTACAAACCGCCAGTACCCATCGATAGATCATAGGATGGCTCCTTCTCTTGAACGGCATTTGATGTCATCGCTGAACCAACGCCAGCATACCCCGCGCGCACCGTACCAAGAAGCGAAATCAAGAGGTGATTACCTGGCCGTTACCGTGGGCCGGCGACCCTGCGAACCGCGGCTACTACTGCCGCGATCGGCTCGGTATCTTCTTCAGGCGAATATAGGTGACCTGGGCGAACGCGACCTTCGTTTCGTTCGCATCGAACAGATCGACCGTGACCGGGCACAGCGTCCGTCCGAACTTGACCACTTGTGCCACGATGGTGACATCCGTCAGGCACGGCGCCAGAAAACGAATGTTCATGTCCGTCGTGGTCAGCGGTTCCTCAGGGCCCGTTTTCGTCATGATCGCAAAGCACGCGATGCTGTCCGCCAGCGTCATCAGGATCCCGCCGTGCAACGACTCGAACACACCGTCAAACCGCGAATCGTAGGGGCTCGTCGCTTTGCAGTACCCCTCATCACACGCGTCGATGTGAATCTTCAACGTCTCCACGATCGGAATTCGCTGAATCCGCTGGATCAGGGCTCTCTCGAGGTTCGGGTCGATCAAGGTTCGCTCCAATACGGTCCACGCGCCGCGATGAATCACCGCGGTCAGGCGCAACAGCCCGCCATCAACCACCGTAGCAAAGCCTCGCCGCGCAGACAAGATCCGCCCGTCAACGGGTGTCCACCGGGAGGAAACGAAGGGCTCAGACGGGAATCGCCGCGCCAGGATCAGCCACCGAAGAACGAGCGAGTTCATGTCGACCGCCCGCCCAGTTCGCTATGCGTTCGCTGTCGACCGGGTGATTGCCCAGCATCGAGATCTCGATCGCCGCAGCCGCATTACCGAGATACGCCGCGTGCATCAAATCGGCCCCGGCGGCCAGCGAGAGTGTCGCCGATGCCAACAGCGCGTCACCACAGCCCAACCGGTCGATCGGATGATCCGCAAACGTCGGGAGCAGTTCGCTCTTGAGTCGCCCCGACCAGCTTGGCGACCGACGCTCCTGGCTCTGACGCTCGAACACCACCATTCCACGTTTTTCCAGCGTGACAAAGAGATGCCTCGCCTGCGTCTGCTCGAGCAGCGCCCACGCCGCCGATGACAGGCCGGAATCATAATCGTTCAGCGTCGCGCGAAGCTCTCTTTCCGTCGGACACAAAAGGTCCACGTTGCGAAAGTGAAGTAAGTCCGCTCGCCCGCCGCTCACATCCGCCGACAGCGTTTCCACGTTGTGGCGAAGCGTCGGCAAGACCCGCCCGAGCAGACCGCCCGTGATCATCCCGTACCCGAAGTCGCAGAAGATCACCGCATCCGCCACCTTCGATTGCTGCTCCAGCAGCAGTGTCGCACGCTGCTCCGCCACCGAGTCAAGCGGAAGCACGCCTCCGCGATCCACCTTGAACAGTTTGTGCTCTTCGTTCAGAAACCGCGTCTTCTCGACGATCGAAGGCCGCGACGGAATCAGATGCGCATCCACACCTTCCTTCTTCAGCACCTCCGTGACCATCTGCGAACCGTCGTCCGACCCGCCCGCGCTCAACAGAAACGCGTGCGCACCCAGCGCCGCCACGTGCCGCGCGACAATGGCCGCACCTCCGACATAGCTGCGCTCATCACGCTGCGCCAGCGTCATCACCGGCGACTCACTCGCCACTCCCAGCGCATCGCAGAACACATACCGGTCCAGAACGATGTCGCCCACCACCAACACGTGAAGATCGCGAAACTGCTCCAGCGTGGCCGTCACCGAGTCGAGCGTGATGTTGTATCGCTCCGTCAGCAGCTTCAGGCGGTGGAGCATCGTCTGATCCGCCTGCGGCATCCGACCGATCAACTCGGTCGAGCTGAACACGATCTCGCCGCTCGAGAAAATGATCCGCCCGCCGTACCCCTCGACGACGCCCTTCTCTGCGAGGAATCCCGCGTCGGTCGAGTTCTCATACTCGCGCCCCTTCACATACACGTCAGGCCTCAACTGCATCAGCAGCGACTCGGCCGTCGGCGTGGGGTCGATGTAGACGTAGTCGACGAACATCAACGCAGCCAGGTTCTCCGCCCGCAGGTCCTGCGGGATGTACGGGTGGAGCCCCGCTTTGGACATGTCCGAATCGCCGGTCAAGCTCACGATCAGCACGTCGCCCTGCTGCCGGGCGAACTGCAAATAGCGAATGTGACCGGGATGCACCATGTCGAAGCAACCGTGACAGTGAACGACCGTTCGGCCCTCGGCGCGAGCCTCCTTCGCTGCGGTCAGCAGCTCCGGCAGCTCAACGATTTTTCGCTGCAAATTCGTAGACATCGCTCTTGTATCGGCTCGGAGCTTGATTCCGGCACACGCTTTTCCGCCGCTGGCGAGATCAGAGCCGCGACAGTCATGGAGCGGGCTGCCGAGCAACGCGGGCACCCGGCGACCGCGCTCGCCCCAGCTGCGTAGGGAACGTGGTTCTCCCGCAGCAAGCGGGAGGTTCACCTGCCGCGACCATCTCTGCGACTTGGCTGACGTTTGCGAGTCGACAGCTGATCCCTATCGCGACCGCGAGGGAGCGGCCGTATCGCCGCACGCTATAGACGACGCAGGGTGACCCGTCCTTCGCCAACGGCGAAGGGCGGGGGACGGACCGGCTGATGTATCGCCCCGCAGCCCGGCTCGCGTGCCCACCCCTATCTCGGATACCATGCCATCGCGCAAGCGGCGGAGGTGCAATGAGTGAGCCCACAGCAAATGTGTGAGAGTTTCGACGTAGTCATCGTTGGCGGCGGCGTGATCGGAAGTTCCATCGCCTACTTCCTGACCGCGTCATCCGACTTCACCGGGCGGGTCCTCGTCGTCGAGAAGGACCCGCGCTACGTCGCCTGTTCCACAACGCTCTCCGTCGGCGGCATTCGCCAACAGTTCTCGACGGCGGAGAACATCCGGATGTCCATGTTCTCCGCCGAGTTCCTCAGAAACGTCGACGAACACCTCGGCGTCGACGACCACGGCGTGGACGTCTCCTTCGTGGAAGCGGGCTATTTGTTCCTGGCCACCGAAAAGGGCTGGTCCACGCTACAGTCCAATCACCGCCGGCAACGAGACCTCGGAGCCGACGTCGCACTGCTATCGCTAAAGCAACTGACGCACCGATTCCCCTGGCTCCACGTCGACGACCTGGCCGGCGGCTCGCTGGGGCTCAGCGGCGAAGGCTGGATCGATCCGCACGCGCTGCTGCACGGTTTTCGCCGCAAGGCCGAGCAACTGGGTGCGAAGTACGTGCATGATGAGGTGATCGGGATTGACCGAGCCGCCTCGAAGATCAACTCCGTTCGTCTTGCCGGCGGTCAGCGCGTCGCGTGCCACGCGCTGGTCAACGCCGCCGGTCCGCATGCCACCGAGATCGCGTCGATGGTCGGCGTGGATCTGCCCGTACGCCCACGCAAGCGACAGGTCTTCGTCATCGCGTGCAGGGAGCCGTTACCGCACTGCCCGATGGTGATCGATCCCACCGGCTTGTACTTCCGGCCGGAGGGCGAGCACTACGTCTGCGGCATCGCGCCACCGACCGATGAAGATCCCGACACGCTGGACGACACCGTCGATACCGACCTGTTCGAGCAGCGACTGTGGCCGATGCTGGCGCATCGCGCGGAGGCCTTTGCTTCGAGCCGGTGCATCAATGCGTGGGCTGGTCACTACGCGGTGAATACGTTCGATCAGAACGCGATCCTCGGATTCCATCCGGATGTCGAGAATCTCGCGCTCGCCAACGGGTTCTCCGGTCACGGTTTGCAGCAAAGCCCGGCCGTGGGCCGTGCCATCAGTGAACTCATCACCTTCGGAGAGTATAGATCGTTGGATTTGTCTCGACTGAGTTTTGATCGCTTCGCAAGAAACCGGCCGATTCGAGAGCGCAATGTGGTGTGAGAGTTTCAACCGGTAGCCCCGGTCAATCCGAGCCGCGACAGTCATGGAGCGGGCAGAGCGTTGTTGTAGACAGCGCGGGTTGACGTCCGTTCCGCATTGCAGGCTGAAGGGCGCCAGATCGTAGCCGGTGGCCGGTCCCGGACCGCCGCCAGCTTTGCCTCCCCCCTTAGCAAGCGGGAATCGAGGTGGGCGTGATCTGTCAGCCGAAGGCTGATGGCCAGCGGTTCGTGCCTCCTGCGTCGGCTGGCATGGCAAAACGCAGCGCCGCCGTGTGAATCCCATGTCGTTCTCCGAGTACGCCTCTCTCAGCTTCTCCTCTTCATCCAGCGGCGTTTCGATCACGGAAGTCGAAGGCTTCACGTCTTGGAACTCGTGCGGCGACCGCGTGACCACCACCGTTTTGACACCGATCTCCTCGGCCCGGGCGAGGATTCCCTGGCCGTAGGTTCCGCTGGCGCCGATGATCGCGACCTTAGCGGGCTTCGCAATGTTCGTGCTCATGACCCTTGCGTTCAGGGTTCTTGAGCCCTCCGGCTCGACATTTCGCATTTGGTCCTCGCAGGCTCCGCGGCTGAGCTTACCGAGCACGAGTGTAACGCCCCGTCCTGGAAACCCAAGCTCCAGTCGCTTGCTTCTGACTGGAGCCGAGGGTAACAGTTCGAGTGCGGCTGCGGGCGTGGTGGATCATAGCGTCAATTTCGGCCGCGATCGTGACGGAGTCTACGGAAAGACCTTCCGGCAACGTGTCCGCAACATGGGCATCGAAGAAGTGCTGACGGCTCCGCAGTCTCCCTGGCAGAATCCATATGCCGAACGCTTGAACGGTTCGATCCGCCGCGAATGTTTGAACCACTTGATTGTGCTGAACGAGCGGCATTTGCGGCGAATTCTGCGATCGTATTTCGATTACTACCTGCACTCACGAACTCACCTGTCGCTGGACCGCAACTCGCCAATCGAGAGGGAGGTCGAGCCGCCGGACAGAGGCAAGGTCATCGCGATTCCGCAGGTCGGCGGGCTTCATCACCGCTATTGCCGCGCGGCCTGAACAGTCACACATGCGGGCCGAGAGATGCGTACAGCGGCGAGAGTACGCGCACGCACGTCAGATCGCACGGATTGCTCACTCGACCATGCTCTTGGATCCAGACAGAAGTGA
>JAJDDV010000052.1 GCA_029260135.1 Phycisphaerae bacterium | reverse complement strand
CGGTACGTTTCGGTGGAACAACACGCCCGCGCCTTCGGCTTGGGCATGGCACGCAAGCGCTGCACGCGGCAAGACACGGGCAAGCTGTCGCTTGCCCATGCCACCCGTAATATCAGCGCCCAGGCGAAACACGGGCAAGCTGTCGCTTGCCCATGCCACCCGTAATATCAGCGCCCAGGCGAAACAGGGCAAACAAGTTTGCCCATGCCACCCGTCGTTACGGGGTCTTCGGTTTGGCGGGCTTCTTGGGCAGCATGCCTTCGATCAGTGACTCGAACTTGGCACACATGGCCTTGTATTCCTCGCCGGTGGCGGGTCCCGTGAAGCCGGTATGAATCGCCTGCACCTCGCCTTTGGCGTTGAGAAAGATGCTCGTCGGATAGGATCGCAGCTTGTCGATGACCGGCAACACCTTGGCCACTTTTTCTTTGTCCGCCATGCCGGCGACCAACACCGGATATTCGATACCGTGACGCTTCACGTACGTCTTGACCAGCTTGCGGTTTCGTTTGGGATCTTCGGTGAGTTCGAACGCGAGTGCGACGATCTTCAAGCCGCGTTTGGCGTAGCGGCGGTGGAGTTCCATCAGGTAGTTGGACGCGTCGTGACAGTTAGGACACCACGTACCGAAGATCTCGATGATTCTTGCCTTGCCGGTGAACTCCGGATCGGCGAGCGAGCGCGGCGTCCCTGTGAGGTCGGGAAAACGCAGATCGGCGAGCTTCGCCTTGCCCGTCCATTTCGTCTGCGCGAACGCATCCGGAAGCGTGGCCGCGACGTCGCGCTCGGCCGACCAAGTTTCGTGCCACGTATCGCGCGACCAGAAGTCACCTCGCAGTAGCCCGCGCGGTTGTACCGTTGCGTGGAACAAGAACGCATGGGCACCGTCAAAACCGGAGAGCCGCAGGCGCGGGCCGTCCATCTGGCCAGCCAAGTGACCATAGTCACCCGTCGGCGTCATGAAGGTTCCAGTGACCGTGTCACCCGACTCTCGCCGGAAGACTGCGATGATTGGGTTTTCATTCTCCGAGAACTTGGCCAGCCACTTGCCGTCGATTTTGTGGCGCCCCATGGGCACCTTCGTTCCCGGGCGTTTGGTGAAGCGGGGCGCGTCACCGGGCGTCGCGTGAAACGCCATCTCCGTCCAGCCCTTCTTGGCTCGCTTCTTCCACTGCCCGTCGAGACGATTGCCGTCCTTCCTGAGCTTGGCGGTGATCTTGGAGTCGTAGTAGTCGATGTCGAGCGTCAGCGTCTTTCCGTCCCAGGTGACGCGTGGCACTTCGATCCGCTGCGGACCATTGACCATCCACGCCTTCCAGAGGATTTGCTTGTGCTCCAGTTCGAGGCCAAAGGGTAGCTCGCCGCCGGGGCTGTCCAGCCACGCTCGCCACGGACCGGTCTTCAGTGCGTTTTCATCTCCCTCGGCAAAGAGCATCTGCGATGACAGGGCCAATAGCCCGGTGATAACGAGAATCCGAACAGACATGACACCACCTCCTATGAGCCCGAACGCTTCCTGTTTCTCTACAATATCGTCGCTGAGATCATAACGCGCACGGCACCGCCCGGACACTGCCTACCGGGGATGATCCCACTCGGGCAGACCAAACGATGAGACGACGGTGCCTTCCCTGCCAGCGCTACGCCAACCGCTAGTCGTCGCCCTCGGTCTCGTCCTTCTTCTTCTCTTCGTCGACGAAGCCGTAGTCGATGTCGTACGGTGGCGGATCGCCGCCCGGGCCTTTGAGATAGTGGTCGAACCACCGAATCATGCGAACGTTGTAGTCGTATCTCGCGCCGGATTTGCGATTGCCGTGGCCCTCGCCGGGATAGCGAACCAATCGCACCGGCGCCTTACCCAGCACCTTTAGATAGCGGTAGAGTTCCATCGACTGGCTCGGGTCGACGCGCGTGTCGTTCTTTCCGCCCATGATGAGCAACGGGGTGTGGCCCTTCTGTGCATGATAGACCGGGCTTCGCTCGAGGAAGAACTCCCAGTCTTCCCAGGGGTATTTGCGTGAGTGGACGAGAAACATCTCCTGGGGAATGTCGGTCGTACCGAACTTGGAGATGTGATCGCTGATACCCACGAACATCACGCCCGCGGCAAAGCGGTGCGAGTGATAGGTCGAACACCACGCCGTCGCAAAGCCCCCGTAGGATCCCCCGGTGATGCCGACCTTCTTCTCATCGACGAGGCCCATACCGATCAGGTGATCCACCGCGTCTATAAGGTCGTCGAACTCTTTCCCTGCGTAGTCACCTTGTCCCAGCTTTGAGAACTCGACGCCGCGGGCGGTGCTGCCACGATAGTTCGGGTAGAAGACGGCGTAGCCCCTGGCCGCACCGACCTGCCCCGGCCCGGAATACCGCGTGAGCCATCCGTTGCTGCGATGACCCTCGGGTCCGCCGTGCACGCACAGGATCAGCGGATACCGCTGCCCCGGCTTCTCATCGAGCGGTCGAATCAGGATGCCCTCGAGCATCAGGCCATCGCCGGCTTCGTGATGAATGATCTCCTGTTTCGCGAAGCGCATCTTGGACAGCCATGGGTTGCTGTCCGTGAGGCGACGGGGTGTGGTATCGCCGTGCCCCATAACGTAGACCTCATTGGGGTGGCGGTCTGACTGTCCCAACATGACGGCGGTTTGCCCGTCGGCGGTCAATCGCATGCGAGACAGGACTGCCCGGCCTTCGGCGATATGGAGTTTGCGCCCCGAACCATCGATGGCGACTTCGCCGAGCGTGCTCCAGGCCCCGACGTCGCCGAGATACATGACCGTCTCGTTGTCCTGCCAGGCCGCGGCGCTGACCTGCCCATGGTAATTCGGCAGCAGATTGCGAAGTTCGCCGCCGCCGGCAGGAACGACCATCAGCCGTCCAGCGGAGGGATCGTGAACGTCCTCCGCTGCGATCACGGCCAGGTGACGTCCGTTGGGGCTCCACGCGATGGATCCGAGTTTTCCCGGATTGTCGATCTTGGTCAGGACGGTTCCTTCCTGGGCGTCGATGACACGAATCCGCGTGTTCATGTAGCGGTCGTCGATCAACGATGAGGGGGCCACACCGACCACGAGCTGGGTTCCCGCCGGATTCCAGTGAATTGAGGATACCGAGCCCTTCAAAGAGAGCTTGCGCGATTCCGCCTCTTCGTCATCCGGCGTGCCGATCCAAACGTGGACATTGCGAAGGCCTTCTTCGAAGACCTCCTGATTGAACCCCTTCTTCTTGAGCTTCTTTGCGATCTTGGGCTCCTTATCCCGAGCCAGGAAGGCAACGCGATGACCGTCTGGTCGGAAGGCGTACCGGCTGATACTCGTCTCGTGGCTCAGCACCCTGCGCGCTTCTCCGCCATCGACGGGAATGACATAAAGAGACCTGTGTTCGTCCTTCCCCCGTTTGGCCAAGAAGGCGATGCCCTCACCGTCCGGCGTCCATTGGACGGAGCCGACGCTGACCTCGCCCGTGATGAATGGGCGCGAAACGCCGCTGCTGTCGACGACGTGCAACTCCGACCAGGCGGAGCCGCTTTCGTCCTCATAGGGACGGCGCGGAACGGACAGCGTGTACGCGATGTACCTGCCGTCCGGCGAAATCTCCGCCGACCTAACGCTTTGGAGTTTCGCGACGTGTTCCGGTGTGAAGACCTCATCCGCGCGTAACGTCGCTCCGCTCGTTACGACCGCCAGCGCGATCAACCACGCGGCCGACCGGAACCGCGAAACCGACAGGACCTCTTTCCATGCCAAACCGATAAGGACCATGCGACTATGCCTCCGCCATCTTCCAGTTACTCTGATACGCCTGCCAACAAAAGGGAAGGGTAGGCCAAGCCGTCAAGCTCGTCCTACCCTTCTGCGTTTTTTCCGTCTAGGAATTGTGTGATCTAGTAGCGGTCTCTTCCGCCACCGCCGCCGCCATAGCCGCCGCGGCCGCCACCGCCGCCGCCACCGTAACCACCGCGACCGCCGCCGCCGCCGCCGCCGCCACGCGACTCGCGCGGTCTGGCTTCGTTGACGGTGAGCGCCCGACCACCGTGGTCCTGGCCGTTCAAGCCGTCGATCGCCGCTTGTGCCTCGTCATCATTGGCCATTTCGACGAAGCCAAAGCCTTTGCTCTGCCCCGTGGCGCGGTCACTGATCACTTCGGCACTCTCGATCGTTCCATACGCACCGAGCAACTGCTCCAGATCCGAACTCGTGACGCCGTAGCTCAAGTTCCCGACATACAACCTTTTGCCCATCGCTCCGATTCTCCCATCAGGATGGCAAACTCGACCCACAGTTTCGCTTTCAGGGTCGACATTGAAAGTGGCCGACGTTCCGACCGTGAAGGTAGGATTGCGATCTTGGCGTATGCGTCCGGACTTGATCTTCAAACGTCACGTACCTGCCTCGTTCGACTACCCAACCGTAATCAGTGTACACGCGCCACAAGGGCTGGCAAACCCGAAATTGCTGAGAAGCACGAATTTTTCCATCGCCGGAGTCGCCGCAGCTCGGCGGCATGGTTGCAGAATCGGGTGATGAAACCCGCGATTTGAGGCTGAAATGACGCTTCTGAGCAGGATGCACCGATCCGAAAGACCGCAAATGACGCCCCTCACTCGCCAACGTCGTACGGCGAGGCGATCAACGCAGACGCCCAGTGCCTCCGCGGAGACGCCGGGCTTCGGCGGGCCGATCCATTAGCGCCGTCGTCTTGCCACGAGCAGACCGCCGACAGTGAAGAGGATCACGGTGGCCGGCTCGGGAACAACGATGAGGTTGCCGTAGTAAGCGCCCGGCGTCCCCGCGAGCGTGTACGTGAACGTCAGATCGTGGTACGGGTCCACGGGTGGGCGCGAGCTGCGCAGCCCCGACCCGCGAGCGGAAAGACCAATGATATTCCACTCAGGTCCGATTACGGCGCCCAAAAGGTGTTGGTCGGTGATCACGAAGCCCATATTGTCGGATATGCTGTTGTTGGTGTCCTCCTGGAACCACCCCTGCAAGTTCGCCGGTCCTCCTGTGAAGATTCCGGCTTCCGACCGGATCACAAACCCGCTGAGTATGGTCGCGTCTGTGTCGATCAGAAGGGTCCCGACAGAAGCGTCTAGATAGAGGTCGACGACGCCATCGCCCGGTACGCCCGGATCAACGGCGACACTCGATGCAGCGGCGGGGGTGCCCAGAAGCCCAAGCACGATCAGCATAGTGGACATCTGACTTGCGGTCATATCTGAGTCTCCTCCAACAAAGTTGCCTGTCCCAATTCGCCACTTCAAAACGATGGCGTTCTCGTACGGAGAATCAAAAGGCGGCGTCAGACGGTCGGGCATTTCCGTAGGTCCGAGTGACATTGGGCGGAACTCCCCCGACCGCTACTCACCACCTTTACAACCATGTTAACGGAGACGGCGGTCGGCGCAAAAACACGGCGGTTGCAGACTGGAGGTCTGACGTCAGGCGCTCTTCAGTAACTGAGTGAGGTCCCCCGGTCAGTACGACCCATAACTGAAAGTCATGAATGGCGGGATGAGGGCGGTGCGAACGGGTGAAGCACTGCTGTGCCCCAGCCGAGTGACCACATCAACGCGGATGAGCTACTCGCTAAACAGTGGCGTACTGAGGTACTTCAGCCCGGTGTCGGTCAACACGACGGCAATACGCGAGCCCCGCTCTCGGCCTTCGAGGAGCTGGATCGCAGCGGCCACGTTGGCGCCCGAAGAGGTGCCGACGAAAAGGCCCTCGCGCGCAGCCAGGCGCCGCGCCATGGACATGGCGGTCTTGTCATCGATGGACACATAGTCCTCCACCAGGTCGTGATTGATCAAGTCCAGATCGCGCGCGTATCCACCACCGGCGATCCGGTGCGGACCGAGGTACTCGCGGCATCCAAAGAACGACGCACTCGCCGGTTCGACGATATAGCATCGAATCTTCGGATTGGCTTCCTTCAGCGCTTCGCAGACACCGGCGAATGTTCCTCCGGTTCCGACAAACTCGACGAAGGCGTCCACTTCACCGTCCGTCTGTTCCAGGATTTCCCGTCCCGTACCCTCGTAGTGGGCTCGTTTGTTGCTCTCCCAGTGGAACTGATCGACGCGCACGGCGTCATGGGTGGCGACGTAGGTCTCTGCCGCTTTCTCAACTTCGACGAGGTCCTGCGGGCTGACTTGCCCGGCCGGTGAATCCGGAGCCTGGTCGACGAGCAAGACCTCCGCGCCAAGGACTTCCATCATCCGAATTCGTTCAGCGCTCATGCCCCGGGAAATCACGGCAATGAAGGGATACCCCCGCACCGCACAGACGATCGCCAGACCGCATCCGGTGTTTCCACTCGTAACCTCGACGACCGCTTGCCCCGGTTTGAGAATCCCCTGCGATTCGGCGTCGTCGATCATCTGCTTGGCGATTCGGTCCTTCTTGCTCCCGCCGGGATTGAGGAATTCGCACTTGGCCAGAACGGATCCCTCCAGGTCGGCACAAAGTCGCTGCAAATCAATCAGCGGTGTATGCCCGATCGCCTCGTCCGCTCCACTCAGCACGCCTTGAACAACGGTTTCCATCAAGAATCCTCACGTTTCAAATCGTGATCGGCGACCTGCCCAATCAGGGCCGCCCGCAAGACCCTGGCATGACGCGTTCCTGCAGACCTCAAAACCGGTCCGGGGACCCGGAGGTTGCTGGTCGTTTCTTGCAGAGGTTCGCCGCGCAGGGTTCGCTAGTTTATCGAGTGCGGCCGTTTTCCTGACGTGGATCGCGATCGCGGGGTGCGCTAGGCGGCTCCCGATGCGGTTGCGCTGTGAGTTTCAGAGGTGGGACAGTTCTTCGCCAGCGTGCAGCTCGTACAGTCTGGCTTGCGGGCGTTGCAGATCCGTCGCCCATGCCGGACCAACGCGTGTCCCCAGAAGATCCAGTCCTTGCGCGGAACGACTTCCATCAGGTCACGCTCGATCTTGACGGCGTCCTTCCCGTTCTTGCTCGACCAGGTCACACCAAGACGCGTCGAGATGCGTCCGACGTGCGTATCGACGACAATGCCTTCGCACTTGCCGAACGCCGTGCCGAGGACGACGTTGGCGGTCTTTCGCGCAACCCCGGGCAACGTCAGCAGATCGTCCATGGTGTCCGGAACGTCGCCCCCAAAGTCCTCGACGATCTTACGGCAGGTGCCCTGAATGCTCTTGGCTTTTTGGCGAAAGAACCCGGTCGAGTGGATCACTTCCTCGACGTCCTCGCGCGGAGCGTCAGCGAGAGCTTTGGCGGACTTGTACTTCCGGAAGAGTACCGGCGTCACCTTATTCACGGTTTCGTCCGTCGATTGGGCGGACAAGATCGTCGAAATCAGTAGCTCGAGCGGGTTGTCGTGCGTCAGCGCGCAGTCGGCGTCCGGATAGAGCTTCTTTAGCGCGGTGATGAGCCTGCGAACGCGCTTCTTCCTCTCAGGTGTCGATTCGTCCAACTTCTGTGTCACTCCGAAGGCTCCGCAGGGTTCGGATGGACCCAGCGTACGTGTCCATCTTCAAATTCATCCTTCTTCCAGATCGGAACGTCTTTCTTGAGTGTATCGATCAGCCACCGACAAGCCTCAAACCCCTCGGCGCGATGTCCACAAGCGACGGCGATCATGACTGATGTCTCTGCGGGAGGTACGACGCCAATTCGATGAACGATGGCGACGCGCCCGGTGGACCATCGCCGTTTGGCCTCCAGCGCGATCGTCTCGAGCTGTTTGCTCGCCATCGACTCATAGGCTTCATAATTGAGCCGCAGCAGTCGGCCGTGATCCGGGTCATCCTCCTGCCGAGTTGCGCCTTCAAACGTGACGATTGCGCCTTGCTTCGGGTCGCCCATGACGGAGGAGCGCACGCGTTCCACGTCGATCGGTTCGGTTACGATGTCGACCAGGACATCGGACTCGCCGGACCCACCGGAGACCGGCGGAATCAAGGCCACTTCGTCGCCGTCCTGAAGCGGAGTCTCGTCCGTCGCAAACGCCTCGTTGACGGCAAAGCGAATGGACGAGAGCGCACGCCCGAGCCCGACGTGCTGATGGGCCAAGACTCGGCGCACATCCGCGATCGTCGCTCCCTCGGAAACGTCAATCGTCGTACGGTCTCTTCCGGCCAGGTCGCTCGCCGGTCCGAGGAATAGAATCTCCAAACGCATGGCTGTTTCCCTCACGAAGATCCCAGCTTCACGGAAAGCTCCATACCGCTTCCGATCGACACGCCGACGGAGCGGAAATCCCGTCGCTGACGGATCCATTTCACGAATGCGTCGAGATCCGCTACGTGGGAAATGGTGTTGTCGGTGAGCACGACGGCCCGTTCCTCCAGCTTGTCCTCGAGCAACTCAACATAGTGGATGCAGTTGTTCTTGTCAGCATCGTTGAGCACGAAGTCGAACGGTCCGTCGAGCGAGGCGAGCACATCGCCGGCGAGCCCCGTGCGCAATTCTACGCACGCGCCGAGCCCGGCGGATTCGAACCATCCGCGTGCCGCTTCCGTCTTGCGCGGGTCGTGATCCACCGTGACGAGCGTTCCGCCGTTTTCCGAGAGTGCCGAGGCCATCCACAACCCGCTGTAGCCGTAGCTGGTTCCGATCTCGAGTCCGCGACGTGCGCCGCTCGCGAAGATCAGCGAATGGACGAACGCCGCCGCCTCCGGTGATAGAGCAAGGGCGTCATCGACGGTCGCGATAAAGCCCTCGAGTCGACCGATCGTATCAGCCACCCGTTGGTTCATGGAACCGGCTTCCCTGCGGTTTGGAGGCGTCGCACTGTGGTGCGCGCCGCCGGCGCATCACTCAACCGAGAGCGTCGGTGCGGCCGACCGCGACTCGCTCCTGACGCTGATCTGCCCCGCCGTGTTGGCTACAACCTTGGCGATGGCTTGCGCGACATAGTCGTCCATTTCGGTGAACGCCTTCTCGGGCGTTCCCCCGTCGCCGTACACGCGCAGTTTCGCATTCAGCGGAATCTCACCGAGGAACGGGACGCTGAGTCGCTGAGCCGCCGCCGCCGCACCGCCGTGATCGAAGAGCTCGTCGCGGTGACCGCACTGCGGACAGAGGTAGTAGCTCATGTTCTCGATAATGCCAAGGCATGGCACATTGAGCTGCTCGTACATCTTGACCGCGCGGGTCGCATCGAGAAGGGCGATGTCCTGCGGCGTGCAGATCACCACCGAGCCGGTCATCGGCACCGACTGCGCCAGGCTCAGCGGGACGTCACCCGTTCCCGGAGGCAGGTCGACAATGAGATAATCGAGCTGCCCCCAATCAACCTGTTCGAGAAACTGCTTGACGACGCCGTGCGTCATGGGGCCTCGCCAGATGAGCGGCTGGTTCCGGTCCACCATGAATCCGATGCTCATGATCTTCACGCCGCCCGCCGTGGCGGGAACGATCATGTCCTCCCGCACGTCGGGCTTGTATCCTTCCACACCGGTCATCGTCGGAATGCTCGGTCCGTAGACGTCGGCGTCCATGAGACCGACCGTCGCACCAGAGCGGTGCAAACCGAACGCCAGAAGAACCGCGGCTGTGCTCTTGCCGACGCCTCCCTTTCCCGCGCCGACGGCAATGACGTTCTTGACCCCGGGCAACTCCGCCGCGCCGCCTCGGCTCGATCGCACGCTCGCGCTCCATTCGACCTCGACGGTCTCTACGCCGTCGAGAGCCTTGAGCGCTTCGTCGATGTCACGCTGAATCCGGTCTTTCAGTGGACACGCGGGCGTCGTCAGCTCGACATGGACCCGCACCATAGACTCGTCGACCCGGATCTGCTTGACCATGTCGAGCGAGACGATGTCGCGATGAAGCTCCGGATCGTTCACGGTGCGCAGGCGATCTCGCACCATTTCCTCGGTGATGACAGCCATTCAAGTCACTCCAGCCAATGCGGACACCGGCGCCAACGGTTGCGTGCAGATCACGCAGGTTCTAATAAGTCGCCCGGCACCGACACGTAGAATATAGTACTAAATCAGTAGAATATCCACCCTGCGGACGGGCGATCCTCGCCGGATGGGTCCGCACCTGCAACCCGCAGCCGGCGGGCGATTCTGGTCAGCCGGGCGGGAGCGGGGTACGCTGGCGCGGACGTCTTGTACAGCTGAACCATGCCCAAAGAAAATATCCAATTTCGATCACGGACGCTGACCTGGCGTATTGCCGGCCTGTGGATGGTTGTCCTGGCGCTAGGGTTGGCCGTCGTCGGCGCTATCCTGGCGGTCGAACAGGCCCGGACATTCGCCAACCAGCTCATGGCGCAGGCGGCATCGGGCGCCAGCCGGATCGCGGACGCTGCCCGCGAACAATACAACGAGCAACTGGCCGACGCGCTGGGGAAGGTGATCGGGCGCGTTCGGGGTGGCGCGGAGATGCCGTGGGGGCCGACCGACAAGCTGCCCACCTGGATCGACGGGCTCTTCTACTGGAACGGTCAGTCGGCCGAGGTCATCGCAGCCTCGACGAGCAATACGCAGCCCTTGAGAGAACTGGTCGAACGACACTTCTCGCGCTGGGAGCCGTTGGACGTGGCCGACGAGGATCAACCGAAGATGCTGTACGACACGCTGGCGCGCGAGCCGGTATCGCTGGGCTGGATGGCGTCGACGGACGGGGACGCCCAGATCGTCGTCGTAGCAGGATGTGTCAGCGTCCCGCGCCTGATGTCCGATCTTGTCGAGCCGTTATTGGCGACGTACTCGGGGCTGGAGCTGGTTCTTGCCGGTATGACGGATCGTCCTTGGTCGCAGCCTCTGTACGGCGTGATGCAATCGTGGACGATTCAGCCCAGCGAGGCATTTCTACTGGAGCATCGCCGGGCGATCGTCAGCCGGACGCTCGTTTCTCTCGTGCTGCCGATGCTGGCGTTGGTGACGCTCCTGATCGCGATGTCGGTCCTGGTTCGCACCATGCGCAAAGAGATGGCACTCGTGAGGATGAAGGCCAACTTCGTCGCCGATATTTCGCACGAACTCAAGACGCCGCTTGCGCTGATTCACATGTTCGGCGAGACGCTTCAATCCGGGCGTGTGACGTCCGAGAAGAAGCGGCAGGAGTACTACGAGATCATCACGCGCGAAAGCACGCGACTCACCAACCTGATCAACAACATTCTCGACTTCTCGAAGATCGAGTCGGGCCGCATGACCTACAAGTTCCAGCCGCTCGACATCGGCGGGGTGGTCCGCGAGACGTACGAGGCCTATCGCCCGCAGCTAGACCACGACCGGTTCGAGCATCATTTAACGGTGGCTGCGGGGCTGCCCATCGTCGACGCGGACGCCGGTGCGATCGCCCAGGCCCTGATCAATTTGATGAACAACGCCGTCAAGTACTCGGGCGACGAGCGGTATCTCGCCATCGATGTGACGGCCGACACCCGCCGCGGTCGGCGCGGCGTGTTGGTTTCCGTCCACGATCGGGGAATCGGCATCAAGCCGACGGAACGGGCACGCGTGACCGACGGGTTCTTCCGATCCGTGGATGACCGTGTGCGAGGGCAGGGCGGAACCGGATTAGGGCTTTCGCTGGTGAAACAGATCGGCGAAGCCCACGGCGGATCGCTCGATATCGAATCGCGGCTGGTCAAAGGGAGTACTTTTCGCTTATTCTTACCGCAGAGGACCGATTGACCGCCGCCGACGGTGAATGCCCTCGCAGAAGCTGAGGGCGCTACACGTGAGGCGAATGGTGTCAGATGAAGCTGCCGCGGTTGCGTTCGTTGAACGCGGGTAGGGTCCCGCGTCGATGGGTACCGTAACACGGTGCCATGTAAGACGGTTCCACGTGGTGTACCCAAGGCTCGAGTGCAGGAGATCAGCCCGATGGCACGCATACTGGTTGCAGATGACGAGAAGGACATGGTGGTGGGGCTGCGGGACAACCTTCAGTTTGAGGGCTACGAGGTTATCGTCGCCGAGGACGGCGAGGCCGCGCTGCACGCCGCAACGATGGAGAGTCCGGACCTGATCTTGCTCGACATCATGATGCCCAAAATCGACGGGCTGGAATGCTGTCGCCGGATCCGCCAGGCCGGGTTCACTTTTCCCATCCTCATGCTGACCGCCAAGAGCCAGGAGATCGACATCGTCCGAGGCCTCGAGGTTGGCGCGGACGACTACATTACGAAGCCCTTTAGTGTTCGTGAGTTACTCGCGAGAATCAAGGCCGCCCTGCGCCGAACGGGCGCCGGCAAGGGGTTGTCGAGAATCCTCCGCGTCGGCGAGACCACGATCGATTTGATCAAGGGCAAAGTCGAGCGCGGCGATGAATCGTTCGCGCTCGGACACTTCGAGCTGGAAATCCTGAAGATGCTCGTGGAGAACGCGGAGCAGCCGGTCGAGCGAAACAAACTCCTCGACGTTATCTGGGGGCTCGAGGGCTTTCCGGCCACGCGCACCGTCGACAACCACATCGTCAGTCTGCGTCGCAAGATCGAACCGGACCCCAAACACCCACGGCACATTGTGACGGTCCACAGCATCGGGTACAAATTCGTACCGTAACGGGCCGCAGTATCGTCCGGAATCGATCGCGAGTTCAGGATCGCAGTGACAGCGTGCACTCGGGTTCTGCGCCGCCGCACGATCCGGTCCGGGCGGCGAATCACTGAGGAGAAAGGTGAGAATGGACACATTTGATGCCATCTATCAGCGACGTGCCGTCAAGCACTTCGATCCCGACCACAAACTCAGCGACGACGAAACGAGTCGCCTCTTCGAGGCTGCGATCCAGAGCCCAACCTCCTTCAACATTCAACAATGGCGGTTCGTGGTCGTGTCCGATCCGGAGCTTCGCCGGCAGATTCGTGCCGCCGCCGCCGATCAGGCGCAGGTGACGGACGCGTCGCTTTTGATCATCTTGACGGCCGACGTCAAGGCGTGGGAGAAAGACCCGCAGCGCTATTGGCGCGATGCCCCCGAGGACGTCGCCGAATTGCTGGTCAACTGGATGGGACCGTTCTACCAGGGTAACGATCGCCTTCAGCGCGACGAAGCCATGCGCTCGGTGGGCATCGCCGGCCAGACGATCATGTTGGCCGCCAAGGCGATGGGCTACGACTCCTGCCCGATGATCGGATTCGACGCGGACAAGGTGGCCGAGCTGATCCGCCTGCCCGAGGACCACGTCATCGGGTTCATGGTCCCCGTTGGAAGGGCTGTCAAGCCGGCAGGGGCAAAACCTGGACAGCTCGCGCTCGAGGAGGTCATGGTACGGGATCGGTTTGCGTAAGACGTCTGTCGATCAGCGATTCGACGTCTTCCTTCCTCGGGAGAGTTGTATGGTCGAGCAGCCGCTATCGTCGCGTCGTCGAGTCTTGTTCGTGTGTGGCGTGACAATGCTGCTGACCCTGCCCGTCCTTGCGCTCAATCAGTACATTTCGCACACTCGATACAACGAGGCTGATGCCTGGCTGTTTTCGTACTACGGCAGAGAGATTGCGCGAGGGGGCATCCTCTTCGAGCAGCTGTGGGACAACAAACCGCCGGGGATCTTCTGGATCAACGCCCTGGGCTCGTGGGTCTCCGCGGGATCGAGAGCTGGAACGATCGCCTTCTGCGCGGCGGCGGCGCTCGGGGCGTGCGGTCTGGTTTTCGCGATGGCACGGCGCTTGTACGGTGGGTCCGCGGCAAGTGTGATCACGATCATCGCTTCCATCTACCTCTACCTTGATTATTATCATGTAGGATGCAACCGCCCCAGCACGTTCTTCGTTTTGGCGGAGTTGGCCGCCTTCATGTTCTACTGTCGATCGTTTGGGCCGGCGAAGAGCCCGAGCTTCAGCTTGCTGCTCGCCGGAGTCTGCGCGGGCATCAGTTTCTGGTTCAAGCAGACGAGCTTGGCGGTGGCGATCGGCGTTTCCATCCACGTCGTTTTCCTTGCGCTAGGGGGGGCGATGTCTCCCGCCATGATCGTGCGGCGGCTGCTGATTTTCGCCGGAGGTTGGTGGTTGAGCATCGCCGCAGCCATCACGCTGCTTTGGGCGACGTCGAACCTTGCCTGGGCGTGGCATGCCGTTTTCGCATTCAACGTGGAACTCTTGGACTCGCAATCTCGCAGGCTTACGTGGTTCGGTCTGAGCGAACTTCGGTACACGATGACATTGCCCTTGGTCTTGGCGGCGGCCACGCTGGTCTTTCCCATCGTGCGATGGGTTTGGGGTGTTGAGCCCCGGCCGGCGGACCGATCGCCGGGTCTGAGGCCGCCGGGGCTGCTGGTGTTGTTGTGGGCTTGGATGATCGCGGCCGTCGTGCTTGCGCTTCTCGGACCGGACCGGCGCCTTCACTACTGGGGAATCGCCTTGCCGCCGCTCGTCATGTTGGCCGGACACGGCGTTCATCTGTTACTCAACGCGGGACGCGTGCAAGGTGTCGAGCGTCCGACCATCTATCAAGTCGTTGCCCTTCTTTGGCTGGCGTTCATGCTGCTCACCCCGATACAATCCCAGGTTCGCGCGGCGCTGTCGTATCGCTGGCACGCCCAGGACGAT
This sequence comes from Phycisphaerae bacterium, assembly GCA_029260135.1. Classification (GTDB taxonomy): domain Bacteria; phylum Planctomycetota; class Phycisphaerae; order UBA1845; family UBA1845; genus OFTM174. The sequence goes on along the minus strand of JAJDDV010000052.1, from coordinate 1,757 downwards.
CCCAAGCAGCGACGGGTCATGGATCTCGCCCAGGCGGTTCGTGAGCGCAGCGCCCCGGACGAAACGATGTTCGTCTGGGGCTACGAGCCCCGGATTTACTGGGCATCGGACCGCCCCCCGGCCATTCGCTACATCGGAACCGAAAAGACCCGCCGGGATCCATCCGGCAGCCGATTCATGGCAGAGATCTGCCGCTTGGTCATCCAGGCGAAACCGAAGGTTATCATCGGGCGCCCGACACAGTGGACCGTATCGCCGCAGCACCCTCACCATCATGCCTTGGTGACGTTCCGCGAATGGGTGGAGACGCGCTATCGACAGGTGGATCGTGACAACCTGGTCGCCGTCTGGGTCCGTGCGGAGTGAAGGTCCGCAAGCGCGCGCAGAGGTGAAGTCGCGTCGGGCAGCGCTATGTCCGCGCAGCGCTACTCGTCGCCGGATCCCAGAAGATCACCTTGCCGGGTGAGCATATCGATGGCCGTGACAACGGCGACCACGAGCGCGTCGTCCTCGCCATCCGCCACGTCAATCCCGTACGTATTCTCCGACAGGCTGAACCACTTCTTGGAAGCGGTGGCGATGGTCTCACCGCCGCGCATCAAGGTATATTCGCGATCGAGGAGCGAGCCTTCGACGTCGATCGACCCACCGCCAGCGACGTTGATCATGAATCGGTTGCGAATGAACGTGAATACCTTCTTCTGAATCGTCGCTGCGCGTTTGCCGTCCCGATCCACCTGCACCGTCGGGCGCCAGGCGAACAGGCGCTTGGTGAGCCTCGCCAGCTCCTTCCCGCTGGGCGACAGGAGTGAAAGCCGCCCGCCGAAAGAGAAGGCGACGCGACGAACGCGATAGGCAACATCACCGCGATCGTCCTTGATCGTAAAGTTGTGACCCAGTGATAAGAAGTTGGGCCTCATGACGTAACGCATGAAGGTAGCTCCCGTCGGTAGTGACAGTTCCCTGTCATTCGCTTCGACGCTCGGCTTCCCCTTGCGGACGTTCGCCTGGTCCGTCGGTGTGCAGAGGTTGTTCACCTCGCGAGGTACAGATCGGCGGGGAATGTAGTCTCACCTAATCCGCCGAGAGCTTCCGCAGAACCGTCGGGAGAATTCCACCGTTGCGGTAGTACTCCACTTCGACCGGCGTGTCGATCCGGCACACGAACGGAACCACCCGCGAATCACCCGTATCCGGCGCCGTAATACGGACCTCGACATCCTGCCTCGGCTTCAGGTCGTCGCTCAGCCCGACGAAGTCGAACGTCTCTTGCCCCGTGATTCCGAGTCCGTCGCGATTCTGACCCTCCTTGAACTGCAGCGGAAGCACGCCCATACCCACCAGGTTGCTTCGATGAATCCGCTCGAAACTCTCCGCGATCACCGCGCGAACGCCCAGCAGCAGCGTACCCTTGGCCGCCCAGTCGCGCGACGAACCCGTGCCATACTCACGACCCGCCAGCACGATCAGCGGCGTACCTTCGTCCCGGTATTTCTGTGCCGCGTCGTAGATCGGCATCTGCTCGCCGGTCGGCAGGTGCGTCGTGACGCCGCCCTCCGTTCCCGGTGCGAGCAGGTTGCGAAGGCGGATGTTGGCAAACGTTCCGCGCGTCATGATGCGATCGTTCCCGCGACGCGAGCCATAGCTGTTGAAGTCACCGATCGATACGTCGCGATCCTGCAGAAAACGACCGGCGGGGGAGTCCGGCTTGATCACGCCGGCCGGCGAGATGTGGTCCGTCGTGACCGAGTCGCCGA
>JAJDDV010000051.1 GCA_029260135.1 Phycisphaerae bacterium | reverse complement strand
GGCGGCGCTGCGCTTGGCCATGGCACCCGTCGAGAGTGGTGGAGCACTGGTGCTTGCGCTAGGGTTGGGCGGGGGCGCTCGGGGGGTCATGTTCCGGTCGGAAGTTCTCCGTCCACCAGATCGGAAACCGGTCGCGTGTTTGCACCCAGATATCGGTCGTACCGCGGACGCCCTGGCCCGTTTGTCCGCGTGCGAGATACTCCGGACATCGCCCCAGGGTCACTTGCACGTCCAGCGTCTTGCCTCCCCGCGCCACCGTGAGTTCCATCCCGCCTCCGGGTCGCCGCTCTCGAATGGCGGCGCTGAAGGCGTTGACGACGTCGGCCCCGTCGCCGGGAAGGGGTTGGCCGTCCAGTCTCACGATGATGTCGCCCTGTCGAAGTCCGGCTCGTTTCGCACCCGTGTTGTCGATCACGCTGGAGACCTTCAGCCCCGGTCCTTCTTTGGGGATCGTGGGATTGTTCGGAAGGTTCGGCAGCGATGTATACTGCATTCGGATTCCGAGAAAACCGTTTTTGTTGAAGACGTAATAATCGAAGTAGATGGTGTGAACGATCTGCTCAATCCGCAGGCGTACTTCGAGGTCCTTGGTTTCGAGATAGGCTGACCGCAGTTGCGGCAGGGCGGTTGCACTGATCTCGATGAGTTGCTGCGTGGCGGTTTTCCGTTCACTGAAGTCTGGCGATCCCAGTTGCGGTATCAACCCGGCGATCTCGCGTGCGATCTTTTTGTCCACGGGAAGGCGAAGCGGGTCGACCACCTCGGATTCCGTCGCGGAATTCTCGGTGGCATTGGATTGCTGCGCGCGGGCTGAACTCAGGTCTGCGATGCCCAGGCATCCGACAAACACACACGCCATACGGAACCTGTCGAGCGCGGAAGGCCAGGCGAATCGCCGAGGACGAGTGATCGGTCGGGGCATGGCTTAGTCTTCGGTCTTTCCCGGCGACGATTCACGTACGTCCCGGAAGTTTCTCGCCCACCATCCCGGGAAGTTGCTTCTGGCATTTCGTTCCAGATCGGGGAAACCGATGACGCGGACGGTGCGGTTTCTTAGCTGTTCGGGGGAACAGCGGCCCAGGATGACGTCAATCTCCAAGCGCTCGTTCCCACGGATTACCGTGACCGACATCGTCGTTCCCGGTCGATGCGCGCGAACCATGGCGGCGACGGCGTTGCTGAGCCCCTGGCCGACTCCTCGAAACGGTTGCCCGTCTATTGCGACGATGACATCCTCCTTCAATAGCCCCGCCTGTTCCGCCGCTTTGCCGCTTTCGATCTCGCTGAGGAAGGCGCCGTTCATTCCTTCCGGCACCTCGGGGCGGGGATGGAGGTCTGGGTTGTAGGGTGTCAGCGAGACGCCCAGGAAGCCATGCCGGTTGAAGACGTGGTAATCGAGAAACGTGGTTTCGACGATCTCTTCGATACGAAGGTGTGCCTCGAGATCGTTCGTTTTGCGGTAGGCCTTGCGAAGTTGAGGAAGGGCTCGAACGCCGATTTCGATCAACTCTTCGGTGGCCGATTTTCGCTCGGAATAGACCGGTGAGGTGAGCGCGGTGGTCAGTGCGGCGATTTCCGAAGCCGCCTGAGGGTTGGGCGGGTGCAGGAACTCCTCATCGTCGCGTTGGGGCAACGCGGCGTTTTCATCTCCTGGCCCGGCGGACGTCAACGTGCCTTCACGGGGGCTTGCGGACGTGGTGTCGGGGGGGGCGATTCCCGTTGCGCCGAGCGTGACGGATTGTGCGATGATCAGCGAGATTACCGCTTTGCCAGCCGTTGGTCTTTCCACAGCAGTGGTTCTTCCTTCGATCAAAGCAGTGCTTGCAGCTCGTGACAGACACGGTCGATGTCGTGTTCCGTCAGTTCGTGATGGAACGGCAAGGCCACGGTGCGCTGCGCCAAGCCCTCGCAGACCGGGAAGTCACCCGGTTTGTACCCGAATCGTTCTCGATAGAACGGTTGCAGGTGGATCGGCGTAAAGTAATTGCTGCAGCCGATGCCTCGATCGTCGAGTTCGCACAGGATGCGATCCCGATCGTTTTGCGTGTAGGCGTCGGCAAGCCTGACGACAAAGACAAACGGGCTGATTTCCACCTCCGGCGTCAATCGCTGGAGGGCGATGCGGCGTTCGCCCGAGAGTCGTGTTTGATAGGCCGACAACACTCGGCACCGCTGAGCGATCAACTCGTCGATCCTGGCCAGTTGCGCGATTCCCAGGGCGCAGTTGATATCGCTCAGGCGGTAGTTGTAGCCCAGCCGTGGATGGGCGAGCCAGCCTCCGCCGCCGTCCCGCCCCTGATTGCGGAGGGAGCGGCAGAGGCGGGCGATTTCGCCATCGTCCGTAATGATCATACCCCCCTCACCGGTGGTCATCTGTTTGTTTGGGTAAAACCCGAAAACGCCTGCGTCGCCGAGGGTGCCGGCCGGCCGTCCCCGGTAGCGGGCGCCGAGGGCCTCGCAGGAGTCCTCGATCACGCGGAGATTGTGCGTGCGCGCAAGGGTCTCGATCGGGCTCATGTCTGCGACGTTTCCGAAGACGTCGACGGGGATGATGGCCTTGGTTTTCGTCGTGACGGCGGCTTCGATGCGGGTGGCGTCGATGTTCCAGGTGTGGGGGTCGACGTCGACAAAGACGGGTATTGCGCCTTCGATGAGAGCGCAGTTGGCTGAAGCCACGAACGAAAAGGGCGTTGTGACGACCTCGTTGCCGGGACTCAGGCCGTAGGCTCGGGTGAGGATATGGAGCCCGGCGGTTCCGCTGGAGCAGGCGACCGCCTCGTTCGTGCCGCAATAGTCGGCGAAGGCTCTCTCAAACTCGGTCAACTTGGGGCCCAGGCTGAGGTTGGGCGTCTGCAGGACGGCCACCACGGCGTCGATTTCGGCCTGGGTGATATTTGGACGGGCTAGCGGGATTCTTTCCGGCACGATAAAGCGTCTCGGGTGGTTTTGGACTCTACGAACACCGTTTGCCAATGCGGTTTCTTCGACATTATAGTGGGGATTGTTCACGACCGATATGTGCGTGGGTGGTGCATCACGACATGAGAAAAGAAACGAATATGCCTAACAGACCCGTCAGCTCACGGCAGGGCCAGCGTCGCGGCGGCTCGACCGGCAGGTCCGGTCGACGTCCGCTTTTGTCCGATAACCTTTGGCGCGAGGCGACTGACCGCCGAACGGTCCAGGTGGGCATCATCGGCATGGGGTATGTCGGTTTGCCGTTGATGCGTACGTTCTGCCAGGCGGGGTTCACCTGTCTGGGGTTCGATATCGACCAGGGGAAGGTGGATCAACTCAACTCGGGTAAGAGCTACATCAAGCATATTCCGTCGAAGCTGATCAAGGAGGTGGTCTCGGAGAAGCGTTTTCGCGCGAGCGCCGATCCGCGGACGTTGCGCGAATGTGACGCTGTGATCATTTGCGTGCCGACGCCGCTGAACAAGACGCGCGACCCGGACATGAGCTACGTGGAGAGCACGACGCATCTGATCGCCGACCATTTGCAGCGCGGGCAGCTCGTGGTGCTCGAGAGCACGACGTATCCCGGAACGACGCGGGAGCTGATGAAGCCGATCCTCGAGAGTTCCGGGCTTAAGGCGGAGAGTGATTTCTTTCTGGCGTATTCGCCCGAGCGCGAGGACCCGGGACGGACGGATCACACCACGGAGACGATTCCCAAGGTCGTGGGGGGGTACGGTCCCAAGAGCCTCAAGATCGCTACGGCGCTGTACAACGCGGCGGTGTCGAAGGCGGTTCCGGTGTCGAGCTGCGAGGTGGCTGAGGCGTGCAAGATTCTCGAGAACGTCTACCGGTGTGTTAACATTGCGATGATCAACGAGCTGAAGATGCTCTTCGATCGGATGGGGATTGACGTTTGGGAGGTGGTGAACGCGGCGGCGACGAAGCCGTTCGGGTTCTCGCCGTTTTATCCGGGTCCGGGTCTGGGCGGACACTGCATACCGATTGATCCGTTCTATCTGACGTGGAAGGCGCGTCAGCACGACATGGCGACGCGGTTCATCGAGCTGGCGGGCGAGATCAATACGTCGATGCCGCAATATGTGATCATGCGACTTGCCGAGGCGTTGAACGAGCGCAAGAAGGCGGTCAACGGTTCGAAGGTTCTGGTGTTGGGATTGGCGTACAAGAAGGACGTCGATGATCTTCGCGAGTCGCCGTCGATCGAGCTGATCGAGATGCTGCGGGAGCGTGGGGCGAAGGTGGACTATAACGATCCGCACATTCCGCGGACGCCCAAACAGCGCGAGCACAATCTCGGGATGGTCAGCAAGAAGCTCAGTGCCAAGATGATGGCATCTTATGACTGCGTGCTGATCGCGACCGATCACACGTCGTATGACTACGGCTGGATCGTCAAGCACGCCAAGCTGGTGGTCGACACGCGCAACGCGACCCAAGCGGTCAAGACGGGGCGGAAGAAGATTGTGAAGGCGTAGGGGGGGTGTCCCAGCTCGTATGCGCGAATCGGTTCGTGCGGCGCGTGGCCTGTTTGCCCCGCTCTACAGGAGTGCCCGGAATCCTTCCACCGAGATTCCAGCCTGTCGGATGAGGCTACGAAGTGTCCCCTTGGCCAACTCGCGGTGATCGGGAACTGTGAGCCGACGGTGTGGAGAATCACGATGGCGGAGGATGATATGGCTGCCCGTTTGGTGGTCCATCACGTAGCCGATCTTCTCGAGCGCCCGTACGGTTTCTCGTCCAGACACAACGGGCATCCTGCTCACGTGGGAACCTCCACGGTTTCCTCCCAGATCGATGGGGGGATGGGCTCATTATGTTTTTCGAGGCTCTCGAGGTACCCGACGATTGCATCTTTGATGTTGGTAATAGCGTCGTCGCGCGTGTTCCCTTGACTCACACAGCCTGGCAGTGACGGGCACTCTGCGATGAACATCCCGTCTTCGTCCTGCTCGATCAGAACGCGATATCGTACCATGTCTGTTCTCCCGTGCGGGATCATTCTACTCGTTCGGTGCCTCGCCGGAAAGCTCCGGTTCCGCCCAGCCCCACGAGACGTCGCTTACCACGCGACAGTCTGGTCGCAGATGGGCCGTTTCGGCCTACCCGCCCTTTCCTTCCTCCAATTCATCGGCGATGTGCTCGCCCGCCGCGACGAGCATTCCGTTCGAATACTCCGCGAACCTCACTAGTTGAAGGAAGTCTGGTTCTAAGTTTAGCGTATTGCGGATCACTTTAAAGACGCGCCCGGACATCGCCAGTGAGTCTGGCGCATCTCCATCCATTGGTACATCTTCAAGTTGAGCAGCGAGTGTTTCGACGGTCTCGCGTTCACCTGTAATGGTAGTGAGGAGAAGCCGCGAGCCGGCGGCGATGTCATCCGTACGTCTGACAAACGTGAAAACATGAACATTGTATGTCAACAACGCGGCATAGATCCGACGAAACTGATTCGCCGTCACATTCAGTGGATCGAAGCGGCCCTCTCGCGCATCGTTCTCGGCGCCAAATAGCCAGCAGACGGTCTCTGTGGCCGCGAAGAGCAACCCCTGATTGATCGTCCGCAGCGGATCCGGGAGCTCGTTCACGCGTGTGACGAGTTCGGTTACGACGGGATTGTGGTTGGCTCGCCAAGCCCCGACACGCCCAGTGAGCATGTCGTTGATCATGCTCCCGAACCCCATCGACTTATGTTCCTGCCTGCTTTCCGTTGATCGGTTCAACGGCAACGACCTGGAGCAGATCACACTGAACCATCCGATCTGGAACCTCGTCGTCATCCGAGGTCAATCCTACGAAGACGCTGCTGCGAGTGAGCCCGGCGGACTCCGGATGCCGGACCGAGTGCGATTGCCCATTACTGAGCTGAATCCGAAACGGCTCAAACGGTTGCTTGCGAAGGGCTTCCTGAAGGTCTTGCATGCGCATTGTTCATCTCCAGACTGAATAGGTTAGTCGATTGGAGACTGAGAGTCAACGGCACGCGAGCGTTTGCCAGTAGCGCACCGCATTCTGAAACACGGTCAGGCCGTCGGGGGGGGCATCGGGTGAGTGGCGAGAGTTCAGCCGCCTGGCGGTCCATTGCGGGTGGTGGGTGTGGTCGAAGGCTCGGTCGGGGTGGGGCATGAGTCCGAAGACGCGGCCGGTGGTGTCGCAAAGGCCTGCGATGCCGGCGTCGCTGCCGTTGGGGTTGGCGGGGTAGGTGTCGGTGCGTCCGTCGTCATCGATGTATCGAACGGCGATCAGTCCTTCGCTTTCAAGTTGCCGGACGACGGTGTCACCGGCTGTCACGACTTTTCCTTCCGCGTGTTCGACGGGCATCTCCAGGGTCGTATCGGGCGCAAGGAATGCGCAGCGGTCGGTGCAGACCTTCAGCTTCACCCATCGGGCTTCGAACTTGGCGGAGTCGTTGTAGGTGACGGTGACCTTGTCGCGGCCGGCGTCGCCGCCGGGGAGCAGTCCCATTTTGACGAGTACCTGAAAGCCGTTGCAGATGCCGAGGATTCCGCCGCCGCGGTTGACGAGGTCGCAAAGGGGATCGCCCACCTCGTGCATCAGTCGCTGGGCGAGGATCTGGCCGGCGGCGATGTCGTCGCCGTAGCTGAATCCGCCGGGGATGGTGACGATGGCGGCGTCATCGAGCATGGCCGGGTCGGCTGCGAGGGCGTTGACGTGGACGAGTGTCGGGTTCGCGCCGGCGATACGCCAGCAGTGCATCACCTCTTCGTCGCAGTTGATGCCGGCGGCGCGTAGGACCAGGACGTTGACGTTGCTCACGATGATCGACCTCCCCCCTTGGCCAGCGGAGATCGCCAGGCGGCGGCGAGATCGGACACCGGCAGATCGATCGAACTCGAGTCAACGCCGTCGATTCGTAGCTGTGGTTCAGGTTTGACGGTACCGATGATCGGCAGGTTGGCGTCGCGGGCGTCGTCTTGCGTCATCTCGAGGACATAGCTCGTGGCGATGGGCTCGAAGATGGAGTGGGTGTAGGTCTTTGCATCGATGGTGACGGCTGCGCCGAGGTTGGAAGCGATAGACATTTCGCTGATGGTGACGGCCAGTCCGCCGTCGCTGATGTCGTGAGCGGCGGTGACCTTTCCTGAGCGGATCAGCTCCGCGACGCGGTGGTGCAACGCGCGCGCGTCGTCCAATGAAGCTCGCTGCATTTCCTGTGCAGGGTCCTTCCGCTGGCGGAGGAGCTGAGAGGCTGCCGGGACCGTGGGTGCGGAGGCAAGTGCGAGGCAGTTGCCCGGTTGTTTGAGGTCCATGGTGACGCAGCGTTGAACGTCGTCGACAAGGCCCATCGCGCTGATGAGCAGTGTGTAGGGGATCGCGATCTGTTCGGGCATTCCTGTCCGGCGGGCCTCTTCGGTGCTCATGGAGAATTCGTTGTTGAGCGAGTCCTTGCCGGAGATGAAGGGCAGTCCGAAGGCGATGGCGGCGTCGGTTGCTCCGCGGCAGGTTCGCACCAATGCGCCCAGCGACTCTTCGGTGTCGACTTTGGGCCAGCAGAAGTTGTCGAGTATGGCGGTGTGATCGGGGTTCGCGCCGACGCAGATGACGTTGCGCAAGGCCTCGTCGACGGCGGCGACGGCCATCCAGTAGGGGTCGATGTCGCTGAGTTCCGGGCAGAGTCCGCACGCGACGGCGATGCCTTTTGGGCTGTCATAGCGCGGTCGCAACACGGCGGCGTCTGAGGGGCCGAACTTCGGGCCGGCGAGCGGTTTGACGACGCTTCGGCCCTGGACTTCGTGGTCGTACTGGCGGATCACCCATTCCTTGGAGGCGGTGTTTGGCTTGCGGAGGGCTGCAAGCAGGCGACCGTTGGCGTCCCCCAGGTCCGAAGGACGTTGGTCACCCGTCTGTTCGGCGGCATCGAGTCCCCCAGGTCCGAAGGACCTGGGCCACCCATCAGAGGCGCCTTTGCGGGAATCTGGTTTCGCCGACCAGGTGGCCTGGCGCGTTTGCTTGGGAAGACCGTCGTGGAGGAACTTCATGTCCAGCTGCCCGACGGTCTTGCCCTGATAGCGGACGCGGAGAACGCCGTCGTCGGCAAACGTTCCGATGACGTTGGCCTCGACTTCTTCGGCCTGGAAGAGTGCCAGCATGGTTTCTACGTTTTCCTGGGGGACGGCGAAGACCATGCGTTCCTGGGCTTCGGAGACCCAGATCTCGTCGTATCGAAGGCCGCTGTATTTCAGGGGTGCGTTTTCAAGATCTACGACGGCGCCGATTTCGGCTCCCATTTCGCCGACTGCGCTGCTGAGCCCGCCGGCGCCGCAGTCGGTGACGGCTGAATAGAGGCAGCCGGAGTGGTGGTCGCGTGCGAGCAGTAGTGCGTCGAGCAGTTTCTTCTCTGCGATGGCGTGGCCGATCTGCACTGCGTGGGAGAACTCGTCGGCGTGGGTGTCGGTCAATTCGGCGGAGGAGAAGGTCGCTCCGTGGATACCGTCCCGACCGGTTCGCCCGCCCGCGACGATGATGGCATCGCCGGGTCTCGGTTCTTTGTCGATGCGGTCTCTTGGAATCATCCCGATGCATCCGCAGAACACTAGCGGGTTGGCTAGGTAGCGGTCGTCGAAGAAGAGCGCGCCGTTGACGGTGGGTATGCCCATACGGTTGCCGTAGTCGCGCACGCCGCTGACGACGCCCTTGAGTACGCGGCGGGGGTGGAGGACGTCTTTGGGCAGCCGTTTGGGGTCAAAGTCGGGCGGGGCGAGGCAGAAGACGTCGGTCGAGGCGATCGGTTTGGCGCCGAGGCCGCAGCCCATGATGTCGCGAATGCAGCCGCCGATTCCGGTGGCTGCGCCGCCGTAGGGCTCGATGGCGGAGGGGTGGTTGTGCGTTTCGACCTTGAAGGCGACGCCGAAGTCGTCGTCGAATGAAATAATGCCGGCGTTGTCGACGAAGACGGAGAGGCACCAATCGCGATTCAGCGTTTGGGTTACGTGTGCGATGGTGTCTTTGAGCAGGTTTCCAAAGTGGGCTTCGGTGGTGCCGGGTCGCCCGAAGTCGTCACCGCGATACACGATTTCGCTTTTGAGGGTTTTATGGACGCAGTGCTCCGACCAGGTTTGTGCGAGGGTTTCGAGTTCCAGGTCGGTCGGGTCGCGGTCTTTGTCGCGAAAGTGATCGCGAATGGTCTTCATTTCCGGGACGGAGAGGAACAGGTGCCCCTCCCGCGACAACCGGGCGAGCTGTTCGTCTTCGAGTTGGCGCAGGGCTACGCGCCGCAGCTCGAACTGGTGGACGGGTGGTTTCGGGAAGGCGTCGGGAATCGGGTCGTTACGATCGGGGCCGGTGAGATACCAGGTTTCGATGCAGTCGTTGGCCAGCACGCCCGAGGCGATGCGTTCGAGTTCGTCTGCGCCTTTCGCCCCGACGATTTCATAGCGCCGTGCGGTGTGCAGCTCGTCGATGGTGGCGCCGGTCAGCCCTTTTTCTTCGAGCAAACGCCGGGCGGCGTCGAGCGTGCTGAGGGCGATCGGGTCCATGACGCCGGGAAGCGTGTGGACTTCGATGGCGGCGCCGCTTTCGGTGCGGTTGGCCAGCCCTTCGCCCAGGTCGAACGTTTCCACGACCGGATCGGTGAGCAGATCTTCCGCCATCACCCGGACGTGTGATTCATCGAGCGTCCCGGAGATGAGGTAGAGGCGACTCGACTGTACGCCCTGGATGTTCTCGAGGTCGATTTGGCGAGTATCGGCGAGAACGTCGCGCGCGTGGCCGTCGAGCGCGGCGGTTTTCGGTCGAACACAGACGTGCCATTTTCGCTTCGGCTGTTGGCCGCTGGGTGACGTCAAGTCAGTCGGTTCCTCGCTGCGGGGCGGGTCGCTTGGACCCGGGATTCCGAATCGGCCTCGGTTGCCTGCCGGGCCGCCGTTTCGAGCTACCATATCGTGGATTTGCCTCGGCGACCAGTCGGGACTATTGTTCAGCCCCGCCCGATGGAGTGGTTTCTTTCCCCGGTAGCGAGAGTCGGGGCATCGGATCGGCGCTGCGGCGCCGGAGATCGGACCGAGTGCGATTCGCATCATCCATCACGACGGCGACCGAGCCGCATGCGGCTGTGGAGGAACTCCTCGCGCCGCTTCATGATCGCGTGACGCTTGGCATGGTGGACCTCGCCGTGCTGTTCTTCACATCCCATTTCATCGATGATCTCTCCGACGTCGTGGATCGGATCGGTGCGGCGATTCCGGGGGCGGCGTTGATCGGGTGTTCGGCGGAGGGAACGATCGGTTGCGATCGCGAACTCGAGCGGACGCCATCGATGTCGCTGCTGGTCGCGACGCTGGAGGGCGTGGACGTCCGGCCTTTCTACCTGCGTCAGAAGGACCTGGAATCGATTCAAACGCCGCCGGATTGGGGTCGTTTCGTGGGGGTTTCGGCGGAGAGTAAGCCGACCTTCCTTGCCGTCGGGGATCCCTTCCAGTTCGCGATTCATGATTTTGTCGAGCGACTCAACGACGCGTTTCCCGGGGCGCCGCTGCTGGGCGGTGTCGCCAGCGCGGGCGTCACGCCGGGTCAGAACCGGTTGGTTATCGGTGAAGATATTCATACCGACGGCATGGTCGGGGTTGCTCTGTCCGGCGCCTTTGGTGTCGAGACGGTCGTTTCGCAGGGATGTCGCCCGATCGGCAAGCCCTTCGTGATTACCAAGGGCGAGCGGAACGTAATTCGCGATTTGGGCGGCAAGGCTCCGTTGGAGCAGCTTCACGCTGTTCTGGTTGACCTGCCGGAAGAGGACGAGCGGCTTGCCAAGCAGTCCTTGTTTTTGGGGCGCGTGATCAACGAGTACAAGGATCGTTTTGTCCGGGGTGACTTTCTGATCCACAACATCATCGGTGTCGATCGCCAGAGCGGGGCGGTGGCGATCGCGGGCCATGCCAGGGTGGGGGCGACCGTCCAGTTCCACGTGCGCGACGCGGACAGTGCGGATGAAGACCTACGTGCGATGCTCGAACCTCACGCCGATACCGGGGTGCGTGGTGCGCTGCTGTTCGGGTGTAACGGTCGAGGGACCCACATGTGGAGTGACGCCGGCCACGACGCCGGCGCCTTGTGTGACGCCCTGGGTGAGATTCCTGTGGCCGGGTGCTTCTGCGCGGGCGAGTTTGGACCGGTGGGGGGGCGCAACTTTGTACACGGGTTCACGGCGGCGATCGCGCTGTTCCGCGAAGCCGGTGATGCGTGAGGCCTCATGTCCGCTGCCGAAGATCCCAAACCGGTGCTACGGTGCCATAATGCCGATAACCCATCTGTTCGGTTTCGTGAAGATGCGCGCTGCGGAATCTGCCCGATTCGTTTCAAGTTCCGAGCGGTGAGGATGCATTGATGTTTCAGATGTTGATTGTGTGGGCGAGTCTTCTGGTCGGATCAGCGCCGGAGGCCGCTCCGGGGGCGAACTCAGGATCGGCGGCTCCGCCGTTGATGAAATGCCTGGCGGACGAACTGGACTACTCGATGGAACGGCTCGTCACATCGGAGGGCACGAAGCCTTATTACATCGCCTACACTGTTCGCGACGAGTCTCGCGAGATCATCAGCGCGTCGCTCGGCGCACTCACGCGAGATCGAGCGACGCGCGAGCGTAATCTCAACGTGGATGTGCGCGTTGGGGGCTATGCGCTCGATAACACGCACCAGCTTCGCGGCGGCGGTCGTTCGCACTCGTATGGCAGCGGGAACATCGCGTTGCCGCTCGAGGATGATGAAGCCGCGATCCGCCAGGTGATCTGGTACAACACCGACCGTATCTTCAAGCGAAACGTCAAGCGGCTGACGCAAATCAAGACGAACCTCAAGGTGAAAGTGGAGGAAGAGGATCGGTCCAATGATTTCAGTCGCGAAGCGTCCCACGTGTTCCGCGAGGCGCCGGTATCGCGTGGGATCGATCGCGAAGGCTGGGCGCAGCGTTTGCGTAAGATTTCGGGATTGGCACGCGGCTATCCGTTGATTTACAGCTCGAGCGTGACCATAGGGACGTTCTTCGGCGACCGCTATCTCGTCACGAGCGAGGGTTCACGTCTGCAGACGGCGCAATCCCGGTACCGCATTACGCTGTCGGCCGCGACCAAGGCGAATGACGGAATGGATCTGGACCAGAACGTGACGTTCAATGCCGCGACGGAAGCCGGGCTGCCGGACGATGGCGTTCTCGCGGCGGCATTCCAGCAGGCGATTGATCAGGTGTTGGCGTTGCGAGAGGCACCGGTGGCGGAGCCCTACATCGGTCCGGCCATTTTGCGCAATCGCGCCAGCGCGGTCTTCTTCCACGAGATCTTCGGGCATCGCATCGAAGGGCACCGGCAGAAGGATGTTACGGAGGGGCAGACGTTCACCAAGAAGATCGGGAAGGCGGTGCTGCCTTCTTTCCTCAATGTTTACGACGATCCGACACTGCGGCGATTGGGTGAGATTGACCTTCGGGGTCACTACGCGTTTGATGACGAAGGCGTTCGGGCCAGGCGCGTGACACTCGTAGACAAGGGCACGCTCAAGACGTTTCTGCTCTCGCGAAGTCCCGTGCAGGACTTCTCGCAGTCGAACGGGCATGGCCGGTGCGAAGCGGGCAACGCCATTGTGTCTCGGCAGGCGAATCTACTTGTGGAATCGACGAACGAGGTTCCGTTCGGTCGACTTCGCGAGCTTCTGCTCGGGGAGTGCCGGCGGCAGGGCAAGCCCTACGCCCTTTTGTTCGAGGATATTTCGGGCGGATTCACGACCACGCGTCGCCGCGGTCCGCAGTCGTTCAAGGTACTTCCGGTCGTCGTGTACAAGGTGTTCGCGGACGGGCGTCCGGATGAGCTGATTCGCGGGGCTGATGTCGTGGGGACTCCGCTGACCTGCTTTGAGAAGATCACGCACACGGGCGACGATCCGGCGGTCTTCAACGGCTCGTGCGGTGCGGAGTCGGGCTGGGTGCCGGTTTCGGCGATTTCACCCAGTATCCTGGTCTCGACGATCGAGATCGAGAAGCGGTCGCGCGATCAGAGTCGCCCGCCGATTCTTCAACCGCCGCCGATGAGTATTCACTGATCCCAGCGACCCAGGAGTGTGGGAATGCCCAGGTTACGCGTGATGGTTTTTTTTGTCCTTATGGGCTTGTCCGGTGTCGCGTCGCCCGCGGTCGGCGCGGGGGGTGGGGGCGCACTTCCGGACAACGACACGCTGATGAAGGCGCTGGTTGAGGAGTTGGCGCGGTCGATGGAGGGACTGACGCTCGGTGATCTTCCGACGCCGTACTTCATTCAGCTCAACGCCGAGGATCGTCTCTCGTTCGACATGCGCGCCGCCCACGGGAAGCTCCAGCGCTCGGAGAGAAACCGTTTCCGCGCGGTCAGTAGTCGTGTTCGCGTGGGAACGCACGAGTTGGACAATACGAATGTCGGTCGCGCGTATGGCGGACGGGGATCGCTTCCCCTCGATGACGACATTGCGGCGCTTCGTCATGTCATTTGGCGCATGCTCGATCGCGATTACAAGGGCGCGGTCGAGGCGCTGGCGCGAAAGGAAGCCTACCTCAGAGAGAAGACGGTCAAGGATCGTCCGGACGACTTCGCGCCTGGCAACCCAGTGACGGCCGTCGAGCCATCGGCTGAGATAGCCTTCGATGAGGCGACGTGGGCGAAGAACATCGAACAACTTTCCGCTCGGTTCAAAGCCTATCCCGCGATACAGGACTCGAGCGTGAGTTTCTTCGCCGGCGCCGTCAACAACTGGGTGGTTAACGCCGAGGGGACACGTGTTCGTTACGCCGACACCGGTGCGTACATTCAGGTGCGTGCGTCCACACAAGCGGTGGACGGCATGCCGCTTTCCGATCGTGTTTCGTACGTGGCGATGGATGTCGGCGGTCTGCCGACATTGTCCGAAATGTCGGAGCGGGTCGATCGGCTTTGCGCGGATTTGGATGCGTTGCGGCGGGCACCGGTTCTCGAGCACTACACCGGTCCGGTGCTGTTCGAGGCGGATGCCGCCGGATTGGTCTTCGACGCGCTGCTGGCCACTCGTCTCTGCGCCAGGCCGATTCCTGTCGGATCGGGCGGTTCGGCGGACCGGAGTTTCGAGAAGAAGATCGGGCTGCGCGTTTTGCCCAAGAGCTTCAGCGTCTACGATGACCCGGGACCGATCATGTTTGAGGGCGCGGTGCTGGCGGGGGCCTACAGTTTTGACGACGAAGCCGTGCGTCCGCGACGCGTAAGTCTTGTCGAAAACGGCATGCTGCAGACGTTGCTGGCGAGTCGGGCGCCGACGCGAAAGATCAAGAGAACGACCGGGCATGGTCGAAGCGGGGGGTATGGTGATGCGACGGCGCACATCGGGTGTCTCTACATCAGCGATGCCAACGGCGTCTCCTACGAGGATCTGAGGGCGAAGCTGATCGAGGCGGCGTGTGACGAAGGATTGACCTACGGTTTACGCGTCGCGTCGCTGGCGCCGGGCGGATACGGCTCGCTCGGCACGCCGATTCACATTTATAAGGTCCACGTTGAAGACGGTCGTGAGGAGCGCATTCGCGGGATGGAGTTCGGGCCGGTACCGGTGAGTTCTCTCAAGCGGATTCTCGCTGCCGGCAGGGACCGTAAGGTGTACAATTCAACGATGGGTGTATCATCGAGTATCGTTGCGCCGGCTCTGCTCTTCGACGAGATTGAGCTCAACAAGATCGAGCGCGAGTTCGACAAGCTTCCCATTTTGAAGTCGCCTGTTCAGCGTGGGGAAGAATCCTCATGACACGGGCGCGGCGCAACGGGCAACGCTTGCGCCGCTGGATTCTTGTCGTGGGCATCTTCTACGTTGTGGCCGGTATCGCCTGGCTTTTTCTTCCGCTTGCGAACAACTTTGCTTTCGACGAATTCGGCGCCGCGGGACTTCTCGGTACGCCGCTTGGTGGATTCGCTTCGGATGTGGACGAATGGACCTATGTTGTGGAGGTCTCTTTGTTCTTGGGCGTCCTCCTTTTTCTGCAGTGGATGTACCTGCGCCCCGGGAGCGGCTGGTTAACCCGGTTTGCCACAACCGGTCGTTCGCTCACGGGATCCGTCATCGCCGCCGCGGCGATGGCCATGTTGTTGAGTGTCGGGTTGATCGCCCTGGTGCTGGAGGTGCCGGACTTGTGGGAGCCCCTCATGGACGACATGGGCTATTGGGGCATTGGCGGCGTATGGGTGGGGATGCTCGTTATTTGGGGGCTTTGGGCGTGGGTTTTCTATGTCTACTGGCGACAGGGCGATCAATACACGCGGATGGGGCGTATCATTCGCGGACTCGTCGGAGGAAGCCTCCTGGAGATTCTTGTGGCGGTTCCGGCGCATATCTTGGTGATGCGGCAGCGGGACTGTTACTGCTTGCGCGGCACTTATACTACGCTCGTCTTTGCAGGGATCGTTCTACTCTGGGCGTTTGGTCCGGGGGTCGTGTTGCTCTTCCTTCGCGAGCGATACCGTTGCGAGAGGTTGTTTCCGTCGTGCGTGAAGTGTGGATACAGCCTTCGCGGCAATTTGTCCGGTGTCTGCCCCGAATGCGGAACTCCGATAGACGAGGAAGTCGGTCAGGCACGGCTCGTCTAGTCAATTGCGGGGTGGTTGGCGGTGGTTCCGCCGGGCGGATATTATGCTTCCTGGGGACTTGAGGGGATTTCGGCGGTCATGATGCTCGAAGACAAGTACTCGAAGATGCAGGAGATTCTCCGTGGTCTGGAGAGTGTCGCGGTGGCGTTCAGCGCCGGGGCGGACTCGACGCTGGTGCTGAAGGTGGCGCTGGATACGCTGGGCGCGGAGAACGTTGTGGCGGTGACGGGTCGTAGCGATAGCCTGGCGCGCGGCGAGTTCGACCAGGCGTGTGCTCTGGCGGATGCCGTTGGGGCGGAGCATGTCATTCTGGATACGGACGAGTTCGAGAACCCGAGCTACACGGCCAATCCCGAGAATCGCTGCTATCACTGCAAGACGTCTCTCTATACTCATATGGAGCGGTTTGTTGGTGAGCGGGGGATCCGCGCAATCGTGAATGGGATGAACGCCGACGACTTGGGCGACTATCGACCGGGGACGCAGGCGGCGGATGAGCACGCCGTTCGCTCGCCGGCGGCTGAGGCGGGGTTGAGCAAGGCGGACATTCGGGAGCTGTCGCAGCGGTTGGGTCTTCCGACACATGACAAGCCGGCCAGCCCGTGTCTTTCGAGCCGGATTCCCTACGGTGAGGACGTCACGCCCGAGAAGCTCCGCATGATCGAGTCGGCGGAGGCTTTTCTTCGCGAGGAGATGGGCATTCGCGAGTGTCGTGTCCGTCACCATGGCGATCTGGCCCGCGTCGAGGTTCCGGCGGATCGGATTCCTGTCATGAGCGAGCCGGAGAACGCCGCGAGACTCGATGAGAAGTTGCGATCGCTGGGGTATCAGTACGTCTCGCTCGATCTTCGCGGTTTTCGTAGCGGCAGTCTCAACGAGGTGATCACCGTCGGGATGCCTCCCGCCGCGCGGTAGCGTTGCATTCCCCGGCGTTCAGGTCTAAGCTTCCTCGCTTTGAAGAATGCGTCAGGAGTTTCGGGGCGGTTATTGTGGATATCAGCGAACTTAACCAGACGATCGGCGAGATCGAGGCGGATGTGGCGGCCAAGCTGGCGGTCACCACCGCCATCGATGCGCTGCGCGGGTATGAAACCGCCATCGTCGGAAAGAAGGGCTCGCTCGGTTCGCTGATTGCCTCGATCAAGGACTATCCTCCGGATCAGCGAGGCGGCGTTGGGCAGGCGATCAACGAAGCGAAGCAGCGTGTTCAGGCCAAGGTGGCCGAGCGGCTCGGCCAGCTCCAG
This sequence comes from Phycisphaerae bacterium, assembly GCA_029260135.1. GTDB lineage: Bacteria > Planctomycetota > Phycisphaerae > UBA1845 > UBA1845 > OFTM174. The sequence goes on along the minus strand of JAJDDV010000051.1, from coordinate 60,574 downwards.
GCTGAGCACGCCGCCAAAGAGGCGTCGCAGGCATCCACTTTTGATCCCACACTTCCCGCGACGCCGCGCCCGATGGGCAGTGTTCATCCGGTGACGGCTGTGCAGTGGGAGATCGAGCGAGCGTTCGAGCGTCTGGGTTTCACGGTCGAGGCCGGTCCCGAGATGGAGGAGGAGTACAACAACTTCGAGGCCCTCAACATCCCCCCGACGCATCCTGCACGTGACATGCAGGACACGTTCTGGCTGAAGAACGGGATGGTTCTCAGGACGCATACGTCGCCGGTGCAGCATCGATCGATGTTGAAGTTCGGCGCGCCGCTGCGTGTCATCGTTCCGGGGCGGTGTTTTCGCTATGAGACGATCGACGCTTCCCATGAGAACACGTTCCATCAGGTGGAAGGGTTAATGATCGACCGGGATATTTCGATCCCGAACCTGATCGCGATGGCAAGGACGCTGCTCGCGGAGGTGATGCAACGCGAGGTTGAGCTTCGCGTGCGACCGGGTTACTTCCCGTTCGTTGAACCGGGCATCGAAATCGACATGAACTGTCAGATCTGCGGCGGGTCGGGTTGTGCGACCTGCAAGCGATCGGGCTGGATCGAGATTCTCCCGGCCGGAATGGTTCACCCCAATGTGCTTCGAGCGGGGGGGATCGATCCCGAGGAATATACCGGTTTTGCGTTCGGGCTTGGCTTGACGCGCCTGGCCATGATGAAGTTCGGTTTCCGCGACATTCGCGTGCTCAACGCGGGTGATCTTCGGGCGCTGGTTTCGCCTCGGCGCCTCGGCGGGCCGACGATTCCCCGACGACAGGAAGGCGCGACGTCCACGGCGTCGTGCGATTCGACCTCGTAGCTTTGTGCCATGCTGATATCACTCAACTGGATTCGTGATTTCGTCGACTTACCCGCGGAGCTTGATCCGCGCCAACTCGCGGAACGGTTCACGCGGACGACCGCCGAGGTCGACGGCGTCGAGGCGATCCGCGTCGACGCGTCGGGTCTGATCACCGCTCGAGTTCTGGGTATCGCCGACCTCCGGGGCACGCACGGTTTACGTTTGGTTACGCTCGACATCGGTGGCGGCAAGACCGTAGAGACTGTCACTGCAGCCCCGGTCATTCATCCGGAATCGAGTGTCGTCTACGCCCCGGATGGCGCGTCCGTGGTGGCACTCGGCACGATCGGCACGGCCAAGGTCGCCGGACAGACGAGTGTGGGGATGATCCTTCCCGGTGATGCGGTCGGCATCGCGATGGCGAATCAAGAGGCCGTTGTTCTCGATCGCACGTTACCGCCGGGCGAAACGCTGCCGGCCGATCTGTTCAATGATTGGGTCATCGAGATCGACAACAAATCGATGACTCACCGGCCTGACTTGTGGGGGCATTACGGTATCGCGAGGGAAATCGCGGCGTTGTACGACGTACCGCTCAAAGCCTATCCGGTCGTGCCGATCGAGGAACTCAGCGACGAAGCGCTACCGGCTGTCGAGATCGTCATCTCCGATCCGAAGGCGTCTCCGCGCTACAGCGCGCTGGTGGTTGAGGGTGTTCCGACGCAGCCGGCGCCGCTCTGGATGCAGCTGCGGCTAGGACATGTGGGCCTGCGGTCGATTTCCGGGCTGGTGGATCTGACCAACTACATCATGGCCGACCTCGGCCAGCCCATGCACGCCTTCGATGCCGGAAAGGTTGAACGGATCGAGGTCGACTGGGCGAAGGAGGGTGAGACGTTCCGCACGTTGGACGGCGTCGAGCGCTGCTTGACGCGAAACGATCTGATGATCCAGTCCGGAGGCAAGTCTGTGGCGCTGGCGGGTCTGATGGGCGGGCTGGAAACCGAAGTGTCCGAGTCGACGACCGCCCTGCTTTTGGAGTCCGCCAACTTCGCCGCGGCGACCATCCGCAAGACGGCGACGAGGCTGGGTCATCGAACCGACGCCAGCGCACGGTTCGAGAAATCGCTCGATCCTGCGCATACGGTCCTGGGTATTCAGCGGTTCGTTCAGTTGGCCCGGCCGATGTACCCCGAATTGCGAATCACGAGAAGACTGTCGGACGGGTATCCCCAACCGATGGAGCCGGTGACGGTCTCGGTCGATTCGCACCACGTGACGCGGACGATCGGGCGCGAGGTTTCCTTGGAGGAGACGGCGCGGATTCTCAATCCTCTGGGTCTCGAGGTGACGCAGCACGACCGCACCCTGGCGGTTTCCGTCCCGACGTTTCGCGCGACCGGCGACATTTCCATCGAGGCGGACGTGATTGAGGAAATCGCTCGCTTTGTCGGATACAACACGATCGAGTCCGAGCTTCCGCGCGTGTCGATTCGGCGCTTCGAGCCGCACGCGTTGCACGAACTCGAGCAGCGGACGCTCGAGTTTCTGACGATGTCGCAGGGATACCACGAGATTCAGGGGTATCTCTGGTACGACGCCGCGTGGTTGACCCAGCTTGGCATCGAGGCGGGTTCCTGCGTCGAGCTCGAGAACCCGGCCGCCGAGGGGTTGCACCAGCTCCGGCGTTCGATGATCCCCGGAATGTTGGCGGCTGTTGCGCGAAACCGTTTTCATTTCTCCGCGTTCTCGCTGGTCGAACTGGGCAGCGTGTATGAGCGTGGCGACCCCAAGGATCACGAGTACCGCCACCTCGGCTTGGTCAGTGCGCAGCGCGGCAAAGGTGCCGAGAGCGATCTTCTCGATCGCCTGAAGGCGGCCGTGGAGGGCTGGTCGTGGGAGCGGTTCGGTGTGTCGGCGTCGTTTGCCGTATCGGACGCTTCGCCCCAGAGGCTGTGGGAGCATCCCCACCGCACGGCGGCGGTGAGGATCGGCGACCAGGACGTGGGGCGCATCAGTGTCATCGACCTGTCCGTTCGGCGCGCGATGGACGACCACCTGACCTCGTGGGCGGTGGTCTGGGCGGAGCTGAGCCTCACCCGGGCGGTCACGATCGAGCGAGTGACCGAGCTTCCGGACCGGATTCCACCCTATCCGTTGATCGAGATTGACGTTTCGGTTCTCGTGCCGCGGTCCGAGCGTTATGACGCTGTGATGGAGAGGATCTCGAAGTTCGATCACGGGCTTCTCGACCGCGTCCAGTACCTTGGCTGTTTCGAAGGCAAAGCCGTAGGGGCGGAGCGGAGGAGTCTGACGTTTCGGGCGACCATTGGTGACAGTGCCCGGACACTCCTGGACGAGGACGCCGCCGGTTTTCGCCGCGATTTCGAGGACCATTTGACGCAGTGCGGTTACGAGATTCGTCGCTGATGGACTTTCTTTTGAAGAATGACGTAACACGACGGCGGTGCTCGTTGGCGTCGGTGTACGTCGTGGCGGCCTATGTCCTGGCCGGTTGTTCGCAGTACATCGATCCGAACGTTCCCGACCCAATTCGCCCCTTCGTGGAGCCCGAGCACGGGGGTGAGTATCTTCTTTATCGTCCCAGTGACTATGACCGCGGATCGGTCTGGCCGCTGGTGGTCGTGTGTCATTCCTCGTTTCCCGATTCACCGGACAAGCAAATTCGCCACTGGACGCAACTCGCCGAGGAGAATGGTTTTCTCGTTGTCGCCCCGCAGCTTGGTGGATCGGGCCGCGGTTGGACGTCCCGCGCGGGTGAACGGGCGTCGGGCGTGCAGGATGATGAAGCGCGTATCCTGGCCACGATCCACCATATCCGCGCAGGTCATAACATCTCCGAAGACCGGATCTTCCTCTACGGCTGGTTGCGCGGGACGACTGCGGCAGTGCGAACGGGTCTGCGCCACCCCGGTGTCGTTCGCGCCGTGGCCGTATCGAATCCAAAGACGGACGTGACCCACCTCGATGACTTGGTCGATGTCATCGACCCTTATCAACCGGTGTTGGCTGTCTATAGCGTCAGCGACATGATCACCGGTCGCCATGCTCGACGACTGGTCGACTGGCTTCGCGCCCGCCATGTGGATCTCGACGAGGATTCTTCCGGATCGCTTCGCGCGGGCGAGACGGGTCGCGTGGTTGGTTTCTTCGAGGAAGTGATCCGCCGCAAGCCTTGGATTCACATTCGCGCGATTCCGGTCGGCGACGATTCCGAGCTCGCGGTTCGGTTGGGCGTCAACTGCTCGTTTACGCCGACGGGGTCGTCATGGACGTTCGGTGACGGCGAGCGTTCGTCTACGGCGGATCCGATTCACACGTATGCCAAACCGGGTGCGTATCATGTTTCGGTGACGCTCGACCATCCGGACGGAGCGCAACACGAGCGCCGCGCGATGCTCAAGGTGCCGAACATCGCCGTATCGCGTGTTCACACTGAACCTTCCGAGCAGCCGTAGCGCAAGTTCCACTCTACTGAAGCGCTGGAGCGTCACCTCAATCGGTATCGTCGGCATTCCGATCGACGGGTTCCACGTCGATGAAGGGTTCCGAGGGATGGTGCGCAACAAATGTGACGCGTTTGGCGAAGGCTGCTGTGAGTCGCCGTCGAACGGCTCGACGAATCGGCGGAATCAAGAGCGCAAATCCCGCCAGGTCGGTCAGAATGCCGGGTGTGATCAGCACGATCCCTGCGGCGAGGATCAGGGCGGCGTCTACGACGGCCCCGGTCGGTGAAACGCCCTTCTCCAGGTCGGACTGAATCTTGGTCAACGTGCGGATTCCCTCGCGGCGTGCCAGCCAGGCGCCGAGGATTCCGGTCAGGACGATCAGGGCGAGCGTTCGCTGCCAGGTGAATCGTTCGGCGAGGCGCAGGAGGATCATCAACTCGACCAGCGGAACGATCGTCAACAAGAGCAGTAATCGAAGGAACATGGTCAGGCTTCTTCTTCGCGGTTCGTCGGGCGTAAGCACCGGTCGTCATGACGGATTGTCTTCGCGTGTCCGCCCCGACCGAATGGCGAGCCTATCGCGCAGGGGGCATGTCGTCCATCCACTGGCCAGTGGGAATTTCAGGGAAGGGTCAGTTCGAACACGCAGTACGATACGACACACTCGCCGATGCACGGTGCATGTCGGAGGATGCGGGTTGCCCGTCGGACGCTCGATCCACTGAAGCCGTGGACTTCTCGGCGCAGGATTTTCAGACCCGCTTCGCGGGCCTGGTGTTCGAACTGCGCGCGAGAGAGTTTGTTGAGGAAAGGGTAGAAGCTCTTTGTGGTTGCCCACTTATTGGGTTTCTTCAGTCCGGTGGCCGGATCAAGATCCCAAATGCGCGGGATGAAGTGAGGGTCGTCGTAGATGGCTGCGCAGGCGGTGAAGAGTGTGCGCTCCGGTACGAGCAGGTGGATCCAGGGGAGGGGGATCAGCGATTCGAGGTGATGGCCGTAGGGTCCGCGCCAGGGTGACCACCAGATCCAGACGCGTCCGTCGCGGCGAAGGACGCGGGCCCACTCTGCGAGGATGGCCTGCGGATCGGGTATGTGCTCCAAGACGTCGAAGCAGCATACGAGGTCGATGCTAGCGTTGGGCAGGGGGATCGACCTGTGGTCGTCGTTTCGAAGGAAGGTCACAGGCGCGGCGCGGTCGGTCTGGTGGGATGAAGCCGTTGCGCGCTGGATCGCAGCGGTCGAGGTATCGACTCCCGTGAGGTTCCTGGGGTGAAAGGATGACAGGATGTGGCATAGTTCACCAGTGCCACATCCGAAGTCGAGCACGTCCATCCCATTGACGTGATCGGTGTCGAAGTGATCTACGAGCTGTCGGCGCAGCTGGGCTTCACGCCAGTTTCGATACCGGTCGGCGTCGGTTGTGCGTTTCAGATCGCCGGTCTGGTGAACGGCGGAGCGTCGCCGCGCCCATTGGGCCAGCCGGACGATGGCGCCGGTGAGGCGCGAGGGCGATGTCTGCCCGTCGTTTGTGCGCGGCGGCTTCCGATCGGCGGCTGAGCTCGGGGGTTGTTGATTGATTTCGACGAGCAACGTTCTGGCATCCAATTCGTGATTCAACGTGGGGCACAGCATTCCCACAACGAGAATATCGGTCCTCGGATGAACCGCACTGAGATGATCGTCGGCGTTTCCACTCGAGAATCGTCGTTCGCTGTCAAGCCGCACGGCCGGGCCTGTGGCTGGCAAACGCAACTTAGGCGCGTCGGCCGGATGTCCGATAAGCACAGCGGATTCTATCTCTGTGGCGGGGTGTGTAGCAGCGCTGCGGGTCGGTTGTGCACCTGGTGCGGTTGCACCCGGGGTGATGAGCATGAGAGTCGGACAAGACCGTTGGTCGATGCACTAAAAAGACATCCTGACGCCGCACTGATCGTGCTGTTGGTCGCGATGACCGCCGTTGTTCTGGGCAAGGACATTTCGGTTGGTGGGTTGCGACACGGAGACTCGGCGGCGCACGCCATGGATGGCGTGTTGATTCACGACTGGATCGCAGGCGGTCCCGTCGTCTGGGGGGCGCCGATGTCCTTTGCGCTGGATCAGTATGCTCACTATCCAACGCTTGGAATCGGGCGTCATTATCCGCCTGGTTTCGCGATGGTCGAGGCCTCGTTCTTTGCGGTGCTGGGTGTTTCGCCCTTCTCGGCGCGAGCAAGTGTCGTGTTCTTCGGTCTACTCGCGGCCGCAGGGGCCTATGTCTACCTGCGGTCGTTTACGGATCGTTTTGCGGCTGTTCTGGGTGTGATCGCGCTGCTATTGATGCCGGCCACGACACGTTGGGGACGCCAGGTCATGCTGGAGCTTCCGACGCTGGCGATTCTGATTTGGGTGGCTGTTGTGTTGTCGCGCTATCTGGAGAAGCCGTCGCGCGGTCGACTGGGCTGCGTGCTGGCGGTGGCGGTCGTCGCCCTATTGTTCAAGCAGACGGCGGTTTTTCTACTTGGCGCGGTGACGATCACGTTGTTGGTCGGTGCGTGTCGCCGGGCGATCCCACTGGGGCACGGCGTTCTCGTGCTCGTGGCGTGGTTGGTGATTGTCGCATTGGTCGCGGTCTCGCTTGATGGTCACGGAGGGAAGCTGCTCCGCGGCGATGCGTCGTTCGACTCGCGTTGGTCGTGGTCGGCTTTGAGCTTCTACGTCGCGGCGATCCCCAGGCAGGTGGGGCTGCTCGTGCTGGTTGCGGCGGGCGTTGGAGTTATGTTCTTGCGTCGTGTGCCGCTTCTTCACGGTGTCTTTTTGGCGTCCTGGATGGTGGTGTGCTACGTGATGCTCGTTCTGGCGGACTACAAGAACGCGAGGTTTTTCTACCTGGCGTTGTTTCCGTTTGCGGCGTGCGCGGGTGTAGGGACGTCGGGAGCGGTCTGTCTCCTTCGTAGCGAGCGAGGACGTGTCGTTCTCTGCGGTTTTCTGGTCATTTTCTCGTGCGGATTGGCGCTGTGCTCTGATGTCGAACATCGTCCCGACTATGGTTCGATCGTGCGCGCCAACGCGGACCGCATTGAGGGTCGTGCGGTTCTGTTCAGCGGACTTCGCGACGGCGATTTTGTGTTCGCGGTTCGGCAGCACTTACCGTGGCGAAGCGCAGTTGTCATCCGCGGCAGCAAGCTGCTCTATACGTGTAACGGTCGGCCCGATCTCGATTTCGTGACACACGTTTCATCCCGCGAGGCGCTGTCGCACTTGATGGACCGGTTTGCGTTTCGATCGGTATTTGTGGAGCGGGAGAACAAGATGGAGTTGGCTGAAGACCAATACCTGCGGGAGTATCTCGACGAGAGCGACGTCTATCGTTGCGAAGGGGTGTGGCGGTTTCAGAGGGGCGCCGTGCGGGACTATCGCGACATCACGATCGAGGCATATGAGGCGGTTCGTTCGCTTCGGCGTCACGAGGACCACTTCGATCTGTTGATTCCTCGTACCGGGCGAACGATTCGCGTGGACCTGAGCCGCTGGTCGTAACGGACGAGCAAGCGTATGTGGCCACTCAAAACGATTCTCTATTTCAACCTGTTCTGGTTCGGGTGCTTCATGGCGTTGGTCAACCCGATTTGGGGCGTGGTCAATTACATGATGGCCTACCAGACAAATCCGACGGATACCTGGTGGGGTGCTCCGCTGACGGAACTCGGGATGCGTTTCTCGCTTTTGGCCGCCCTGACTACCTTCCTGGGGTTCCTGCTAGCCAAGAAGCATGTTCCGGCGATCATCCCGGTCTTATCGTGGTGGGAGGTCGGGCTTCTGTCGCTGTTCGCGGTTGGGGTGTTGAACCTGGTGATCGGTCACGGTCCGAACCCCAGTGCGCAGCACGCGTTCGAGAAGTTCTGGAAGATGCTCCTGTTCGTTTTCGTGTTCGGTCGGCTGGTGACCACGCGGCGCAACGTTCGCATGGTGTTGTGGACTTTCGTTGTGGGCAGTCTCTACGTGGGGTACGACGCCTACACGGCGCCGCCGTCGGCGTTCTGGCTGGGACGTTTGGAGCGTATCGGCGGTCCTGACTTTTCGACGACGTCGGGTACGGCCGCTCACCTTGGGGCCATGTTGCCTCTGATCGGTGTCGCGTTCCTGATCGCAAGGCACTGGTCCGGGCGCCTGTTGGCGTTGACGACGGCTGCGTTCACGGTGAACGCAATTGTACTGTGTCGTACACGGTCGGCGTTTGTCGGGCTGGCGTGTGGCGCGGTGGCGGCGCTGTTGACGACGCCGCGTGCCAAACGATTTCGTATCCACTTTTTGCTCTTGGTCGGGGCGTTCATGGCGTTTGCGCTGACGGACGCTCACTTCTGGACTCGAATGAACACACTCACGAGTCGCAGCGCTCTGGCCGCCGACGCAGCGACGGTCAGCCGCACCGACATCTGGGTGACGTCGTTGCGTGTGCTTTCTGACAACCCGTGGGGTGTCGGGGTCGGGAATTTTCCGGCGGTGATCGGCGCGTATGACGCCCGGTACTACAAGCGTTCGTCGCACAACACGTTGGTGGCGTGCTTTACGGAGCTGGGTTTTTTCGGCGGTACGATCTTCGCGTTGATGATCGTTGGGGCGCTACGCCTCCTTCAGATGAGCGCCAAACGGGCCAAGGAGACGCAAGACCCGGTCGAGACGAAGATGTTGGTCTATGGTTCCCTGGTGTCGTTCATCACGTACTTCATTACAGGCTTGGGGACGGAGCGATTCTATTGTGAATCGTTCTGGTGGATCCTTATTCTCCCGTTATGTTTGCATCGGATGGTGCTGCGCGAGGCACGGGAGCACGCTCACGCCGTGCAACTGAGGTCCTCTCCCTGCGTTGACGAGACTCATGGTTTCACCGGTCAACTCCAACCTTCTTCGTGACGATCGCCCTACGATCGTTCATGTGGTCCACTCGCTGGAAGGCGGTGGTACGGAGCGTACGTTGGTGTCACTGCTCAACGAGTTGGATCGAACACGCTTTCGGCATGTCGTCATGCCGCTGCGCGGGGCCGGATCGTTGGCGGTGGGTCTGGGTGATCACATTGCGGTGCGACCGCTCGGTGCGAAGGGGCGATCGTGGCGTACAGGGTTCGCGCTGGCACGCAACGTTCTGGCGCGCCGAGCCGACCTGATTCACGCTCGGAATACCGGGTGTTGGGCCGACTCGACGGTGGCGGCGGTTCTATCGGGTAGGGCGCGGTTGGTGCTCGGCTTCCACGGTCTCGAAACGCCGGCACCTTTCCGTCGAAGGCAACGGTGCGTGGCACGCTGGGCTCTTCGAGCGGGCGCGACGTTTGCTGCGGTGGGGCCGTCAGGCTGCCGTCAGCTTCAGCAGCAGGCGCTGGTGCCGGCGGGTCGCATCGACGTGTTGGAGAACGGCGTGGACCTGCGACGGTTCCGGCCGGTCAACGCCTCGCTGCGCCATCGCATCCGTGCCGAACTTGGATTGGGCGAGACGGATTTCGTCGTCGGGGCGGTCGGGTCGCTGACGCCCGTCAAGTCGCACGCGACGCTGATCGAGGCGATCGGACGGTTGGTGGGATCGGTACCCGGCGTGAGGCTTCTTCTGGTTGGAGACGGTCCGTTACGGTCGTCGCTGGTTCAGCGAGCCCGAGCGTGGGGCGTTGATTCGCGGGTGATCTTCACCGGGCTGCGCGACGACGTGCGAGAGTTATTGGGCGCCATGGATGTTTTCGCGTGCAGCAGCGTTTCGGAGGGGTTCAGTAACGCGTTGCTGGAGGCCTTGGCGGTCGGTCTGCCGGTCGTCACGACCGATGTCGGTGAGCATGCGACGCTGGTGCGCGATAACATCGAGGGCTTCGTTGTCCCCCCGCGCGATCCGGATGCGATGAGGCGGGCTCTGAAGGTCCTGGGTGAATCGCGGTCCGTTTGCCAACGATTCGGAGGCGCCGCAGAGCGGCGGTCCAGGGACTATGGTTTCGACCGGACCGTGCGTAGGTATGAAGATTACTACGCGGCCGCCCTCAAGGGCCGTCGCATGGCGTCCGAAAAACAGACGTGAGTCCCTATTTGGCAGACTGCCTGCGCGCACGCCATCGTGGAGCGAAGGGGTGCGCGCGTCGTGAACGGTTTAGTGCGATCCGTCGCAGCGGCGAGTTACCGGACGTGTTTTTGGTCGGCGGGCCCTCTGGCGAAATCGAGGAGCGGAAACGCTCGTGACAAAGCAACCCTATACGTCAGGACGCTCACGGGATCGGAGCAACTCGTCGCTCGGCCGGGCGGAACACGTCGCGGAGGACGAACGGCCTTTTTCGGAGATTCGCAAGAGCCTTCTCGATGTGCTGCGCATGCTCGCGCTGCACCGGTGGGCGTTCTTCGTTCCGATGAGTCTGGTCGCGAGCGTCGTGTTTATTCTCAGTCTCTACTATCCACGCGTTTACCGGGCGACGGCTACGTTCGAGCGCAAGAACGATCCGGTCATGATGAACCTGCCGATGTCGACCGGGGCGGCCTCTTTCGATCAGTATCGCAGCACGATGGCGCGCGACCTGACGTCTGTGGAGTATATGGGTGACGTTGTCGAGAATCTGGGGCTGACGAAGGACTTCGAGCGTCTACAGGACGGGTCCCTGACGGAGGCATCGCTTCAGCGGCGCCATGCGCTGGCGCGGTCGCTGGCGGGCCGTTTGACGATCTCGACGGTTTCGCCGAGCGAGCTCCTCGACGTCACTGAGATTACCTATACGGGACCGGATGCGGAGCTGGGAAAACGTTTGGTGGAAGAGGCCCGGCGGACGTTCATACTTCGCACGAAGACGCGTATTCGCGCCCATCTGACGGACCTTCGGAAGTTCTGGATCGAGGAATCCGAGTCCGCGGAATCCGCACTGAGGCTGGCACGACGGGACGAGACGGCGTTTCGATTGGAGAATCCACACTCGGATCCGAACAATCCGGGTGGAATTTCCCTGAAGCTGGCGCAGTTGGAAATGGAGCGTCGCGAGATGGCGCTTCGTCGGCGCGAGTACGAGTCGGAACTTTCCGCGCTTCAGCAGATGCTGGCGGCGACCGTTCCGACGGCGCGGTTCGAGCCGATTGGCGATAACGGCCCTGAGACGTCCGTTGCGGCCGCCGCACCGCCTGCGGTCAGCACGGATATGCTTCGTCTGCGGGACCAGATCCATCAACTGGATATTGAGATTCAGCAGTTGATGCACGGTCGTGGAATGACGGGCGAGCACCCTGAGGTGAAGGCGCTGTTGGAGCGTCGCCAGTGGCTGGATGACGAACGGGAGCAATGGACTCGCCGTACGGAGGCGTCCGGTTCGACCGACGCTCCGGCGCCGATGGCCATTCCGCCATCGGCGGTGACCGTGGCGTCGTCGGATCCGTCGATGAACAGCGATCGTGCGCGTTTTCTCGTTCAGATTTCGGCACAGAAGTCGAAGATCGCGGACATGGATATCAGTCTGGCATCCAACGCGCAGGCGATTGAGCAGATCGATCTCGCCAAGCGGGAAGTCTTCGATAAGCAGGAGGAGTTTTCGGAGATCATTCAGATGGTCGCCAAGGCTCGCAAGGACCATACGCAGCGGACGCAAACCGTGGCGACGATTGATCCGGCCATCAATGCGTTCGACAAGAACAAGCTGCTCCTGTTCTCCGAAGGTCCATCCGCTCGTGCCAGCTTCCGTCCGATTTCTCCCAAGGCGTCCACGATTGTGGCGCTGGCGCTGTTGGCCGGTATTGCGACGGGCGCTCTCTTCGTGGTTCTGGGTGAGGTTTTTGACCACGTTTATCGAAGCTCGGCTCAAGTGGCCCGGAGCCTCGGGTTGCCCATGCTCGAGTCGATCGATGAGATCGTGACGTCCGATGATCGACGGTACCTCTTCCTCCACAAGATGGTGCTCTGTCCTCTGATCGTCGTGTGCTTCGCGGGTTTGACGGGTTTGACGGCGTCGATGGCTTATCTGAGCATCGAACAACCGGCGGCCTATCAGAAGCTCAGCAAGATCCCTCAGGCTGTCATCAACCTCTTCGCGGTCGGATAGCACTTATCACATTTGCGGATCCGCGGTGGTTCGGTAGACGGGGAAGAAGACGCGAATCGTCGTCTTGGCGCCGAGTTTCGATTCGACCAGGGCGGCGGCGTTGTGCTGTCGGAGAATCCCGAGCACGGCGGCCATGCCGAGCCCGTGTCCGTCGGCCTTGGTGGTGAAGAATGGGTCAAACATTCGGCTGAGGGTCGCCCGATCCATACCGCATCCCGTATCGCGCACGAGAAGTTCGACGTAGCTTCCCGGTTTGACATCATAGGGTACGCACCGCGCCGCTTGCGTCTCGGTCAGTGTCGACTCGCGCGTTTCCAGTGTGATGGAACCGCCGCCGGGCATGGCCTCCTTGGCGTTCATGCACAGGTTCAAGACGATCTGCTCGAGTTGGCTTCGGTCGGCCCGAACGGTCGGGAGCTTGGCGGCCAGTTCCACGTTGAGGATATGAATGCGCCCGAGCGAAGAGCGGACGAATCGTAGCGCTTCCAGGATGGTCGCGTTCACATCGGTCGGTTGCGGGTTGTGGCGACCTGTTCTCGCGTAGGCGAGCAAGTGCTTGATGAGTTCGTCGGCGCGAGAGCCCGCCTCCTCGATCAGTTCAATGTGTTCGAGGGTTTTTGGGGGCAGGCCTTTCGTCGAGCGCAGGAGCGTCGCGTTGCCGAGAATCACCATCAGAGAGCTGTTGAAATCGTGCGCAATACCTCCGGCCAGGATGCCGAGACTCTCCAGTTTTTGTGCATCGCGTACTCGCGATTCCAGCATCTCCCGCATCGACACGTCCATGGCCATGGATGCGACGCCGCGTACGCGACCCGTCGAATCGCGGAGCGGCGTGTTGAACCACTCGCAAGACAGGCGTGAACCGTCCTTGCGGACGTTCGAATTGATCGAATGGCTGGACGTATCGCCCGCCAGCAGGTCGGCCCAGATCGTGTCGATGACGGAAACGATGTCAGGGGGTACGACGAGGTCATAGGCGTGTCGGCCTTCCGCTTCGGCCTTGGAGAATCCGAACAGCCTCTCGGCGGCGGGGTTCCATTCTACGACGCGGAATTCCGTGTCCCAGACGATGTAGGCCAGTGGCATGCGCTCCACGTGGAACTGCAATCGTTGAAGCGCGTCGTTGAGTCGCTCGACGACCTCTCGATGCTCTGTGACGTCGCGAATGACGGCGGTGAAGAGTCTCTCCCCATCGCGCCATCCGACCGCCACGGAGACTTCCACGGGGAATTCCGATCCGTCTTTGCGTCGTCCCTCAGCGTAGAGTGTCCGCGCGAAGGCAGCGGACCGGCTCGGTTGATTGTGCAACTCGAAGCGTTCCCGGTGAAGTCGGCGAAGGCGCTCCGGAATCAGAATCGCCGTATCTTGTCCGATGATCTCGTCGGTCGTGTATCCGAAGAGTTCCGTCGCGGCGGGGTTCCAGGATTGGATCAGGCCGGCCGCATCCGCGGAGATGACAGCGGCATGACATAAATCGACGAGCGTGCTGTAGGCCTGTAGTGATCGCTGAAGCTGCGTCTGGGCTGCGACCCGATCGGAAACATCACGGAGGGTGGTCTGAAAGGACCCATCCCCGAGGGCCATCGCGTGGGCTTCGACCGTGATGGGGCTCCCATCCTTGCGGTGAAGCACGCGATCGGCGCGGGTCTGTCCGGTCTCATGAAGGCGGTCAAATCGTTTTTTGGCATAGGCGCGATCGGACTTGGGGCTCAGGTCGCCGACGCTCATCCGCAACAGTTCCTCGCGCGGATAGCCGGTCAACTCGCAGGCCGCCGGGTTGGCATCGATATAGCGGCCCTGGGCATCGGTCACGAGAATGGCGTCCGCTGCCCGCTCGAACAATTCACGGTAGTCGACCATGCGGGCCATCATACCTGTTTGGTGTCGTTCTCGCGACGTGGATCCCGGCGGGACGCGAGGCTGTGCGAACGCGCCGAGAACGGGATTGTTCCGTCATTCTTCATGGGGGCCTGGGCTTCGTGCCGCGACCGATAACGGTATGAAGCGAGCCTGCCATGCTCCGGGCGATACCGCGTCCGATCGAAGCGGTTTGATTATCGGGTCGCGGTGTCTTTGACTCTGAATCTTATACTTTACACGGTATTTGGAGGCAGACAGTGGGCGGGTTCATTGGTGCATTGTCGTTGGCGCGTGGAGTCATGGAAACGTGCCAGGTCGCTCGGGCCTAATCCCGAGCGCGTTATCTGGAGAGGCCACATTGGGTTTCTGGGAGTGGGTACTCTGCGGTTCGGTTATCTTTACCATCGCGTGGTCGTTCTACGCGCTGGGAAGCTCGCCGCAGGTACGTGCCGAGAGCACGACCCCCTATGATCGCAAGGCTCTTTTCGGGCGAAGGAAACGGAACAGACCCGACGGAACCGCGTGTCGCAATGCAACCGGCGAGTTCTCGGATGAGGAGGAGGAATCCGTCGACCGTTGGTGGGACCCGGCAGAAGCCACGCTGGTGGAGCCGCCGGAGGTCGAACGGCCCGAGATGCCGACGGAAGCCCGTGCTGTGGAGAGCCTCCTTGTTTCACAGCTCGATGGACATGATCTGCGCATACCGCCGCTGGCCGGTTCGGCTGAACGAGTTCTCCAGCGGCTTCGAGATCGCAAAGCCAGCCTGACCGAGGTGGCCGAGGTGATCGCCGAGGATCAGGTCGTTGCGACCGCCGTCATGCGCATGGCCAACTCGCCGCTGTATCGCGGTTCACAGAAGATCACGGCGTTGAACCCGGCGGTGGTGCGACTCGGCGCGACGGCCATCAAGACCCTTATGCTGCAAGAGTCTCTCCGCGTGGCCACTTTTTCACGACGAGGTGCCGCGAGCGAGCTGGGGGATATGCTTTGGCAGCGTTCGGTGGCAAGCGCGTGGATCGCTCACGGCCTGTCCGCCTTCACGGACGTCGATCCGGATGACATGTTCCTACTCGGGCTCGTGCAGGACATCGGCAATGTGATGGTCCTTCAGACGGTCGAGCAGTGGGAACCGACCGTGGGGTACCAACTTGCCCTCGAAGAGTTCGAGTATCTCTGCTCGGCGTACCACGAGAGGTTCGGGGGATTGATCGCCGCGAACTGGAGCCTCCCGGGCCAACTCCAGGAGATCATCAGGGATCATCACGGTACTCCCGACGTCGACGATCCGTCACGCGCGCACCGCCTGTTGCTTCAACTGACGGACATGATCAACGGGATGATCGGTTACGCACCGCCGCGAGCGTACAAGCTTCTCGAGACCCGACCGGTTCGTGATCTCGGTCTTCGCGACCGCTCGGACTTCTTGACTTTCCTGGAAGGCCTTCCCGATCAGGTGGAGCAATCGATCTGCTCGGTCGGCGGACCGGGAAGCCACTAAGCCTCCGAGATCGCGTCGGTCACCCGCTTGTCTCATTCGATCCTTTCACCTCCATCGTTCCGCCCGACTGCCCAGCGGTGTTGCCCCGGTGCGGCTTTGCGGTCCCCGCGAGGCCGAATCGGTTCTCCCCCTACTGATATCGCCGATCTGCCATTCCCCGCGATCTGAAGAACGCGCGGGATTTCCGTTGCACGGCCGTTGTGCTTGGATTACATTACAGGGGAAAGTTGTACATTCAGGGCCCTGAGCGTGCCTGAACTGACCGGCAAGGATGACCGGTTCACACGGGAACAGGGAGGTACCCGAGCCGATGTTTCTCAAACGCATCAGTCTCTGCGGATTCAAGAGCTTCTCGGATAAGGTCGACTTCGACTTCGGTCCGGGCGTCACCTGCATTGTCGGCCCGAACGGGTGCGGCAAGAGCAACCTCGTCGACGCGCTCAAGTGGGTTCTGGGTGAGCAGTCCGCCCGTTCGCTGCGCGGTCGCCAGATGAGCGACATGATCTTCAACGGTTCGAGCACGAGGCGAAGCAGTAGCGTCGCCCAGGTCGACCTCACCTTCGACAACGCCGACCGGACGCTCTCCCTGGACCAGGACGAGATCACCGTGACGCGGAAGCTCTACCGTTCCGGCGAAAGCGAGTATCTCCTCAATCGTGATGTGGCCAGGCTGAAGGATGTCCGCGAGCTGTTCCTGGATACCGGCGTCGGTGTCGATGCCTACTCCATCGTCGAACAGGGTCGGGTCGATAGTCTTCTCCAGAGCAGTCCGACCGAGCGCCGCATCATTTTCGAAGAGGCCGCGGGCATCAGCAAGTACAAGGTCCGCCGTCGCGAGGCGGAGCGGAAGCTCGAGCGAACGCAGCAGAACCTGCTGCGGGTCAGCGACGTGATTGAAGAGCTCGAGAAGCGAATCCGCAGCGTGAAGCTCCAGGCCGGCAAAGCCAGGAATTACCAAGCCTATGAAGCCCGCCTCAGCGAACTCCGTTCGAGTTTCGCCATGGCGGAATTCCACCGTTTCACCAGGGACGTCGAGAAGCTCGAGGCCCAGCTCCGGCAGCATACCGATCGTGTGACGGAGATCCGGACGGCCATCGATCGCCAGGATGCACAAGAGGCGGAACTCGTCAGCAAGCTCGACCGACAGGCCGAGGAGATCAACGCCGCCGACGCGGAGTTCATCCAGGCGAAGTCGGAGCATCTCGCCCATGAAGAGCGCGTCGAGTCGGCGGGCAAGCGCGTCGTCGAGCAGGAGGAATTGCTCGAACGAGCGACGGGCCGTCACGCGATGGAAACGCGGCGGTTGGAGGAGTCTCAGCGCGAACTGGCGGCGATGGAGGAATCGGCCGAGGCGTTGCAGCGGCAGACGCAGGAAATCCACGAGCGAATCAACGAACTCATCCAGCGCGACGGCGCACTGGCGCGCGATCTGACGCACGCCCAGGCTGCTTTGGACGACGAGAAGGCCGGGATCATCGAGCTCCTGCGCAAGAGTGCACAGATGCACAACGAAATCGTCCGCCTGAACACGCATCGCGAGTCGCTGGTGGGTCAGAAGGGGCGGCTTTGCGAACGCGACGAAGCCATTGCGGCTGAGTTGAAGGTTTCGCTCGATCAGCGAACGCAGCTCGAGGGTCGCATCCGGCAGCTCGACGGCGTGATCGCGGCGCAGGTCCGCAATCTGGAAGAGAAGAAGAACGAGGCCGCGCGCATCAGCGAGGTGCGACAGCGCCTGGTCGAAGAGTTGGCGCGGACGAAAGAGCAGCGTAGCGCCTTGGCGTCTCGTCGCGAGCTGCTCGAGGATCTCGAGCAGCGCATGGAGGGGATCGGCGCCGCCGCCCGCGAATTGCTCGAGCTCCAACGGCAGGACAGTCCGCCGGCGGTCGTCGAACACGTGATCGGTCTTGTCGCGGACGTGTTTGAAACCGACACCGCCCATGCGCCGCTCATCGAGGCGGCGCTGGGGGACCGGGCTCAAGATCTCGTGCTCGCGGAGAGCCGCGCATTGGTGATTCACAGTTCGTCGTTCGCGTCGCTTCCCGGTCGTCTGACGACGGTCTGCCTCGATCGCCTGCCGCCGGTCGTCAACGAGCGTGACTTCGCCGACCAACCGGGTTTTGTGGCCCGGGCGCTGGATCTGGTTCGAGTCTCGGACGATTTCGATCAGCTCGCGCATCATCTCCTGGGCAAGACGGTCGTCGTTGACACACTGGACGCGGCCTTTGCGATGGCGCGCACGGACGTGGCGGGTCACCGCTTCGTTACGGGGCAGGGTACCGTCGTCGAGCCCGACGGGCGTGTCAGTCTCGGTCCGGCCTCGAAGGTAGGCGGACTGATCTCGCGCAAGAGCGAGCTGCGCGATTTGGAGGTGCAGCAGGCTGGGGTGGAGAAGCGTATCGGAACGCTCGACGATCAACTCAACCGCACACAGGCTGAGACCGATCATCTCGAGGTGATCCAGCAGGAACTGCGGACCGCGACCTACGAAGCGAACACGGCCAAAGTCGAGGCCGGTGCCGCTCTTCAGAATGTCAGCGAATCCATTGATCGGTTCACGCGCGAGCAGCCACTCATCGCGCAAGAAGTCGCGATGATCGAGCAGCAGATCGACGAAGTTCTCGCCAAGAGTGCGCAAGGCGGCGAGTCTCTCGAAGCGATGGAGCGCGAGAACGCCGAGCGCGAACACCAGGTTGAAGCCCACCAGCAACGCATCGATGCAATCGTGACTGATCGGGTGGATGTCCAGGAAGAGCTGACGCGGACCAAGGTTGCGGCGGGGCAGTTGACCGAGAAGCGTGCCGCCACCACGGAGACGATCAACACACTGCGGCGATCGATCCGGGAGTTGGAGGCATCGCTGGCCGGTGCCGACGGCGAGATGGACCAGTGTCGAGCTCGGATCACCGATGCGAAGAACACGATTGAAGCGGGGCGTGAGCACCTTGCCACACTTTCCGCAAGGATTCATCGCCTCGAGCAGAATTGCAGTGGTCTGAGGCACGATCGCGAGCGCCTGCGTCTGCAATCCGAGGACCTCTCCAAAGCCATCAGGGAGTCGAGGACCCAACTGGAAGGTGCCGAAGCCCAGGTCCACGAGCACGATATGGCGCTGGCGGAGGTCAAGGTGCGGCGAGATTCGTTGACCGCACGGATCACGGAGGAGTTGGGGCTGGATCTGGCGCAGCGTTACGCCGAATACGAGCACGAGGACCAGGATTGGGAGGCGATTGAGACCGAGATTGCGGAACTCCGGAGCAAGATGGACCGGCTTGGAAGCGTCAACCTCGACGCCATCCAGGAACTGGAGGAACTTGAGGAACGCCACGGGTTCCTGACAGCGCAGCGCGACGATCTTCAGGATTCACATACGCAGTTGGAGCGTCTGATCCGACGGCTCAACGACGAGTCGCGAGATCGATTCAAGAAGACCTACGACGAGATTCGCGAGAACTTCCGGGCGCTGTTCCGTAAACTGTTCGGGGGCGGGCGGGCTGACATCGTGCTCGAGGATCCGGAGAACGTACTCGAATGCGGAATCGAGATTCTCGCTCAACCGCCGGGTAAGGAACTCCAGGCGATCTCGCTGATGTCCGGTGGTGAGAAATCGCTGACGGCGATCGCGCTGCTGATGAGCATCTTCCAATCGCGACCCGCCCCGTTCGCCATTCTCGACGAGGTGGACGCCGCCCTCGATGAAGCCAACAACGACCGCTTCAATCTGATCGTTCAGGAGTTCGTCAGTTGTGCCCAGTTCCTCGTGGTGACCCACTCGAAGTGGACGATGGGGATCGCGGACCAACTCTACGGCGTGACGATGCAGGAACCCGGCGTGTCGACGAGGGTGAGTGTGGAACTCAAGGGAACGAACGTCGCCTGACGGCGCCGGCCGCGTGTCCCACCGCCGATCGGTTCAGGCTAATCGCAGGTGTGGACTCTCTTGCGAGGCGGAAGCGGAACCGGGTCCGTTTCACAAACGCGATGCCAGTCGATCACCTCGACCTCCCAGTTGTCGATGGTCCCCATCACTTGTCCGGGCAGGCTCGTCATTTCACCCGCGTTGAGTTCCAGGCACCCCTCGAGTGTTTCGCCGGAACGCACGAAGTCTTCGACATACTCGGTCAGCTTGAACGGGCTGTCATCGTAGTCCTGGTCAGGATGTTCCTTGTACCAGAGTTCCAGCTCGAAACCCGCCACGAATAGATCGTTGGACTCGGCGATGGTGAAGAAGATCCGGTTTTTTCGGCCCGTCGAGTCGACATCGTGAACCAGGCGAAGATCGGCGTCCTCGTCCGGTTCGACGCAGCCGCGGAGTTCCATATCCCTGTAATCCTTCTGCACGTCCGGATCGACGGAAGGACCGGGGATCAAATCCAGAGGAACCGGAGGCGCCGCGGCGCGCGTGGCCCAATAGATGGCCATCCCCGCGGCGACCGCGACGAGAATCAGAAGGCGTGGTTTCATGCTGGGTACTCCCCTGATTTCGGGATGTCAACGCGGCGGTCAGCGATCCGCCTGATCCGTCGCCCTGCCCCGCGTCTGACCTCTCTACGAGCGAAAACAGTGTAGCGTTCGCGCGATTCGACACAAGGCAGCGGACGCGTCGGATTCCGCGAGGTACGGGCTGCTTTCCTTAGCTCGATTCACGCGCCTTGCGGGTGACGTTGGTGCGTCATGCCGGACGGCCTCAACCGGGCGATCGTACGTTGCTTCGTCGATTTCCCGCTCGGTTCACCGGTGTTTGCTTCGTACCCAGACAGAGCGTATTGCCTCTTCCCCCCATGGTGTCAGGCGGACGCTTCGGGAACCGGGCCCGCGACGCCGCTTCGGGCGATGCCGAGCTGTGTAAACATGTCATCGGACTGCCTGGCGAGATAGTCCAGCGGCGCACCGCCACGGAGATGGGTCCACGGCAAGACCTCCTCGTAGGATCGCTCCCGGTGTGCGTACCAACCTGGGTCGATGCCTTCGGTCTCGAAGGCGTTCCGCCAGCGCTGGGCCTCAAAACACTCGTCCCACCCGTCAAATCGGGCTCCGGATCGGTAAGCTCGTTCAATCACATCAGCCAGGCGTCTATCGCCCCGTGCAAAGACGGCCTCCAGAACCGATCGTTCGATCGAGTGGGTACGGATCTGTACCGGTCCTTTCGCGCGGCTGCGACGTCCGCCGTCGCCCGATCTGAGCTGCCCCCGCAATCGCTGCTCGGCATCGCGAAAGTAGGAAGCCTCCGGCTGAGCAGCCCATTGAAGCGGCGTATAGGGCTTGGGCACCAGCCAGCCGACCGAGGTCCGAACCTGCGCAGGTCCTTTTCCGATCTCGCGGCGTGCGTCGCTCACCTGCCGCGAAAGGCGTACGATTCCGTCGAGGTCGTCCTCGGTCTCGCCCGGAAAACCGCACATGAAATAGAGCTTCACGGTCCGCCAGCCGGCCCGGTACGCCTCCTTGACGCCTTCCAGCAAGTTCCCGTCGGTCACCAGCTTTCGAATCGAAGATCGCAGTCTATCTGTGGCGGCCTCCACCGCCATGGTCAGGCCTCCCTTGCGGACGGAGTTCACCAGCCAGGGGATGTTCTGGAGCATCTTGTCCACGCGAAGCGACGGCAACGAGATGTTGACCCCTCGATCGGCAAACTGCTCGTTTGCGCGCTGTGCGAGTTCGCGAAGATCCGGATAGTCCGCGGTAGAGAGTGAGAGTAACCCGAGTTCGTTCATTCCGGTTGACCGGTACATCTCCTCGGCCATCTCCAGAATTCGATCGACACTTCGCACGCGTAGCGGTCGCTTTGTGTACCCGGCGTGGCAGAATCGACATCGCTGCGGGCAACCGCGCATGATCTCGATGGCAAATCGGTCGTGGACAACCTCGACAAAGGGCACGATCGGTCGAACGGGGAAGGGCGCTTGATCCAGATCGGGCGTGCCGCATCGTTCAATGCTCGACCTGAGGGAGGCGTCGTTCGGTTCGATCGATCGGATTCTTCCATCTGCATGATAGGTCACGGCGTAGAGTGCCGGTGCATAGAGCCACTCGAACCGAAGAGCCAACTCGCGAATCATGTCACGACGTCGCATTCCGCCGGCTCTCAGTTCCTTGTAGGCCTCGATGATCGCCGACATCGACACTTCCCCATCGCCCAGTACGACAAGGTCGACAAACGCGGCCACGGGTTCCGGGTTGTCCGCCTGCGGTCCGCCAGCGATCACCAGTGGATGCGTATCATTGCGATCGACGTGACGCAGAGGGATTCCGGCGAGATCGAGCAATTGCAGAACGCCGGTGAAGCCCATCTCGTACTGGAGGGAGACGGCGAGAATGTCCGCCGATGCAACCGGCTGGCGCGTGTCCCAGGTAAACAACGGGATTCGCTTTTGGCGCATGACAGCCTCGGCGTCGATCCATGGGCAGAACACGCGTTCCGCGCAGCAGCCGTCAATCCTGTTGCCAAGCCAGTAGAGGATCTGGCAGCCCAGGTGGCTCATTCCGATCGTGTACGTGTCAGGAAATGCTACGGCGACGCGAACGAAGGCCTTCTCCCAGTCGCCGGGGAGGGCGATCTGGTTGACTTCGCCGCCAATATACTGGCCCGGCTTGCTGACGAACGGAAGAATCTCGCTGCTGACCATATCCCGTAGAAGTGTTGTTTTGTCAGTCAAAAGTTAATTTCTAGCCAAAAAAGTCGGTTCTCAGCAAGTGTGGGTAGGGATGGCACATTAGCGAAAGCCACGGGTTTGGCAAGACGCCCTCAAAACTTGACTTTGGAGGAGAATCTGCCCCGGCGAAAGGCCGAAAAAAAAGCATTGCGTGCGATAGGGAACTCGTGTACGCTATGTTCAGGAAGAGCGATGCGTCAATCGACTAGGACAGCTTGGGAGTGCGCGCGCGACACGCGCGCGCGACGACGGGTGGGAGCGACATTGATCGAGCTCCTGGTCGTCATATCTCTCATCACCTTGTTGATCGCGACGCTCTTGCCCTCCGTTCGCCGTTCGATGGACGTTGCGGCTGCGACTTTGTGTAAGAACAACCTCCGCGAAATCGGTACCAGCATGATGCTCTACCGCATCGATAACGATGGCTGGTTGCCTTCTGCGAAGGAGTCGATCGACTCCCTCCACGGTACCGGAAGGAACGGTCCCTGGTTCGGCCGGTTGTTCCCCACCTACTTGAGTGAACCGAGCATACTCACGTGTCCGGAAGACCCGTTTGGTTTTCGGATGAAAGGCGTCGATGCATCCCTCAAAGATCCGAAGGTGGGAGAGTATGCCAGCTACGGGGCTAACACGTTCGCGATGACGATTGTGAACGGGGGCTCCCTCGATCCCGACCGTTTACGCCCGACGCGACCGCATAACACCATCCTCGCTGCGGACATGGGTCCCGACGGAGGCCGCGCCACGTCGAAGAAGGACGACGGAAAGGGGCCGACTCGAAACGCCAGCATGCTGGCGTGGGATGGCGGTTACGATCCGTTTGCGCCGAGTCGGCCACCCAACCCCTGGGTAACGATGCGTCACGGTAGCGGTATCAACATGCTCACGATCGCCGGTGGCGTTCGCGAGGTCGTGACCAGGAGCGTCATCCGAGAGAAGCTGCAGCCGTATTATGATCGCTGCGCTTCCGGCGGATGCACTTTCTGCGCCTACCGTGCGAAACATTATTCCTTCGCCAGAGACCAGCTCTACTGGTGGACCGGGCCCTCGCCCATCGAGTAATGTCCTCTGAAGAATCGAAGCCTGCCCCTGGTTCGTCTCAACGCACTCGAACCGTTAGAATCGTCAAAAGGCGTTCACCGTCTCGCGCTGCCATGATCAGCCTGGGTCTGGCGTGTGCTGCCGCCGTACTGTTGCCCGTCATCTGGAGCGTTTCGAGAAGCGACCCGCTTCCGCCCCCGCGCCCCCCGACGCTTCCTGACACGGAACTCGACTGGCGGTGTGAGCGTGGCCACGTTTTTCTGGCCGCCGGACAGGTCGGACGCCGCCTTTGCAGCATGTGCGATCAGCTTGCATCGCCGATGACGTACTACGCCTGCCCGGTGCAGACCCATGGCCCATTTCGGGTCGAGGTCGAGTTTACGCCCGACGATGATCTCGGCACGCGCGTGGCGAGGCTTCGCCTGATCGGCCGCCAGTGGTTTTCGGTCGAAGAGGGGGTGCGGTGCCCGCAGTGTGACCGGTTACTCATCTACGAGCCTTCGAAATCGCTGCGCATGAGACTGGTGCAGCCTCAAGACACCGGCGACTGATCGGCCTTCCGACCTCGCGAATTACCGCTTGCTCCGCTGATTCCTCCATCCGTCGCCTCCGTGGAGACCGGGGACATGCGTAACCGGTGTTCGGAGACATGGGTAACACTTTCTGCCGGCTGCTGGACCTTTCTCAAGGAGGAGCAGGTTTCGCATCTTGCGGAGGCAGGGAGGCCTCGCTCCCGGCGTACGCGCCCATCGTGGGTGGCTGAGGCATGTGCAGGCACGGTCTTGCGGTGGCGGAGTTGGACGCGGTCAGTCGAGCTGGCTGATCAGGAAGTCGCCAAATGAGATGTCGTCGTTGTTGTCCAGCTCCTGGGTCAAGGCGTCGATTCCGGCGGTTACAGCGCGAATCTCGGACGAGCTGCAACTACTCGCGAAGAGGGTGCCGGCACACGAAAAGGTTGCCATGGTTTGCAGGATGCGGCTGAAATTCCGTTTTCTGTTCATCTTCGATCCTCCCAGATTAGACCGAGGTCATCCGTGTTTGTCGACGCCGCTGTTTATCGGGCGAGAGCTGTGAGTTTCTCCAAGGAAAGGCTGTGATTTTGTCCCGGACGTCATCCGGGTGGGTGTTGGGTAGACTGCGCGGGCGGTGGCGCTCCATCCTGCGATTGGGTTTCTTGACTTCCTGGACGAGAGCCCATAGTTTACGCGGCAGCCCGGACGCGGCGTGATCCGCTCGGGCGCCAGTAATCCGCTCGTAGCCCCTGGGGCGAGCCGAATCCGGGCTGAAGAACAGGCCTGGTACGGTTGATATGGGCGTTCCCGTTCGCGGTGGAACGCTTAGGCCTCGGCTACGGGACTGCCGCCGCGACCTCTTTTTGGATCCGTCGGTTTCTCGGCGGACGTGTCCTTGATGGTCGCCGGTCGCGTTCTGGCCGGTGGTAGCTGCCCGGTGGTGTAAACGGTAACACACCAGGTTTTGGTCCTGGCGTTCCAGGTTCGAGTCCTGGCCGGGTAATGGCGGGTATCCACTGCCGTTATCGTGGCGTGTTCCGACGGCCGCGAGGATCGGGCGGCGGCTGGCTTGGTTGAGTGACGTGGTCACCCGGCGTGCGGTGCCGGTTATGATTCACCCGTAGCGCATCGTCGAAGGGAGCTTCGGGTTGGGAGAGACGGCAGCCATCATCCTGGCGGCGGGGAAGAGCACGCGGATGCTCAGCGACCGCCCGAAGGTTTTGCACGAAATTTGCGGTCGGCCGATGCTCAGTTACTCGGTCGGCGCCTGCACACTGGCGGGTGCTGATCGGATTCTGGTCGTGGTCGGTCATGGGAAGGCGCAGGTGCAGGAACGATTCACGGACGAGGGCGATCTCGCGTGGATCGAGCAGAAGGAGCAGCGGGGCACGGGGCATGCGGTTCTGTGCTGTCGTGAGGCATTGAAGGGGTTTGTGGGCAATGTGCTGGTGATCGCGGGTGACATGCCCATGATTCGGCGCGAGACGCTGGCGAGCCTGAACGAGGTTCGTGAAGATTCGGGTGATGCGTTGTCGATGGCGACGGCGCTGCTGGACGATCCGACGGGATATGGGCGGATCATCCGGGACGAATCGGGATCGTTGGCGGCGATTGTCGAGCAGTCGGACTGCGACGCCGAGCAACGGGACATTCGGGAAGTGAATCCCAGTTTCTATTGCTTCGAGGCCCAGCGGTTGTTCGAGTCGTTGGAGCGTTTGAAGCCGGCGGGTCCGAAAGGTGAATACTACCTGACGGATGTGGTCGGGCATCTGCGTGAGGCGGGTCATGGTGTGTCGGCGCGAGTTCAGGTTGCACCGGAGGAAGCGCGGGGGATCAACTCGCGACTGGATCTGGCACTGGTGAACCGTGCGATGCAGGATCGAATTCAGCTTGGTCTGATGGGTGAGGGTGTAACGATCGTTGACCCGGACAACACGTGGATCGAATCGGACGCGACCCTCGGTCGCGAGTCGGTCGTTTACCCGTTTTCCATGATCGAAGCCGGGGCGATGATTGGTGACGGGTGTCGGATTGGACCGTTCGCCCGTGTGCGCGGGAGCGACGTGGTGGAGGACGGTGTTTCCGTGGGTCCGGATTCTGCCATCGGAGCGCCGAAGTGAAGTCATCGCGAAATCGAGCGTCGCGAGGATTCGAGGCGGAAGGTCTTGTCGTGTTCGGCGGGACGGCGAGTACGCACTTGGCCCAGAAGATCTGCAGTTATCTGAACGTCCCGTTGGGTCGCGCGACGATCGGTACCTATCCGGATGGTGAGACGCTGGTCAAGGTGGAAGAGGACGTCCGAGGGAAGGACTGCTTCGTGGTTCAGTCGACGAGTCCGCCGGTGAACTCGAACTTGATGCAGCTCTTGATCTTTATGGACTCCCTTCGCCGTGCCAGTGCGAAGCGCATTACGGCCGTGATTCCCTATTACGGTTACGCTCGGCAGGATCGCAAGTCGGAAGGGCGCATGCCGATTACGGCGAAACTCGTGGCCAACATGCTCACGAGTTCCGGGGCGGACCGCGTGCTGGCGATGAACCTCCACGCCGATCAGATACAGGGCTTCTTCGACATTCCCGTGGACCACTTGACGGCGGCTCCGGTTCTGGCGAGGCATTTTCAGCGAGAGGGTGTCGAGAATGCGGTTCTCGTTTCACCGGACGTTGGGAACATCAAGTTTGGCAACGATTTTTCGGAGCGTCTCGGCAGCGAGCTGGCGGTTGTTCACAAGCGGCGTTTGACGGGTGATTCGACGAAGGCGATCACCATCATCGGCAACGTCGAGGGTCGTGACGTGATGATGTTCGACGACATGATCACGACGGCGGGAACGGTCTGCGAGGCGGCGAAGCTCGTTCGTAGCCATGGCGCCCGGAAGGTCTTCGTGGCGGCGGCTCACGGCGTGTTCGCGGGTCCGGCCGTCGAGCGGCTTCTCGGTGCGGAACTCAGTGAGATTGTGGTGACGGACACCATTGAAGCGTGTCCCGAGATCCGAGCGCAGCTGAAGAATCTTACGGTATTGTCCGTTGCGGATTTGATCGGAGAGGCGATCAAGCGGATCCATGAACATCAATCGGTTAGTGCGCTGTTTCGCCTGGCCGAGGACGGAGAATGATATCGCGATGGAGATGAAGACGATCATTAAGGCTGAGCCTCGCAGCAGCGCTGGAACGCGATCGGCCCGTGCGTTGCGGCAGGCGGGTCAATTGCCCGTAATCATCTACGGGCATGGTGAGGCGCCGGAATCGGTGGCCATGCCGCTGCACGATGTCGAGAATTCGTTGGCGCACGGAGCGCGCATGCTGCAAGTGGAACTCGGCGGCAACACCCAGCAGTATCTGATCAAGAAGGTGCAGTACGACCATCTGGGAACGACGCCGGTACACGTGGACTTGACGCGTGTGGCGCTCGATGAGCGCGTGAAGGTGCGCGTGGGCATCGAGCTGCGCGGCGTTGCGAAGGGTGTCTCGGACGGCGGCGTGATGGAGCAGCATCTGGCCGATATGGAAGTGGAGTGTCTGATGGCAGATATTCCGGAGACGCTGCACCCGTTCATCACGCATCTGGAACTCGGTACTTCGCTGTTGGTAAAGGACCTGGAGTTGCCGGACGGTGTGGTGGCGATGAATGATCCCGACGAGCGCGTGGCGACGGTTCGGGCATTGGTCGAAGAGGCGGAGCCTGAGCCGGCGGAGGAGGGCGATGAGGCATCTGTCGAGCCCGAGCGCATCGGGCGGGTTCGCAAGGAGGATGACGCCGGCGCTTCGTAGCGGCACACGGCGCGGGTATAGCGGTGAAGCTGATTGTCGGCCTCGGTAATCCCGGTCCTTCGTATCGCGGCACTCGCCATAATGTGGGTTTTGACGTCATCGACCTGCTGGGTGAGCGGTGGGGGATGGCGCTGGGCGGCGAGAAATTCAACGCGAGGTTTGAGCTGGGACGGATCGCAGAGGATCGGGTCGTCTTGCTCAAGCCGACGACGTACATGAATCGTAGCGGTCGGTCGGTTCAGGCCGCCGGCCGGTTCTATAAGCTGGAGATGGATGACCTTCTGGTCATCAGTGATGATATGGCTCTTCCGTTGGGGCGGCTGCGGATGCGGTCCGGCGGATCGAGCGGAGGACACAAAGGCCTTCAGGAGATTGTCGATCGTGTGGGGACGGACGCGTGGAGCCGATTGCGGATCGGGATTGGTGAACCGATCGGCAGTCCCACCTCGTTCGTGTTGACGCGATTCGACCTGGAGGACCAGGCGATCATCAAGCGTGCCCAGGAGCGGGCGGCCGATGCCGTCGAGTACTGGATCGGCCACGGTACGGATTTGACCATGACCCGTTTTAACGGGGATCCACCCCCCGTGTAACGAGGGGCACTGGCGTAGGAGATATGCGACGTTGAACCAATACGAAGCCATGTTTCTGTTTGACCCGACGTTTGGAAGTTCATTCGACAAGTGCGAGGCGGAGATTCAGCGTCTGATGGATCGCGCCGAGGGCGAGGTTATCCTCTGCCGAAAGTGGGATGAACGGCGTTTGGCGTACCGCATCAAAGGGCGCAAGCGCGGAGTGTACGCTCTGACGTTCTTCCGCGCCCCGGCGGAGAAGATCGTTCCGCTGGAGCGGGACGTGCAACTTTCCGAGGTGATTCTGCGCGTACTTGTCCTGCGCGCCGAAGATGTCACGAACGAGGCGATGGAGCGGGCCTTCGTCGCGTGGAGGGAAGACGCGCCGGGTCCAGACGGCCCCGCGGGCAAGCCCGGGCCGGATAAGCCCGTCCTGGGACCCGTGACGAAAGCGGCCGTACCGACGGAGCCCGCCGCCGCCGTCGCCGAAACGGCGCCCGTCGAACCGCCTGCGGCGTCCGTGACGGCGGAGGGAACCGAGGATCAGGCACCGGTTGCCGAGTGACAACGGCTCAACGGTGTGGAACGGATTCGAACCATGTGTTAGGGGAAGCGATCGATGGCGAGCTACAACCGCATCATCCTTGTAGGGAATCTGACGCGGGACCCTGAGTTGAGCTATACGCCGGCGAACACCGCGATCTGCAAGTTCGGGATCGCGACGAACCGCAAGTGGCGTGATCGCGAGGGTAATACGCGAGAGGACGTGTGCTTCGTGGACTGCGTTCTGTTCGGGCGCAGTGCGGAGACGTTCAATCAGTATATGGCCAAGGGGCGCCCCGCGCTTGTGGAGGGTCGTTTGCATCTGAATCAGTGGGCGACCCAAGAAGGCGAAAAGCGAAGCCGGCACGAAGTGATGGTCGACAACTTCACGTTTCTTGGCGGCGCGCGCGGTGCTGACGGGACGGGAGCCGCGCAGCCAGCTTCGACCGGCGCATCGACCGGTCCCGGTCATGATCAGCCGCCGCCACCGACGGACGATGAGATCCCGTTTTAGGAAAGCAACGATATGAGACTATTGCTCTGCAAGAGCGTAAGCACACTCGGTATTGTCGGTGATATTGTCGACGTCGCCGAGGGATATGGGCGCAACTACCTTCTTCCGCAGGGGCTGGCGACGCAGCCGACCGAGGCGAACATTCGCAAGCTCCGTGAGGCACGCCGGCTGGCTGAGGCTGACCGAATCCGCAACCGCAAACTTCTTGAAGAGTACTCGCAGCGGCTCGAAGGGGTCGAGGTCACGGTTCGAGCGCGGGCGAACGAGGAAGGTGTTCTGTACGGTTCGGTCGGGCAGAAGGACATCAGCACGGCGTTGATGGAAGAGGGGTATCCGGTTGAAGCCTCACAAGTCGTGATCGAGACACCGATTCGACACCTCGATAACGTTTCGGTCGAGGTCCAGCTCGGTGAAGGCTTGCGCAGCACCATCAAGGTCTGGGTGGTTCGCGAGAAGTCCGAGGACGACGACGACGTGGAGGATGGCGAGGCCTCACCGGTGGGCAAGGAGGCTGATAACCATGGCGACGAGTCTGGACGCAGGTAGCGCCAGGGTCCAGGTGGGAACGGATCGGGTCCCACCGCAGGATCTAGACGCTGAGATGGCGTTGCTCGGTTCCCTCATGATGAGCCGGGACGCCATCGCCGAGGTCATGCCCGTCATCGGCCGCTCGGATGCAGAGTGGTTCTATCTGCCCGCCCACCAGAAGCTCTTCGAGGTTCTTCTTGATCTCTATGACGATCCGACGAAGGCGGTCGACCTGATCGTCGTTTCCGATGAGCTTCGCCGCCGTGCGCTCTTGGAGTTCGTCGGTGGTCAAGAGTACATGATCCAGCTCGCAGAGAGTTTCTCCGAATGGGCGAACGCCGAGTACTACGCGAAGATCGTTCGCGACAAGGGGATGCTCCGCGACCTGATTCGCTGCGCAGGCGAGATCGCCGACCAGGCTTTTTCAGGCGTGGACGAAGCACGAGAGATACTCGACATCGCCGAGCAGAAGGTTTTCGAGGTCACCGAGCGGCGCGTCGGGGGGCAAACGGCCGAAATCCGCGAGGCGGTCGCCAGGCTGGCGAAGCAGCTGGAGGAGGGGGGTCGCGGCGGGTGTACCGGACTGAAGACCGGATTCACCCAACTCAACGAGTATACCAGTGGGCTTCAGCGCGGCGATCTGATCATCCTGGCCGGTCGTCCGTCGATGGGTAAAACGGCGTTGGGGCTCTCCGTCGCACAGCACATGGCGCTGAGAGACCGCATTCCGGTCTGCTTCTTCTCGATGGAAATGAGCAGCGACCAGCTTGCTCAGCGTGTGCTCTGCTGCCACACGGGTGTGGACGCGCAGCGCTTGCGCCGACGCATGTTGTCGGAAGAGGATACGCGTCAGTTGCTCAACGCCTGTGCCGATTTCGAGGAGGCACCGCTCTTTATCGACGATACCCCGGGCATGAGCATCATGGAACTGCGTTCGTCCGCTCGGCGCCTCAAGCAGCGCCACGACATTCAGGCGGTTTTTGTCGACTATCTGCAGCTCATGCACACGCCGCGGTCTGAAAACCGCCAGGTGGAGATTGCGGCCATCAGCCGCGGGCTCAAGAGCCTGGGGCGCGAACTTGACATACCGGTTCTTGCCATGGCGCAGCTCAATCGGATGCCGGAGGGGCGTGCAGACAAGCGACCACTCATGAGCGACCTGCGCGAGTCCGGGGCGATCGAGCAGGACGCCGACGTGGTTCTCCTGATCCACCGCGAGGAGTATTACAAGCCGGATGACGAGTCCGTTCAGAATCAGGCGGAGTTGATCATCGCGAAGCAGCGGAACGGGCCGACAGGCTCGATTACGCTCCACTTTGACAAACGATTCACACGATTCGACGACCTGCACGTCGGTCCCGAGCCGTTCAGCGCCAGTGATGACGTCGTACCCTTCTGAGCAACGCGCGCAGGGATAACCCAGTTTCACGGTCGGCATGACACCGGCGAGGTCATTCCGGACGTGGAAACATCACGCGCTTGCGCATTGCGATGATTCGCATTGGATGGTAGTGTGACCTCCCAGCCCCCTGTTCGGTACCGGTGCGGTCCGGTCGATCGGGGCGCAACCAAGCTTCCGGGATGCGGCGAATGGCGCGAGTCGCATGGTCGTTGGCTGTTCCAGCCGCCTGGCTGGTTTGCCTGTCCACGGCGTTTGGACAGGAGCAGCCCGTCCGTAACATCACGGCGGTCGAGTTCACCGGACTCACGCAGGCCAACGAGGTCTTCGTGCGCGATCTGGTTGGGGTACGGATCGGACAACCCCTTGACCCTCCGCTTCTCGATGAGGCTGTCGTTCGTCTGCTTCGCAGTGGGCGGTTCCTTTCGGCGCGTTACGTTCTGACGGACGACGACCCGGGTGCTGTCGTGACGTTCGAGCTTCGCGAGCGGCCCGTCGTGACGGCCATCCGGTTCGAAGGGAACAGCCATTTCCGCGACGGGCAGTTCAAGACCCACGTAACGCAGGCGATCGGGGAACCGGTTGACTGGTTCGCGATACGCGATGCACGTGACGCGATCGTGGCCAAATACCGCGATGCGGGGTTTGGCGACATCCAAGTCGGGTACGACACGGAAGGCGTGACACGGTCCGGGGAACTGGTGTTCACGATCGAGGAAGGTCTCTTGGTCCGTATCCGGGAGATCAGCTTCGAGGGCAACGAGGCGTTCGATGAAGGGACGCTGAAGCGCCAAGTGGACACCAAAACCGCGATGTGGATCTTTCGTTCGGGGTCGTTCGACGAGGACCGCGCGGAGGCCGATGTCGCCCAGTTGCAGACGTTCTATCGAGACGAGGGATACCTGGATGCCCGCGTGAGCTATCGTCGCGAACTCAGCGACGACGGTGAGGACCTGACGGTCGTCTTCACGATCGAAGAGGGAGCGCGGTATTCGATCGAGGCGATCGAGTTTCGTGGAAACTCGGTCCTGAAGGAGAACGAACTTTCGCAACTGATGAACTCGCAGGTCGGCCAGACGGTCAGTCGTCTGAAGATCGCGGCGGACGTCCGAGCGATTCAGAAACGATACGGTGAGCTGGGGCATATCTATGTGGCCGTTCAGCCCAGCCGGGTCTTCTCGGCGAGGCCCGGGCTCGTGCGCATTACGATTGACATTGCCGAGGGCGAGCAGTATCGCGTCGGTCGCGTCGTCGTTCGTGGCAATGCGCGGACACGCGATAAAGTGGTTCGCCGGGCACTGAATCTCTATCCGCCCGATGATCTGTTCGACATGACGGAGGTTCAGGAGGCTCAACGCCGCCTCAAGGAATCACGCATCTTCGACTCGGCACGCGTGTATCCCGTAGGCAATCAACCGGGTGTGCGTGACATCGTGATGGACGTTCAGGAGGCCGAGAAAGCGGGCGATTTCATTTTCGGCGTCGGTGTAACGAGCAACGCCGGGCTTGTCGGAAACGTCGTTCTCGACCTCCAAAACTTCGACATTTCCGACCGGCCGCGAAGCCTGCAAGAGCTGCTCAAGCTTCGGGCGTTCTTCGGCGGGGGGCAGCACTTCCGTCTGGAAGTTCAGCCGGGTACGGAGTTGAGTCGCTTTCGATTGGACTTCACCGAACCCTATTGGATGGATAAGCCGCTTCGACTCGATGTCAGCGCCTTCTTGTTTCAGCGAGCACGAAACAGCTACGACGAACGACGTGGCGGCGTGACATTCAGTTTGGGGCGGCGATTCGAACGAGGTCGGTTGCGAGGGTGGTCGGGCGAGTTGGCGCTGCGCGCCGAACAAGTCTCCCTTCGCGAACTCGATCTCTTTGCCGCACGCGAGATTCGCGAGGAGGAGGGTTCCGCGGTTCAGACCAGCCTGAAGGTCTCGCTGGTTCGTGATGGGACGGACAACCGATTCATACCGACGTCGGGTAGCCGCCTACGGTTGGCGTACGAGCAGTTCGGTGTCTTCGGTGGCGAGCACATGTTCGGGCGATTGACCGCCGGCTACACGTGGTACAAGACCCTCGACACCGATCTTCAAGATCGGAAGCACGTGCTCAAGCTTCGTGCGGAAGGCGGTGCCATGATCGGCGACGCGCCGGTACACGAGCGGTTCTACGCCGGCGGAACCGGATCGATCCGTGGCTTCGAGTTCCGCGGCGTTGGACGGCGGTCGGGTCTGAATACGGACAACATTGGCGGCGATTATATGCTCCTCGGCGGTGCAGAATACGCCTTCCCGCTGGTCGGCGAGAACATTCGCGGGTTCTACTTCCTCGATACGGGATGGGTCGGTACCAGCGATGTCCGTGCGTCGATCGGTGCCGGTGCGCGTTTCACGATCGACGTCTTCGGCCCGGTTCCGTTGGAACTAGGGCTCGGGTTCCCGCTCACCTCCCAGTCTGACGACGAGACGCAGGTGTTCAGCTTCCTCGTCGGTCGAATCTTCTAGCACGGTATCATCTGAGTCGCCTGCCTGGATCGTCTCCGGCTGACAGGACCGTTCGGCCTGTCGATCCGCGGCCTGGTGGAAGCGGCTGGTAGTTTGGGGTATCCTCTCGCCTGGAACGAACTTACGAGAAAAGGTGCAGGAGGGTTGGAGTTCCTATGATGCGTAACCTGATCATGATGGCGGCGGGCGCCCTTCTCTCGACGAGTCTGCCGGTTTCCGCGGTACCGCCCCAGAGCGACGCCGCGAAGAAAGGGCTCGATGTCTTGAGGCGGTCGGCGGCGGCGCTCAAAGAGCTGGAAACCGCGTCCTATCAGGCGGAGGTAAGCGGTACCGGCTGGATGGCGGATCGTGTGTTGCGTGTCAAGGGTCGGGGGGTCCTGGGACGAAGAACGGAGTCCGGCGCGGAGCCGTTTCGAATGATACTCACGCTTACGACGACCGATACGAACGAGCGGATCGAATACGAAATCGGCACGAACGGAAAGGTGCATTTCGTTAAGGACCTCCAAACCCACATGGTCTATGAGAATGAGGATGAAGGCGTATTCGGCCCGCACGGTGAGGACATGAAGCGACTCTTGATGCACGTCTACACCGATCCGGAACCGTTCAGCGCGGCGATCCAATCGGGGTCCGTCAAACTTGCGGCCCAGGAGAACGTCGGAGAGGAACCCTGCAAATCCGTGCTCATCAAGCGGAAGCACGGACCGGCTGAGAAGTGGCTGATTTCAAAACGAGATTGGCTTCCCCGAAAGAGGATCCGGATCCATCCGAACCCCGACGGTAAAGGCGCTCCCGGAACGACGGAACTCATGGTGACCTTTTTGATCCACAACCCACGATATTCCAAGGACCCGTTCAAGGTCGTTGTCACGGAGCCGTTTATCCGGGTGGGCGGATTCGCCCCGTAGGCGTCAGCCAATGCCGACGCCCGCCACAGCGCGCCGCCGGCCATGTTCGCCGGTCGCGGTCGCCCGTCCGCCTGTCCTTCTTGGTGGACGCCGTCTTGTCTACACTTCGTCGAGCGTGTGTCCGAGCTTGTCCTTCTTGGTCTTGAGGTAGAAGCGGTTGTGCTGCCCCGGTTCGATCTCCAGCGGGAGTTGCTGGATGATCTCAATCCCGTAAACCTCGAGGCGGTTCACCTTCTTGGGATTGTTGGTAAGGATGCGCAGTCGGCGGAGTCCCAGATCGCGAATGATCTGTGCGCCAATACCGTAGTCTCGCCGGTCGACGGGCAGGCCCAGCTTCACGTTGGCCTCGACCGTGTCGAGTCCCTCATCCTGTAACTGGTAGGCTCGCAGTTTGTTGCGAAGGCCGATTCCCCGCCCTTCCTGGCGCAGGTAGACGATGGCGCCTTTGCCTTGTTTCTGGACCTGTTGCATGGCGCTGCGAAGCTGACTGCCGCAATCACATCGCTCGGAATGAAAGACATGACCGGTCATGCACTCCGATTCGACCCGGAGCAAAACGGCGTCATCGTGTTCAATGGGACGACCGTCCGGCCCGATCGAACCCACGCCGCCGCAGCACAGCGCCAGGTGCGGTTCCGGATCAATAGGCGAGCGATACTCGATCAGCGTGAAGTCGCCGAACTCGGTTGGCATTTTCGTAGTCGCACCGCGCGTGACAAAATGTTCTCGCTGCGTGCGATACTCGATGATGTCCGCGACGGTATAGACCCGGATCCCGTGTTCCTGGGACAACGCTGTCAGTTCGGGAAGACGCGCCATGGTGCCGTCCGGATTCATGATCTCGATGATGGCCGCCATGGGCTTCAAACCCGCGAGTCGGCAAAGATCTACCGAGCCTTCGGTCTGACCCGCCCGTACCAGCACGCCGCCGTCACGCGCCATGAGCGGGCTGATGTGCCCCGGTCGGACAAGATCGGTCGGGCGCGTATCCGGTGCGCACGCCACCTCGATCGTCTTGGAACGATCGGAGGAAGAAACGCCTGTTGTGACACCGAACCGACTGTGCGCGTCAATCGTGAGGGTAAACGCGGTACCGAACTGCGTCGTGTTGTCCGACGTCTGGAGATGGAGGTTCAACTCTTCGCACCGCCGTTGGGTCATGGGGAGGCAGAGTACGCCGCGGCCGGCGGTCAGCATGAAGTTGATGGCCTCCGGCGTGATGTGCTGCGCGGCGATGACCAAGTCGCCTTCGTTTTCGCGGTCCTCATCGTCGACAAGGATGATGAACTTGCCGTCCCGCAAGTCCTCGAACGCCTGCTCGATCGGAGAAATAGCTGCATGTGTCATGGCCGGTCGTTTCCTCACGGGTCCGCTCGCAGCGGTTACTAGTCCATTTCACTGTCGCTGGGCAGGACGGCGGTCGAGGATGCCTTTCTCACAGAATCGGCGGCAAACCGGTTGCCGATTCTCAGGTAGTCAACGATCGCGACGAAAGCCAGCCCACTGGCAACCCAATACAGGACCCGCCAGAGTGGCTGCAAGAACGGGGCCAAATCCGGTGCTACGAGGCAATACGAGATCATCACCAATTGTACCAGCGTGCAGGCTTTGCCCCAAATCCGAGGCTGAATGAAGAACTGGCCCGTCGTGGCATAAACGAGCGAGAATCCGATCAGGACGAGGATGTCTTTCCCCAAGGCGATGACCGGGACCCAGCTCGGAAGTCTGAACCCGTCGACCGCGGTGGCTTCGACGGCCAGAAGGACCACCGCGCTGGCGATCAGCAACTTGTCTGCGACGGGGTCGAGAAAACGCCCCAGCGGCGTTTCTTCGTGGAGCCGTCTCGCCAGAAAACCGTCCAGGGCGTCGCTGGCGGCCATGACGGCAACGAGACCCAGCGCCACATGTCGCCAGTGGGCCCACCCGGAGTTGAGGTTCAACAAGCAGATGACGAGCGGGACGACGGCCACGATCCGAACGATCGTGATCCGGTTTGGCCAGTTGAGCCAGGTCATGCTTCGATCAACTCATCGCCGACCGTGACAACCTCAAGGAGAAGGAGAGGCCGAACCGTTCGCCACACCATAAGCCGCCTCATCCCCGCCGTTGCGAGCAGGCTGCAACGCTGCGTCGGCGAACCGCGTTACGGATTCGCTGGACGGAGGGAGTTCAAGTGTGCTGAACCCGCCATCGGGCTGTACCAGCACCAACGCCGGCAGTCGCAAAGTACCGAAACGCGCCGACTCGATTTGTTTTCGCAATGGCGACACAGCCACTCGCCCATGCACGACACCCGCCAGGCGGCGGAAGACCTCGTGCGGTGTCAGCAGCTT
Source organism: Phycisphaerae bacterium (assembly GCA_029260135.1). Taxonomy (GTDB): domain Bacteria; phylum Planctomycetota; class Phycisphaerae; order UBA1845; family UBA1845; genus OFTM174. The sequence goes on along the minus strand of JAJDDV010000051.1, from coordinate 23,617 downwards.
CTCCAACTGCCGCCAGTCGCCCGACCAGGATCGGTAAAACACGATGAGCGTCGAACGCGCTGTCCGATGCGCACGGCGCTCTGCGTCTTCGATGGAGTCCATCCAGTCATACCGTGCTTCGCGCGGAATGTGAGGATTGAGCTCGGGGTGCGCGCCCGGCGGCGTCGCGCCATCGACAAAGCGCAGAACATCGAACGCCGCTCGGATTCCCGTCGCCGAATGATAGGTTCCGTCGCGATGAACGCGGATCACTCCCGGCGCTCGATGCACACCGTACTGAGAGACATAACGGCGATCCGGCTCGTACGAGCGAATCAACGTGCAGCAGACAAACCGTTCTCCCAACGACCGGATTGGGGCCGATTTCAGGACCTTCTCGAATGCGTCACGGCGGCCCGGGCGATCGTCCAGATAGAAAACGAGCAGGTCACGATCGGATTCCTGCAGGCGACGCTCGGCCGTGTCGTAGTCGTGAGCCCACGCGCCGTGACCGTTGAGGGATAAGGGCGCGACGCACCCCGTCCCCACCAGCAGAACGAACGCACCGGCGAGTACGCGTGCTCCACGGGAAACCCGAAGGTCCACTTCCATCATGTTGCTCATGTGTCCTTGATCCGGATGATTTATCGCTTGGCGATCACGAAGCCGGCTCGCCCGACAAGAAAAGAGGCCCGGCGACGAGGCGGAGTCTACCGGTAAGGCCGGAAACCGGCAAATAGGAAGGAGACGGGCGACTTGCTGCGGCAAGAAAAGGGGCGAGGTGAACCGTAGCCGACCTCGCCCCAATACGCTCGTCAAAACCTCGATAGGAGGATGAACCGTCGAATCAAGCCCTCAGGATCAGCGACACGTTCCGTTCCTCTTACATCTTCCGGAGCAGCAGTCGGAACCCGCTGAACAGGCGTCGCCCTTGGCCCCGCAGGGGCAGTCCGGGTCGGCTCCGTCGGTCAGCCCATCGCAGTCGTTGTCCAGGCCGTCGGCGCAGGTAGAGCCGGGGACTTCACTGGCGTCCGGCGGACCGCAATCCGCAGCACAATTGCATGAGTCCTCTCCGGCATCACAGGTGCCGTCTCCGCAGACCGGCGGACCGCCACAGTCGACCGCGCAGTTGGAGCTGTCCTCGGCGCCCTCGCACGTTCCATCACCGCAGCAATAGTGGCCTCTCGGATTGCCTTTGGTCTTGCTGATGCAATCATTCGAGCAGTTGTTGCAGTCTTCGCCGGGATCGCACGTGCCGTTGTTGTTGCACACCTCGGGCTCGCAGACGCCGTTGACGCATGTCTCGCCGGGCGGGCACTGAATCGGATCGTTCGAGCAGGCTGCCGCACACGTCCCTGCGCCGCTGCACGTGTCTGTTGTACACGCGTCTGCGTCGTCGCAGTCAGCATCATTGGAGCATGTCGGTGCGGTGCACGTACCGCCACAGCACACGCCACCGCCGCAAGCGGTATCGTCCGGAAGAGACGTGTACTCGCACGTTCCCGACACGCACGCGTCAGACGTACAGTCGTTCCCGTCGTTGCAGTCGCCATTCGTCGTGCAGCCCAAGAATCCGCAGATTTCAGCACAGATCAGGTCGATCGGGACGCCGCGATTCGGGGAACCGCCCGAGGCGCAGTAGTTGTGGCAGTGGTGAAGCGCGATGACCTTGTGGTTCGACGCCGCCAAAACCGGCGATCCGGAAGATCCGCCCTCCGTATCATTCCAATACCCGATCTCCAGTGTTGCGCCACTGCACGTCGGCTCGGTCAACGAGATCACGCGCCCCACGCCTCCGACGTCTCCGGTGCTGTTGTAGGCGAACTCCTTGGCCCGTCCGGATGGGTGAGAGACGAGGTAGACCTGTTCTCCGACGATCGCCTGACGATTGTCGATCTCGAGAAAACCGTAGGTGGAGGCCGGATTGCCGGAAAGCTGCACCAACGCGTAGTCCAGCCCCGGGCTGTCCTGAATAAAGGAGGATCCTGAGTAGATCGTTCCAGGGTAGCACAACTGACAGTTCCCGGAGCCGCAACTCGGCGCCTCGGCCATGAACTCGTAGTCGGTGTTGAGGGCCTCCGTCGAGTTTGTGATGCAGTGCTCGTTGGTAACGAAATGGCTGTTGCCCGATGCGAGCCAACCGGTGCAGAGGTACATGCCCTGGATGAGCAGGCGCGCGACCGCACGACCCCGGTCGTATTCCGGTGTCCCCGAGCGGCACATCGCATTCTCAAAGTCGTTAGGCCCGCAGATCTGCTCGATCACCGGACCGAAGTCGTCGAATCCAGCCACGTACTCGTCAATCACAAAAACCTTCTCGGGGTCTTGGTCGGCGCTGACCAGCTCCATGACCATCGTGTCGCCCTTGACGTGTTGCGACCAGAACCTGCCCGCATCCATCTTGCCCTTGCCCTCGAGGACATAGCTTTGTCCGCCGCTCGGATCCGAGACGATCAGCGCGTCGCCGGGCGCAAGATGGAACTTCTTGAAGTGAACCGCGATGTAGGTGGCGCCGGGGTGCGAGACTTCATACACACGTCCTGCTCCCGTGCTGACGCCCTCCACGTCCGTCCACCCTCCGGAGTCGACATCGAGGGGATACGATTCACCGATCTTCAGGGCCTCCTGCCCCCAGGCCGGAACACCTACCAAGCCTATGCAAGTGGCTGCCAAAACCGGCAACAGAATGCGGAGTGAAGATGACTTGAACATATGACGCTCCTCCCAAGCTAACGACCGTTCGGACTTTGATGTGACGCGACACGACCATCGTGATCGCGGCCCGAACGAATATTGCTACCATCTCTCGCACCGCGCGAGAGCGAGACGAGGTGCCTCGGCGCGTCCTGGTGTACGACTTTCGATCGTGATTTGCGCCGACAAGTCGTCGTGGGACGCTGAGCCCAGACCAAGGCACTCTAACGTTAAGTGCGCGTATTGTGCAATGAGAATCCCTGGCGACTGCGTCGAGTCTGACAGGCGCCGGGCGCCGCGCGCCGCGCCACCCACGTCACATCGGGAGATTCTCGAAAACGGGAACAGCGGCGTGGGATGGCAACCCGCTTGGGCAGCTCCCGGAAGAAGGGAAACAAACGCAGCAAGACGCACCGACGCAAAATGAGGTCCGGCGCCTGCAGAAGGCGCTGAACGCTGAGCGAGTGGGTGAAGCGACCGGAGTCGCTGAGCGCCTACTCGATGCAGAGGATCTCTTCGGGCGGTGACGCGTCCGCTCGGCTGGGAAAGGAGACAGACGGGGTCTCGTCGGCAAGATCTGACGCGAGGCTCTCGAACTCCGAAGCGCACTGATGGAAGGCGTCGACAACGTCGGGGTCAAATTGCCTTCCGGCGGAGGCGGAGATGATGTCGCAGGCCTGTCGGTGCGTCATCGCGGGCTTATAGCATCGCTTCGTCGTAATGGCGTCATAAACATCGGCAAGCGTGGCGATTCGCGCCGCCAGAGGAATCTGATCCGCACGCAGACGCTGCGGATAGCCCTCTCCGTTGAACCACTCATGATGCGAGCTGGCAATATCCTCCGCCATCGCGAGGAAGGTCGTGTCAGGCATGCGTTCGACGACCGAGTGCAGCGTCTTGGCGCCGACCGACGCATGGCTTTGCATGACGGCCGTTTCCTCGGGCGTCAGGCTTCCCGGCTTGTGGAGAATGTGATCCGGCACCGCGACTTTGCCAATGTCATGGAGCGGCGCCGCCCGCTGAAGGTCCTGAAGAAAGGACTCCGTGATCACGGCGTCGTACCGCTTGCGGCGTCGAAGTCGACGAGCCAACAGATCGCAGAACTGCGTAACGCGCTCAACGTGTTGCCCAGTATCGGAATCACGATGCTCCGCCAGTCTCGCCAACGCGATCACCACGGAATGGCGAGCTTCATCGCGAGCGCGGCGCGTCACTCTCTCATGAATGGCCGCAGCCGCGATGTTTCCGATGAGGTCAAGGTATTCCAGCTCGACGTCACGGAACGGCCGCTGGGACTGCCGCCCGCTTAGATTGAGAACACCGACAACACATTCCGGTGCTCGCAGGGCGATGGAGGCGCAGGGAACACCCGACAGCAGGACACCGTCCACGGCGCCGGCATGTTCCGCCACCTCGTCGGCCGTTCCCAGGACCACGGAATTCCGTGAAGCGTACACCTCACCGGATGTCGGCGCTCCCAGAGGAACGCAGATGGCGTCGACCGCATCGGAGTCGATCCCGAGATGCGAGGCGACGTGTAGAACCCGACCGTGCGGGTCGGGCAGGAGAATCGATACCTTCGGGCTGCAGGTCAGCGCCGCGGCTGCATTGATCGTGTGTTCCAGAACGTCGTTCAGCGTGTCGGCGGCCGCAATGTCATGGGTCAGTTCCAACAACAGACCCAGCGCACGCGACTGCTCACCGCGCACATCATTGCTGAGCGTGAGTTCGCGGCTTAAACGAGCCATGGTCTTGACCCGCAGGATCAACTCTCTCGGGTTGAATGGCTTGGACAAGAACTCGTCCGCACCCGCCTCCAGGCTTGCGACAATGTCCGTGGCGTCGCTTCGCGCACTGGCCACAATGATCGGAATCGAGCAGGTCGCCGGGTCGGCTTTGATCCGTCGCGTACACTCCAAACCGTGCAGGTGCGGCATGACGGCATCCATGACGATGACGTCGGGAGCGAGCCTCTGGGCCTTCTCCATCACATCGAGACCGTCCACCGCCTCGAGGACGTCATACCCGTTGCGCTCCAGGAACCTTCTGCAAAACACGCGAGCGCTCTCGTCATCGTCCGCGACGAGGACCCGCCCGGCATGGTCTTCCTTTGAATTGGGCTCTCCCCCGTCAACCGCTTCCGTGGCATCGGAGGGGATGAGGGGCACGGCGTCCGGGACATCCGCCAGCGCGCCGGCAAGCTTCACAACGTTCCGACCTGCGTCTTTGGCGGCGTAGAGGGCGTCATCGGCGGCGCGAAGTAAATCGTCAAAGCTGCCCATGGTCGACGTACGCTCGGCAACGCCGAGACTGATGGTGACCCGGAGTATCAAGTCGTCGTGTTCGACGGCGTTCTCTTCAACCACGCTGCGAAAACGTTCCGCACCGACGGCGGCTTCCGATTCCGTCGTGTGCGAACAGAGAATGAGAAACTCCTCGCCGCCCACACGACAAACGGAATCATCGCGCCGAGCCGCGTCACGGAGAACACGCGAAGTCTCCTTGAGAACCGAGTCGCCGACAGCGTGTCCATAGCCGTCGTTGAAGCTCTTGAACCGATCGAGATCCAGCGAGATGATGCTCATCGGCTGTTCATGCCGTTCGGACGTCATCCAAAGCTGCGAAAGGCGATCCAGCGCCTCGCGCCGATTGAACAGGCCTGTCAACTCGTCCGTCGTCGCCATTCGATTCAGCTCTTCATTCGCATGCTCGAGCTTGCCGTTGATGATCTCCATCTGAGCGTTGTATCGATGGGCTTCGCGGTGACGATCGTCCAAGGCACGCTGAAGCTGGAAAATGCGTTCCCCGGCACGAAGTCTCGCCAGAAGCTCCTTGACGTTGACAGGCTTGCAGAGATAGTCGTCAGCGCCCGCGTTGAAAGCCTCGACGAGCTGATCATCCGAGGTCTGATGGGCCGTCACGATCACGACATAGGCGAACGGAATGGCCTCGTGCTCGCGGATGGCGCGGCACAGTTCCAGACCGTCCATCTCCGGCATCATCCAATCTGCAATGACGACCGGCGGACCTTCCGTAAACAGGATCTGCATCGCCTGAACGCCGTTCTCGGCCGTCAAGACCTCGTGACCGGCATTGCGGAGGTGTCTTTCGAGTAGGCGAACAGCGGCTGGATCGTCGTCGACGACCAGGACCTTGACGCGACTATCCTCGAACATGGAGATTCTCTCGGCACACGGTCTGCTCGCAAGCGAGATCCTCGCCTTGGAGGGAGATACGACGTTCCTGTGCACGGGAATAAAGCTCAGCCAGCGGCGGCACCCGAAGCGTACGGACGGCGAGAATCGTGCCCGCTTCCTGCCATTCCTGCCCTATCGCGTTGAACATGTCTTGGTGAACGCCTGGACTGATCCCGAGTTCATTCGCAACGCAGGTCATGGTACTCAGCGTGTCGCGGTAGATGGTCGGCTGCGTGAGAACGAGCGCGATGGCCCCGCTCAGGTGCAAAACGCGAGCCACGAGTCCCGTACGCGAGTCCTCTTCTTCCGTCGACTCAACAGACGCACTCTGTCGACGCACCGCTTCACAGAAGATGGCGGGCAAGTGCCAGTCCGTCATCATCTCGGCCGCAAGTAGGTCATGATCGATCCCTAGTACTTCACGCTCGACATCGCCGATCCGCCGGCGATCCCCACCCGACGCCGCAGCCACCGCTCCGGCAAACGTATCGAGAATGCTCGCGTAGGTGTCTGGATAGGCCGTCGCCAACGCCAGCCGACCGATCTGGCTCAGCAGGCCGCACGTGAACGCCTCATCCGGAGCGAAGGTCTTCAGGCGATTCGCCAAGTGTCTCGCAGCCACCGCACATCCCAGTGACTCCGACCAGAACAGCTCATAATCAAACCCGATGCACCGTCCCTTCTGGTGGTTGGAAACCAGTGAGAAGCTCAGCGCCAAACTCGAGATCGTCCGCGTACCCAGAAGTGCCGTCGCACGTTGGACCGATACCACCTGCCGAGACATACCGGCCAGCGGCGAGTTCACGAGCTTCAGAAGGCGGGCCGAGATCGCCGGGTCCGATTCCACCACCGAAGCGAGCTGGTCGGCATCGGTGTTTTCGTCCTGCGTGAGCTCCAGAATCTGCAACGCCACCCCGGTAGGTGAGGGAAGTTCACACGTAGCCTTGATCTTCTCGTAGGTTGTCGAAGCCATTCCCGCGGGTCCTCTCCGGTCTTACCGTTCCAACTTCATCTGTCGATCCGTCGCCACCCCCCAACGCCTCGGTGCCAACACCGAATACACCCGATCGTGGGCGAGGCCCCACTTGCGCCAGTGCGGTTACGGCGCGAACGCGGATGCGCCTCACCCGGCGCGCGGGCACGGCGCGGCGACAGCCACTTCTTGCCCCATCTTCATCGTCGGTCCCGCCCCGTGCGGCCAGTTAGCCCAAGACGTCCGGTAAGTGCGGCGTCAGCCGCTTTCTGCCCGCAGTAAACGCTTCGGGGTCTATCCCCGCCCACCGATTGCACGTATGCTACCCGCGGTGCGGTCTGCGGTGGGACAGGAGAATCGCTTCGCCTTCAGCCCCGCGGCCACGGATGGGAGATTCAAAGCGATGGACAAGGCGAGTGATATCGATCGCGTTCAGGCGACCATGCGCGAGGCGCTGCGCGACTACGAGGTACTGATTCGGGAGCACGCGGGGGACAATGCCAAGGCTCTGACACTCTTTGGCGCGATCGCCGCCGACGCCTTCGACCCGTCACGCCACGCCGCGCGTAATGTCCTTGTCGTGAAAAAGGTCGATCTGGCCATGCTGCACCGGCTCGCCGAGCACGGTGCGAAGCTCGGAAAGGCGAGCATCGCAGCACCTCTCGTGATGACGCCGGAGTACATCCAATCCTCGCTCGATACGTTCCCCCTCGAACTGGTCGACATCTCGCAAGCCCATCTGACACTCTTCGGCGACGACCACTTCGTCGATCTTCCGTTCGACGAAACGCACATTCGCCTCCAGTGTGAGCGAGAGATAAAGGTCGTACTCATCGGCTTGCGTCAAGGACTTCTCGCCGCAGCCGGACGCGAGAAAGTCATCGGCGCGCTCGAGGTGGACGTCGCGGAAGGCCTTCTCCGTACACTCCGCGGCCTGCTATGGTTGAAAGGCCGAAAGGACGCACAGCCCGCCGAGAAGGTCGTGAGCGAAGTCGAAGCGCTCACAAAACGAAAACTCGCCGGGCTCCGAACGGCGCTCGACGCCCAGGCACAGCACGGATGGGACCAGTTCGAAAGCCTCTATCGCGACGTGGAGACCCTGGGAGAAATCGCCGATGCATGGTGAACTCCCAACATACCAGCCAAAAGCGCCTGCATCGGCTAACCGCCGCTCATGCATGAGCCGCGCAACCGCCATTACCGTCACGGCGCTGCTGACACTCCTCGTACCCGTCCTCGTCAACGCCGAGGTGACGATCCCCGATCCAGGCACATTCGTCGTGGACAAAGCCGGCATCATCGACCCCGCTGTCGAGCAGCAGCTCGAGGGCTGGCTACGTGAACTCGAGCAGAAGACAAACGCCCAGGTGAAAGTGCTTACCGTACACACAACGGATGGCGAAGATTTCTTCGGCTTCGTCCAGCGACATGCCGTACTGTGGAAGTTGGGGCAGAAAGGCAGCGATAACGGCGTACTGATTGCCGTCGCGGTCAAAGACCGCCAACGTCGGATCCATACCGGCTACGGCCTGGAGGACGTGCTCCCGGACGCTTGGTGCGGCTCACTGCAGCGAGAGCTCTTTGTGCCCTACTTCAAACAAGGCAAATTCTCCGAAGGGCTCTTGCGCGGAACCGTAGCCGTCGCAAATAGGGTCGCCGAATCCGCGAATATCACACTGACCGGAATCCCGCAGTACCGCTTCGATGCAGGAAGGACCTCCAGCAGAGGCCGATCCAATAGAATACGCGGCGGCGGAGCGGCCTGCGGCGGCTTGGTGCCGCTGATGGTGCTGATCATCATCTTCTCCTCGATCGGACGCCGGCGGCGATATCATAACCGGTGGGGCGGTGGGGGACTGCTCAACGCCCTCTTCTTCGCGAGCATGCTCACCGGAGGACGCCGTTCCGGTTGGGGCGGCGGCGGTGGGTTTGGCGGCGGATTCGGCGGCGGTTTTGGTGGTGGGTCCTTCGGTGGCGGTGGCGGATTCGGCGGCGGTGGTGCCGGCGGCAGTTGGTGATTGCGAGAGACGTATATGAACGCGGCAAAAATCCTACTCATGATTCTGGTGGCCATGTTCGCCGGATTGGTCGTCGTCGGTTGTTCGGTGAAGAGAGGCCATGACAAGGCCGTTCGATTGGACGAGGCCGTCAAGTCCGCCTGGGCGCAGGTCGAGAACAAACTCCAACGCCGTTTCGACCTGATCCCCAACCTCGTAGAAACCGTCAAGGGGGTCGCAGCCCAGGAGAAGGACGTCTTCCTCGGGATCGCCAAGGCCCGCGAATCGTACTTCCAGGCAAAATCGACAGGGCAGAAGGCCAAAGCGGCGGGCGTGTTCGAGTCGGCACTCTCGCGACTGCTCGTCCTTCGCGAAACCTACCCACAGCTTCGATCCAACGAGTCGTTTATGAAACTGCAGGACTCGATCGAGGGAAGTGAAAACCGACTCAGCGTCGAGCGAGGGCGCTACAACGAAGCCGTCCGAACCGTCAACACCTTCTCGCGGACCTTCTTCGGACGCTTCTATGCCTCCATCGCCGGCGTCGAACAGGCCGAGTACTTCGAGGTCGCCGAAGAAGCCAAAGCCGCACCCAAGGTCGACTTCACCGGTGAAACCAAGGGGGGGTAGGGCTCTTTCGGTCATCGCGTGGCGCTTCCAAGGAACCCGCCCATTCGCGAAATCTTCTGAGCCGCGGGTTTCAACCCGCGCGATCTTCAAGACCCCGCGGAGCGTCGCTGCACTTGAGCTGATTCCGGGCCGGTCGATCTCGGCGAGGGCTCACCCCAGACGGCATCCTGTAGGCCACCATGCATGTAAAAGAACTGGAATGCAACGCATTTCAGCCGCTCCGTACCCAGCTTGTCGTCCGTATCCAACTCCCCTATACTCGCGGGCTGTTCAGGGGAAGTCTAACCGATCGGAGCCAAAGCGTGACCAAGATCAAAGCCACCAATATCACATGGCACGAAGGCCATGTCAGCCAGGAAGAACGCGAGAAACTGCTCAACCAGAAAGGCGCCCTGATCTGGTTCACCGGACTGAGCGGCTCAGGAAAGAGCACCATCGCCTACACCCTGGAACACGCGCTCGTCCAGCGAGGCCACCTCAGCTATGTGCTCGACGGCGACAACATCCGCCACGGACTCAACAAGAACCTCGGGTTCTCAGCCGACGACCGGACCGAGAACATCCGCCGAATCGGTGAGGTCGGAAAGCTCTACGTCGACACCGGCGTCATCACCCTCACCGCCTTCATCAGCCCCTACCGAGCCGATCGCCAGATCGCTCGCGAAACCGTCGGCGACGACCGGTTCTTCGAGGTCTTCTGCGATACACCGCTCGACGTCTGCGAAGAGCGCGATCCCAAAGGCCTCTATAAGAAAGCCCGCGCCGGCGAAATCAAAGGCTTTACCGGCATCGACGATCCCTACGAGGCGCCCGAGAAACCGGAGATGGTGATCGATACGTCGAAGGTCTCGCCGCAAGAGGCCGCCGTTTCGCTCTGCGAAATGCTCGAAAAAGCAGGCCTCATCGCGGGGCTCGGCGAGTAGCCCGGCAGGCAGAAACGGCATCGATGCCGCCCCTCAGAGGGAGCGGCACCGACGACCCCGTTGCGCGTGCGCATAAAAAAGGGAACCCAGGCTCGCCGAAACCGGGGTTCCCGTCGTGAGGCCGTCCACTCTCTCGAGTGGTAGCGAAAACAGCCTCAAAAAGCGTATCGTCCCGCGCCGACCCGCTCTTGAGATACCGCTTCGAGAGATACCAGCGTTCCCGGTTTTGAGACGCCGCGCCCCCCACCATCCGTCTGTCCGGTAACTAACCGATTTGACCCGCTTCGCGCTGCATCGAACCTCCCCCGCGCCACACCGAGCGTCACCGCCACGTTATCGGAAGACGATGGCACCCCTTCGGTTTCCTTGCCGACGAGCACCACCAACGTCCGGAAACCGACCGTCTCATCTTGTACATGCTGGATCGGGCAAGGTTCCGTCGTCCAAGAAACAGGTCTGAAGGCGGGCAAAGTCGTTCAGGTCCACGACGCCATCGTGGTCATCATCGAATAGGTTGCATACGCATCCGGTCAATAGGGTACCCGCACCGTATCTGCCTTCCTTCACCTCACCCGTGACCCCGACTATAGTACGTCATTCGGCAAAGAACCGCCCCACGATGCAGCAGGGCAGGTTCGCAGTTCAGCTCGGCGTGATTCGCTCCGGAAGGCCGGCACCCCGGGCGATGGAACCGACTGTTCAGGCAACCTCCGACAGGGAGTGTCCAATGGCGTTCGAGAAAGTCGATCCAAAAGTCGATTTCCCCGCGCAAGAGCGGGAGATTCTGACATTCTGGCAGGAAACCCAGGCCTTCGAAAAGCTCCGCGAGCAGAACGAGGGCAAACCACGCTGGTCCTTCCTCGACGGACCCATTACCGCAAACAACCCCATGGGCGTTCACCACGCCTGGGGCCGAACCTACAAAGACCTCTACCAGCGATACAACGCTTCCCTGGGCCGCGAGCTTCGCTACCAGAACGGCTTCGATTGCCAGGGCCTCTGGGTTGAGGTCGAGGTCGAAAAAGAACACGGCTTCGCCTGCAAGAAAGACATTGAAACCTACGGCATCGGGAAGTTCGTCGAAGAGTGCAAAGCCCGCGCCAGCCACTTCGCCGCCATCCAGACCGAGCAATCCAAACGCCTGGGCTACTGGATGGACTGGGACAACTCCTACTACACGATGTCCGACGACAACAACTACGGCATCTGGGCATTCCTCAAGAAGTGCTTCGAAAAAGGGCTCATCTACAAAGGCGTCGACTCCATGCCCTGGTGCCCACGCTGTGGCACCGGTATCAGCCAGATGGAAATGAACGAGGGCTATCACGAAGTCGCCCACACCTCCGTCTTCTTCAAGCTCCCGCTTCGCGAGCGCCCCGGCGAAAACCTCCTCGTCTGGACCACCACACCCTGGACACTCAGCTCAAACGTCGCCGCAGCCGTCAAACCCGACATGACCTACGTCAAAGTCAAACAGGGCGACCAGTTCTACTACCTCGGAAAAGCCAACTTCGAAAACGCCCGCGCCCACCCCGTCCAGCAACTCGACCCGTCGAAGCTTCCGGGGCTGATGTCGATCCAGGCGCAGTTCAAGAACAACGGGCCCTTCGAAGTCGTCGAAGAACTGGAGGGTAAGGAACTCGTCGGACTGACCTATACCGGACCCTTCGACATGCTCGACGGCGCCACCGAAGCCGTAGACGCCCACCGCGTCATCGACTGGGAAGAGGTCACCGAATCTGAAGGAACCGGCATCGTGCATATCGCGCCCGGGTGCGGCGCCGAGGATTACCAACTCGGCAAAGAGCTGGGCCTGCCGCAAATCGCGCCCCTTTTCGAAGACGGCACCTTCCGACCCGAGTTCGGATTCCTCGCAGGCCGCGCCGCAGGCGACGTCGCCGGCGACATCGTCGCCGACCTGAAGAAACGCGGCGTTCTCTTCGCCAAAGAGCAGTACTACCACCGCTATCCGCACTGCTGGAGGTGCAAGGACGAACTCGTCTTCCGCCTCGTCGACGAGTGGTTCATCCACATGAACTGGCGCGAAGAGATCATGGACTCCGCCAGGCAGGCCCAGTGGATTCCCGCCTGGGGCCTCGAACGCGAACTCGACTGGCTTCGCAACATGGGCGACTGGATGATCTCCAAAAAACGCTACTGGGGACTCGCCCTGCCCATCTGGGAGTGTCACGCCTGCGGGCATTTCGAGGTCATCGGCGGTCGCGACGAACTCAAGTCCCGCGCCGTCAGCGGATGGGACCGGTTCGAAGGACATTCGCCTCACCGACCCTGGCTCGACGCCGTGAGAATCCGCTGCGCCCAATGCGGCGACGAAAAAACTTCCCGCGTCAAAGACGTCGGAAACCCATGGCTCGACGCCAGCATCGTCTCGCTCTCCACCATGGGCTACTTCGCCGACCGCGCCTACTGGGAAAAGTGGTTCCCGGCCGACTTCGTCGTCGAAGCCCTTCCCGGTCAGTTCCGAAACTGGTTCTACGCGCTCCTCGCCGTCAGCACCATGATGGTCGAGCAATCGCCCTTCAAGGTGCTCAAAGGACACGGCCTCGTCATGGACGACGAAGGCAAACCCATGCACAAGTCCAGCGGAAACGCCGTTGACTTCAACGAAGCCGCAGACGAAATCGGCGTCGACGTCATGCGATGGCTCTACGCCATGACCTCCCCCGAACGAAACGTCCTCTTCGGCCCCAAACACTGCGACGAAGTCCGCCGAGCCGTCATCCTGCCCTGGTGGAACGTCTACGCCTTCTTCTGCAATCTCGCACGCGTCGATGATTTCAAACCAGCCGAGCACACCGCCGAGACCCAAGACCGATCCGCGCTCGATCGGTGGATACTCTCCGACCTCAACAAACTCATCAGACTCGCCCACGAATCCTACAGCCGCTACGACATCGGGAAGTTCTGCGCCGAAGCCGGACGATTCATCGACGTCCTCAGCACCTGGTACGTCAGAAGATCACGACGCCGGTTCTACGGAGATGGATGGCCCAAGGACAAACGCGCCGCCTACGCGACCCTCTACGAAGTGCTCACGACCTTCAACCGACTCATCGCGCCCATCGTCCCCTTCCTGGCCGAAACGGTCTACCGAAACCTCGTCGCCAGCCAGTGCGCAGACGCCCCCCCCAGCGTGCATCACACGGAATTCCCAACCGCAGATGAAATGCTCGTCGACGCAGAGCTCTCCGCACGCGTCGCCGCGACACTCAAGCTCATGTCGCTCGCACGCTCCGCCAGGAAGGACTCGAAGCTCAAGGTTCGCCAACCACTCGCCCAGCTCATCATCGTCCCCGGTGACGACACCGAGCACCAGGCCGTCCAGCAGTTCCGGGATCACTTCCTCGAAGAGCTGAACGTCAAACAGGTGACGCTGCGCGAGTCCGCCGGCGACATGACCACCGTGTCCGTCGAACCGAACATGAAGGCCCTGGGCCCCAAATTCGGCCGAAGTGCCGCCGCCGCACGAGAGGCTGTCGAAAACCTCGACGGAAAACTCGTCGAAGACGCCTTCGCACGTTCGCAGCCCGTCACCATCAACATCGAAGGAAACAGCACCCTGATCGACCCGGCAGATGTGACCATCCGAAGATCCTACGGCGACGACTGGGCCGGTGCCGCCGACGGACAAACCGTCGTCCTGGTTGACAAACGCCTCACGCCCGAACTGAAGAACGAAGGCCTCGCGCGAGACATCATCCGCAACGTCCAAAACCTGCGCAAAGATGCCGGACTCGACATCGCCGATCGAATCACGCTCGCACTGGTCGGCGACGCCAAGGCCCCAAAGGAAGCCATGGACGCCTTCGACGACTACATCAAGAACGAAACGCTGGCCGTCGAAATCACCGACACGCCCCTGGGCAAGCCGCTCGCGTCAAACGATACCAGAATCGATGGGAACGCCTTGCGAATCGAACTGGCGAAGGCTACCTCTGGAGTGTAACGATCAAGGATAGCGGGGAAAGGCACGCGCTCCCCGCGCACGCGCTGCCTACCGGACCAGAGCCGGAAACCACCCGTCACTAACGGATGAACCGCGCGCCCAGCTCTCGATCCCGGTACAACGGTAACGTGGACGCCCGGCCCGTTCAGGTGCGCAAAGACCCCGCGCGCACCTCCTGCGTCAATAGTCTGAACGTGCGATTCGGCCTATGGCGACGTTGTCGTCAAACCGCTGCTGCTACTGTCGTCATCCATCGACAGGAAGAAGGCGGAAATCAGTGCGGAGGACAAGCCCTGCGTAGTCCCCTCGAGTCCGGAGAGCAGCGTGGTTCGTACAGCCGGATCACAACTGCTCAGCGCGAATCCGGATCCACCCACCGCCGCAGCCATCGCGGTCCGCATCAGACGTGCCCGAAAAGTCCGTTTGTTCATTTCGTATACTCCTCGCTGCGATGCCGCGAATCTGCTGTCTCATCCGTGCGAGGCTGTTTCCGATCCTCGCGGAACGGCCTCGGCCCCGCGGCTCATTTATCGGACCACTTACCGTTACAACATCTTATCGGTTGTTTGTACCCATCGGTGTGGCAGCGGCTGCGGTTTAGAACCGTCACCCTTTTTGCAGCCCTGATCGGCAAAAAGCCGCGAAAGGAAGGCTGCAGCGTGTGACGATCGAGTATCGCGGGGTAACAAGCGGGCCTCCCGCCTACCGAGTCGTTCAAGACGCCGGACCGGATTAGGGCTTGCGCTAAGGCATGACGCTAGCCGTCGGCGTCAACGACATCGCGCGACGAACATCCGACAGCTTGAAGTACCGGCCTGGACACTGGGTCGTCCGATTCGCCGTGCGGTGAGAAATCACCCGATCAGGCGAAATCCCACGGGCATCCGAAAGGAAACGAACCAGACGCTTGAGCGAAGCCACCTGCCTGGACGTCGGCCGCGTCTTCGTAAAGTCGCCCACAAGGCAAATCCCGATTCCGTGCTCGTTGAAGTAGTTGTCGGGCGTCTTACAGTGCGCGCCGTGCTTCTGCTTCTGCCACCGAGAACCTACCTCCACGAATCCGTCAGGCGTGTCCGTACCGTTGCCGATCACGAAATGGTACCCCAGCTCATCCCAACCGTTCTTCTGACGGTGATATTTGTCAAAACCCTTCGCGCCACCGTTCTCCGTGGCGCTGTGGTGAATCACGATATGCGTCCAGCGACGACTGATCCGACCCGATCGCGGAGACCACTCACTCGTGTATTGGCGACGGGGCACCGCCCGAGGGGCAGCACGCTTGCGCGGCCGAGCAACCAGAGGCCTCGCCTCATGAACACGATAAATCGGATAGGGAGGAGCACCGGACGAACCCGACTCGTCAGACACGCAGGCCATTCCGGATCCGACGAGAAGGAACGCACCCACCATCAGTCTCAGCATGGAATCCTCCGGATACCTGCAGGGAAGTCGCCGCACCAATACAGGCCGCGTACATGTTATCGGTCAATCACGCCGTTCACGTCAAGACAAAAACTGTAAGACCGCGCATGCGGACGCCACCATACGACCGCCATCCACCAACACCGAACGACGCCTCACAAGAATATCGGAACTTCCTCAATCCGCGCCGCCCGACGCTCGATACGTCAGATAGACGGCAACGCCACGGTCTTGAAAACAACCACAGGGCCTGGGCTCGTCGCGCCAACGCGAAGAGAAGAGCTGGCTCCATGGATCGGTGACATGCAAGGGCAATCGACGGAACACGAAGCAACGCAAGGCCAACGTCAAGAAACCGACGGGATGGTCGATTGGGTAGGAAAAGTCCACGATCTGCCCGACATTCGATTCGAGAAAGTCAAAGCCGTGCGCGACGCACTCCGCGAAAACCGCTACGACGACCAACGTCTACTCGACCGGGCCATTGAGCGACTCCACCAGGAGGTGGGGCTCGAATGGCAGGAAACCCTCGATTCGAACAGCGAATGACCGCCACGGCTCGCGCGACGGTGAAGGCGTGGCAAATCCGCTACACGGGCTCTAGAAACAGAATCCGCTCACAGACCTTACAGACCTGAATCGTACCCTGCGACTGCAACATGCTGATGACCTCCATCGTCAGCGTCATGTTGCACCCCGAACACACGTAGTCATCACGCTTCGGATGGATCTTGATCGCCGGAACCAACGCCTCGCCGTCGTGGTGCTCAGCCACACGGCTGAACGTCGAAAGCGTCGTCGGCTCGAGCGATTCCGAACACGCATCGCGCTGCGCGAGTAGCGTTTCGTTCTTCCTCCGAGATTGCTTCTCGAACACGCTCAGTGCCGCCTCGGCCTTGGCCACCTCCGCCTGAAGCGCCTCACGATTCGTCGAAATGACCGAATCCTCCTCCTTCAGCGCCTGAATCTCCTCCATCAGTTGGAGCATCTCCGTCTCGAGCTTGGCGTTGTCCGCCTTCTCGGTGTTCAGTGCAGTGAGGATCCCTGCATATTCCTTGTTGGTTTTCGCCGAGTTGAGGGCCTGACGGTGCTTGTCGATCAGCTGCTCGCGGCTCGATACGTCCAGTTGAAACGCGTCAAGTCGCATCTGGCGGTTGAGGATGGTGTGCTCGTTCTGCTGAAGGTTCTCGTCTGCTCTTCTTACCAGTCGCCTTTGGTGTTCGATCCGCCGCTCTTTCGCCTCCCGATCCCGTCGAAGTTCAGCCAGCTGAACCTCAACGGTCTGGAGGCGCCGCAGCGCTTCAAGCGTGTCGCCCATTCGCAGCTCCGTGCCCATTCCTTTCGAAAACGCTTCCGTCCGCTCTTGATCCTCAAACGAGGCTCGAATCCACCATTATGCACCAAGCGACTGCTTGACGCAAGACCACCACCGCCAAAACAACGGCGGCCGGCCCGCGCGCCGGTCCAAAACCCAGCCACGCCGACGCCGAATCGCCCCGTCAACCAACCCAATCCACCTGTTCCACCGAGTTGATGGCCGCCCTTCGCTCGGACACCACCGTGAGGGAGCCCAGTGCCACGCCTCGCGTGCCAAGCCAACGGCGCGGGCATGCCGATCGCCGGGTGCCATGGCCAAGCGAAGCGCCGCCCTGCCGATCCCCGGGTGCCATGGCCAAGCGAAGCGCCGCCATGCCGATCGCCACCTCCCCCGCAGCCTGTAAGGCTGCAAGACCATGGCCGGTGCCCAGGCCGACGAAGGCGGCCATCAAGCCGACTCGTCGGTCGCCGCCACTGGACCAAGCCCCACACACGCCCATCACAACCCTGAAGGGTCGAAGAAGTATGCCGCGGGTGACTCATCCACCAGATCTGGATACGCTGGACTGCCGAGAAGGCGGTACAAACGATAGCGTCGAAGGGATCTGCTATACCCTGGAATCCCCGGACAGCCTCAAGCGAAACGCCGCCCGGTCTTTTTTCGTCCGTTGCCGGAGAGGCGGAAGCCTTATGTGGAGTCGATGACAAACCGCCAACAACTCACCCCTTCCGGTGAAGAGGCGGAAGAGCGGGCTCGTTCCGCCGGTTCGACACAAGAGGCTCATCCCACGTGATGAATGCTCGATATCAGCAGACCCAACGACACGGCAGCCGTGTCTCTTGCGACGTCAAAGCGTCTTCTTGTGACGTATCTGCGTGCGGCTCTCGACTTGGAAACCAGTTTGCCCTGACTGCGGATACCCGGTACGTGGGTTGGCCACGCCTCGTTGCCCGGAATGCGGGGTGGAATTCCCAACCACCAGCACGACCTTCCGACGGTGGGCTGTTCGACGCATCGCGTGGGACAGGGGCAGGCGCGGTTCGGTCTTCATCGCCTACGTCAGAACGCTCGCCGTGATCCTCTTTCTCCCGTGGCGCGCCGGGCGCAGGCTTGTCGTACCTGACCATTGGCCCCGTTGCGTTCGGTGGGCCGTCGTGCATATCGGGCTCGCCATCTTCTTCTGCGCACTTCTCGCCAACGGCCGGCACACGCTTCAGTGGCTCACAGAGCGGGTATCTCCGTCGTCATTCGATCCGCCCCATCTGGAATTCCCAGGTGACGCGTCTGCTGAGCGGGTGTTGGTTTGGTTTAGCCAGTCATTCGCGGCTTGGGCGATCGCACTACTGTACTCGGTAGGGCTTGGTTCGCTGCTCAGTGTCAGCATTCCAGGGCGTCACCGCGCGGCCAAACTCGGCGGCGTCAAGTGGGGCCTCTACCTGTCATCGTTGTTCATCGTGATGCTGGCTGCATGGTACGGCTACTATGTCCTGAACCCACCGCAGGCGCAGGCGACACTCCCGGCGTCGTTCACCTGGACGTTGCCCACGCCCGGCCCGCCGGCGAAGCTGCTTGCCGGCGCATACGGTGTATGGTGGGCGGCGGGGATGGCGGCGAATCCGTACAATCGCGCACGGACGCTTCGCACATTCCTCGGATTTGCTCTGCTGTATGCTGGATCATGGGCAATCATGGCGTGGGTTCTGTTTCCGGCCGGAGCACTGGAGGCGCTACTGTGAACCCGGCACTTGAACGACATTGCTACGATTCACGACGACGCGAGATGCGCCTTCTCGCACTTGCCGCTCTTGTCCTGCTGGTGACGAGTGCGCTGTGGCACCAAGTGAAAGGCACCGTTGTCTATCGAGTTGCGTGCAGCAGCATCGGGTGTCCGGACCGCTTAGGTCTGATCGCCGACGCGCTTCGCCAACGCGACCCCCGGTTTCCCGATGCCGTTCCCCGGTTCTGGAGCCTCAGTTGGGCGAAGCCGGAGTGGATCGCGTGGTCGTCCGTGCGAGAGTCTGTGCCCCTGGAAGATGGCTCAACGCTCCCGAACTGGAAGGTCACGGTGGCGGACCACAACCTCACGGTACGAGGATTCATTGCCGCGGATCGGCCGTTCCTCCTCACCCCTGCCGATAGAGACGGCGACAGCTTGTGCGAGGTTGTGATGGAAATCGCCGCCACCAAAGACGATGCCCAGCAAGACCACGTGTGGTGGGTCGTGCTTCGCCTCGGCACCGAGCACAACGAAATCCTATGGGTCGGGCTGATGGACGAGAGCGTCTGGCACTCTCGTGGGATGCGACTCAAGCCGATCTGGCGAGACGAAGATGGTGACGGTATGGGTGAATTTGTCTTCATCACGGTTGAGACCACTCGAACACCCGCAGGCGGCCTTGTGTTCAAACCGCTCCAAACGATCGCCGTATTCGAGTGGAGCGCGCCGGGGGGCATCCTGCGCACGCTGTCGCTGGCCAGCGACTCCGGGATAACCCCGTGGAGTCCGGGCGGACGCGAACCGATCCGCGTCGATCAGACAGCCGACCTCGCCCCGCTCGTACACGAACTGCTACCCGCTCCCGAAGTGCCGTAGCAGCCAAGCGCCGTGGGTGCGCACGGCGCTCCAATGACCAAGCCCCCTTCGTCGCGGAGCCTTTCCCGACGAACTCGGTATCGCTCCGCGCACGCCGCCCTCTCTTCGTGTCTTGGTGCCTTTGTGGAAACAACCCCAAAGCCCTCGCCGCATCATGTGCAACTCAATTCTTTGGGGTCGTAAGTTAACGATAGGTCACGTCAAAACCGCACTGGACTTTGGCGCTCGATCGTGATACACTCGCCTCCGGTTAAGGTAGAGGGGTAGGCGGGTCGCCGTTCGATTCGCCGAATCGAGGTCTCCCGGCCGCGGAACGCTTTCCGCCGCCACAGGCCCTACCTGGTTCTCTTTCCTCTGTAGATAGGAGGTCGACATCATGAGGGGTGCGAAACGATCCAGTCTTTGGCTGCAGCTCGTCATCGCCGCGTTCGTCCTTGTCTTCGCCCGTCCCGCCGTAGCGTCCGATCCGGGTGACATCGCCGTGGCACAGGTCTCGCTGACGAGCTATCGCCACTATCTCGACGACATGCTCTATACCCGCACCGGCGACGATCGCGGCTATGGCCCCGAGCATGACCTCGCCAGGGACAACATCGCGACGATAATGACCGATCTCGGCCTCGACGTGACGCTCGAACCCTTCATCTACAGCAGCACGATGTTCTTCAACGTCGTCGGAACGAAGTGGGGAACAACGACTCCCGGACAAGAGTACGTCATCGGTGCCCATTACGACTCGGTCAGCAATCCCGGCGCCGATGATAATGCCAGCGGTGTGGCACTCGTCCTCGAAGCCGCACGAGTCCTCTCGAACTACGATTCGCAATCCACGATCCGATTCATCGCCTTCGACCGAGAAGAGAACGGGCTCATCGGAAGCTGGAACTATGTCAACGACCACTGGGCCGACAACATCCTCGGCATGATCTCCGCCGACATGGTCTCCTGGAACAACGGCAACAACACCGTCGACATCTACGGTGCTGCCCCCTCGACACCCCACAAAGACGCGCTCGCGGCCGCGGTGACCGCCTACGGCGGTGGCGTCACGCCCCACGTCGGTGGCTACTCCGGCGGAAGCGACCACGTCTACTTCGAATCCTTCGGATTCCAGGCCTGTCTGCTGATCGAGCAATGGGGCAATCCGAACTATCACACCAGTATGGACACCGTCGATACCCCCGACTACATCGACTACAACTACGCCGTGAACAACACGCGATCCGTCGTCGGATTCCTCGTCGATAACGCCGGCGTCATCGTCACCGCGGTCGACGGCGACTTCGACGCCGACGGCGACGTCGATCTGTTCGATTTCGAGGAACTCGAACGCTGCATCACCGGCCCCGGCATCCCGCCCGCCGATCCCGCATGCCTCTTCTTCGATTTCAACAGCGATGGCGACGTGGATTGCGGCGACGCGAGCCAGTTCGCCTCGGCCTGGACCGTACCCGGCGCCGCACCGACCGCCTGGCAATGTGCGCTCGCCCCCCCCACCGCCGAAACCGATTGCGGCCGGTGCTTCACCCTGACACCACCCCCTTCCACGCAACCGATGGCCCTGCTCGTTACCGGCGATCCAACCGACCCCGCCGTCGCCTGCCTCAACGCGACCTACGTCCAGCTCGACGGAACGCTCGGACCCAACAAGGTCTTCCAAGCGTGGGACGCTTGGGCAGGCGTCATCGTCTGCGATGCGACCATCCTCCCGGAAACGTCCTACAACGTCTGTTGTGATTTCGGTCAACAAGGAACGCCCATTCTCTCGCCTCCCGTCGGCGTCGAGTCGGGGATGTGGGGTGACACCGTCGGCGACTTCGTCGGCGACGTGTGGAGTCCGCCCAATAGCGCCGTCGGCATCTTGGATGTCGTTGCCATCCTCGATACGTTCCGAGCCGATCCAACCGCACCGCCGATGCGATGGGTCGACTTGATCGGCGTCGGCGCCGACGGTATGGAATGCGCACCCGACGGCATCATCACCATGATCGATGTGGTTGTAGCCCTCGATGCCTTCGCCGGAATTCTGTTCGCCGATTCGACCGGTTGTACAGGCCCGTGCCTCTAACCGGAACAAGACGATAACAAGCGCATGACGAAAGCCTCGGGGATCGTAAGGCCCCGAGGCTTTCTCTTTCGACAAACACGAAAGACCGGTTGGCATGACCGCGCAACTTTGCGCGGCGCATAAAAAAACGCCCGGCCCAAAGACGGGCGGGCGCTTTTTTCTTGTTGGTTCGACGCTCTAGGCGCCAAACAGCGAACCGAGTGATCCGCCACTGAACAGCAAGAAAATCAGAAGTAAGGGCAAAAGCGAGGTAAGCATCTAATCTGCTCCCAAATCATTCCCGTATACCATCGCCCCACGCCAGGACGAATGGCCGGTAGTGTACACATCTCCGAACGACAAGCAATCCCCTTTTCCCCCGGCGAAGCGAATTCGAGAGGCATTTTTTTTGGCGGGATGCGGGATCGGGAAATGGGTTCTGCCATCGATGACGGCAGCGTGTCAGGTGCGCACCACTTGCGGTACCGCATTCTTGGCCTCTGAGGGCTATAGTGGCTGTCTGGTTCTTGGTGTTGGATGGTATTATAGGACCTTGTGGGCTGTCGGAAACGCCAGGAGTGTCATGGGCGTGGCAGAATGGGCGGAGTCTTGGCGGTCAAAAACGACAAATGACGCTGCCTTGTCACTTCCGGCACGTCTTCCCCGCCACTCCAGCCAATCAGTGTTTGCTCGAGAGCAAGGCCTCGACGGCCGGGGCGATGGACTCGCCGCGGAGTCTGCAGCGGACCTGGCCCCCGTGATCGGCCATCAGAACGGTGGGGTAGGAGCTGATGTCCATGGCTTGCCCCCAATCGGGGGCGCGGAGCTGGATTCCGCCGAGGCGGTTGTTGCGGGCGAAGTCCGGCCAGACCCTGTTTTCTTCGTCGACGCCGGCGGCGATCCAGACGAATCCGCGGTGCTTGTTGCGTTCCCAATTCCGTTGCAGGAGCGGGAGTTCTTCGATGCAGGGGCCGCACCACGTGGCCCAGTCGTCGAGCAGGACGACTTTGCCGGCGAAGTCGCGGAGACGAATCTCGCGGCCGTCGATGTCTTGGCCGACGAGATCGGGGAGCGGTTTGCCGACGGGGTTGAGCTTGATCTTGAGCAGGTCGTATCGATTGGCGAGCTTGACCGGCCGGCTGAACGTCTTTGCACCGCGCCGGTAGGTCATGACGATTTCGCTTCCGGGCTTGAACTTGTCCAGGATGTCGCTGACGTTCCAGACGACGAGGCCGCCGATGGCGTCGGCGTAGGCTTTGCCGTCGCCGGTCAGCCATTCTTTGAGATCGTGGTCGGTGCGTTCGACGATGTTGGTTCCCATTTCCTTGTAGCGTCTTGTGGTGAGCCGATCACACTCGGCGAGTAAGATGACCCGGCATTGAGGTCTATGATTGCCCGATGGCCTTCTCTCCCCCACCCGATCCGCAGGGCAATCCTCGCTCTCGTCGAAGCGGCTGCCGCTGGGGACGTGAAGGACGGTGGTGCCAGCTAGTGACTGGAGGTGAAGGAAGCGAATAGCGCCGTTCTAAGCGCGTGGGGATTCGGGAGGTCTCTGAGGCCGTCGGGCCGCGTAGAGCGCAGCAGGGGGCGCGAGAACGCGCGGAGGGGGCGCTTGTGCGGACGCGGCGCAAGCTCAGTGTGACGTGACGTCCCGACGTTTTGCGATCACGAAGCCGCCTGCGCTCAGGACCAGGGCGGCGAACACGGCGAGTCCCCACTGGGAGACGGTCGGAATCGAATGGTCGCAGATGTCGAGCTGAAGATTGCCGTTGGTATCCAGCGACGGGTCGGCCAGAATCTCGCACGTGTCGATCTCGCCGTCGCTGTCGCAATCCCCGTCGACGCCGAACATGTACACGGCACCGGACGAAGCCTCG
>JAJDDV010000006.1 GCA_029260135.1 Phycisphaerae bacterium | reverse complement strand
CGCCCAGCAGCCCGACACCGTCGTCCGCGACTACTTCACCGGCGAGATCAACGACGCCGTCAACGTCGACCGGGGGTTTCCAAGCTCCGACGAGCACCTCACCATCTACAGCATCCAATCGCACCAGACCGGTCGCGTCGGCAACGTCACCGACGAAGCCTACATTTACCGCGTCATCGACGCCGAACCGCTGGCCTACAGCGTGTTCCTGAACCTCAACCCCTCGACGGGGCTGCTCTTCCCCGGCGCCATGCTCGGCGACAACTGCGGTTTGGGAAACGGATACGAACCGGGCGTCCATGAGATCAGCTCCTACTCTGCAAAGTTCTTCCGCAGCTCAGCCGACCGCCAACCGGGTCTGGCGGACTTTCACATGGAGCTCTGGGACGGCGACCCGTTTGCCATGTTCGATACGCCAGGTTTGGGCTTCATGAATGTCCCGATCGCCGGCAGCGAAGCCGACTTCGTCGACATTCCGGCGGGCACAGCCTTCACGGCCACGGCACTTTTGCCCAAGGGCGTGGTCGCGCCGAACCGCACCGTCTGGATGATCATCTCGGGCGCCGAAACCGGCGTAAACCCCTCGCCCTGTCGGCTGGGCTGGGACATCGCCTACGATGATGCGAGGATCGGTAACCATTTGCCATCCGGCGACGTGATGATCGCCCAGTCAGACAACACCGGCGCGGGCGTGTGTTGCAGCGACGGCGGGGCGGCGTGCGACGTCGCGGGCGGGCTGCCCTGCACCGGCGATGCCGGCGGTGAGCGCGGGTACTGTCAGGACGACCACGCCGAAACACCGAGCTGGTTCACGATCGGTGGTTCTCGCTGCGATGCCCACGGCGGCGCGGGCTTTTGCTCGAACTTTACCGCGGCCATTCGCTCGCCAGCCACCGTCACATACTCTCTTGTCCCCGTCAGCGCGAGTGCGGGCACGATCAACGGAAACGAAATCACGCTGCCGGGCGGTGCCAACAGTATCGAGCTGGAAATCCTCGCCGGCAACTGGGATCCCGACAACATCGGCACCCGACTCAAGGCGTACGAGGCCGACATCGATTCATCAGGTTACTACAGTGGCTTTCAGGGCTTCCTGACTCCGACGTTGGCGCCGTGCACCACGGATGGTGACTGCCTCGATGCGTTCGGTGGCGTGTGTCAGATTTCTGGGGAACCTTGCTCGGCTTGGACTGATTGCCCGCTGTTCCCGATAGAGGGCTGCCAGAGCGCGGTGTGCGGTTTTGCGGGTTACCCTGGATTCTGTGAGCCCGGCTTTCAATTCAGAGGTGACCCTCATTTCATCTTAGTTCAGGCGGGTGGTGATATTCCGGTGGTCGATCTGAGTACCTTGGACTACCGCTATGCAAGCGCAGACTCGGATGGTCTAGGTATTGCGCCGCCGGACCCGTTTGTTCCGCAATATGTTGGCACGCTCCGTTTGGATACCTCCGCCGATTGCAAGGGAACGTTTAGCGTCGGATTCAAGCCACCGCCGAGCAGTGTAATCGTCACCACGACCAACCAGTTCATTCCGCTCCTCGGCCTGATTCCCGCCAAGATCACCTGCCAGATCGGCCGCTGCTGCAACAACGTCACCGGCGCAGGCGACTGCTGGGACAACGTCACCGAGGAACAGTGTCAGACGATGGGCACGCAGCCGGTCGTTTGGGATCCAGACAAATCGTGCGCCGAACCGTGCTGTGACTGCATCGATGATTCGCACTGCCAGGACGATTCCTGGTGCAACGGTACGGAGGTCTGCAACGACTGCATTTGCGAGAGCGCCGACCCGCCGGATTGCGACGACGGCCTCGCGTGCACGGCCGATGCCTGCATCGAGGATGGGTGGGGCGGCGTCTTCCCCGAGGGTCACTGCGAGAATCTGGCAGACCACGACTTTTGCGCTGACGGCGTCTGGTGCAACGGCCAGGAGGTCTGCGATCCGGTCGTCGGTTGTGCGCCCGGCCCCACTGCGTGTGATGATGGCGTGATCTGCACGCACGACGTGTGTGACGAAGCCGCTCAGACGTGCACGAACACGGCAGATACGGCAATGTGCGATGACGGGATTTGGTGCAACGGTTTTGAGACGTGCGACTTGCATCTGGATTGCCTGTGGGCGTCACCGCCGTGCGGCTCGGCTTACTGCGACGAAGACCGCGACCTTTGCCACTCGCAGCCCATCCCGACCGTTTCCCACTGGGGCCTGATCGGCCTGACGTTGCTGCTGCTCATCACCGCGAAGGTTTACTTTTCCCGCAGCGAGGCGAGCCATGCATAAGGAATCCGCCATGACCAGAGACGCGACCCCGCCCGGTGCCCTAGCCGGGTGCCCCGTTCTTGCGAAGCAAGGGTGGGGGACGGACCGAGTGCCACAATCGTGGCATCAACGCTTCGTTCCATGGCCGGCCAGTAGGGTCCGCTGTGCGGACCGCTCGCCGCTCACCAATTGGCACCAACGTGTAACGTGCCTATTGATGCACATTCTGGCCTGTCGCTCCCCCCTTACCAAGGGGGGATTCAGGGGGGTGATGCGACAGTACGTGCCATCGA
>JAJDDV010000050.1 GCA_029260135.1 Phycisphaerae bacterium | reverse complement strand
GCGGCGACTGTTTATCAAAAACACAGGTCTCTGCTAACACGTAAAGTGGACGTATAGAGACTGACGCCTGCTCGATGCGGGAATGTTAAGGAAGTCGGTTATCCTTCGGGAGAAGCTGGCGACTGAAGCACCCGTAAACGGCGGCCCTAACTATGAGGGTCCTAAGGTAGCGAAATTCCTTGTCGGGTAAGTTCCGACGCGCATGAACGGCGTAACGACTGCTGCACTGTCTCAAGGACGGACTCGGTGAAATTGGACTTGTGGTGAAGATACCACATACCCGCGGCAAGACGGAAAGACCCCGTGAACCTTTACTGCAGCCTGATATTGGTCGCAGGCATCACATGCGTAGGATAGGTGGGAGGCGATGATCCGGCTGTTCCGGCAGTCGGGAAGCCAACCTTGAAATACCACCCTTGTGCTGTTTGCTGCCTAACTCCGTCCCGTGAATCCGGGCGGGGAACAGTGTTAGGTGGGCAGTTTGACTGGGGCGGTCTCCTCCCAAAGCGTAACGGAGGAGTGCAAAGGTCGGCTCAGCGCGGTTGGCAATCGCGTGACGAGTGTAAAGGCACAAGCCGGCTTAACTGCGAGACTTACCCGTCAAGCAGATACGAAAGTAGGCCTTAGTGATCCGGTAGTCCTGTGTGGAAAGGCTATCGCTCAACGGATAAAAGGTACTCCGGGGATAACAGGCTGATGACTCCCGAGCGTTCATAGCGGCGGAGTCGTTTGGCACCTCGATGTCGGCCCATCACATCCTGGGGGTGTAGGCGCTCCCAAGGGTTCGGCTGTTCGCCGATTAAAGTGGTACGCGAGCTGGGTTCAGACCGGCGCGAGCCAGGTCGGTCCCTATCTGCCGTGGGCGTACGAGAATTGAGAGGATATCTCTTTAGTACGAGAGGATTAGGAGGTACGTGCCGATGGTGTACCAGCTGTCCCGCTCGGGGCACCGCTGGGTAGCTAAGCACGGAAAGGATAACCGCTGAATGCATCTAAGCGGGAAGCCCCCCTCAAGATGAGTTCTCGATTCCCGATTCGTCGGGATGTAGGCCCCTGGAAGACGACCAGGTCGATAGGCGGGAGGTGTAAGCACAGAGATGTGTTAAGCTGACCCGTACTAATGGCCGAACGCTTGATCGCACTCATGAGCGGCTGTCAAGCATGCTTCCAAAGCAACAAAGGGTTTCTAGAAGACCCAATGCGTCCGCTTCTTCAGCTGCCAATGCAGCATGAATTCAACCCGGACCACCACCGGTGGCCCGGGTTTCTTTGTGCGCCGGTCATCCCGTCGCAGCCCCCCCCCCAACTGCCCCACCAAACGCAATCGCGTTCGGTATGCCTAGTCATCAGACAGATACTCAAAACGATTCACCAGCGCCATGAAGTCGACCCTGTACTTGTCATGCGCCGATCCCTCAGCGATGAGGTTGGCGAGGTATCCGTACGGGTCATGGCGCCAGATGACTTCGGTTGTCACGATCGTTCCCTTCTCTCCGTCTTCGCCCGCCCGCCGAAAGCGGACTCTGTGACCGGCGCTGTCGCCCACACGGAAGGGCTCGTTTGTCAGCACTTTGAAGTCCTCGTAGCTCGCTCTGAAGAGGCCGAGACGCCCGTCGACCACCGCTTTGGGCTTGGCTGCGCTCGGCAGACCGAAGGCGACGAAATGAATATGTACATCGTCCTGCCCCGGGATTCGAAAACGCACGGTAACGACCCCCGGCTTGGACTTGTCTTGCACGGTCCACTCCTCGGAAGGAGCGGCAAGGCGACATGCGTAGTCGGCGTTGGTGTAGATGTGTTCGCCGACCGGCACCGTCCGATCGGTCGTTTGCCCAGCCATTCGATAGTCCGAAATCGAAACTCCGAAATCCTCGGTTAGCGCCCAGCGAAGCGATTGAGTTCCCCACACGCTGTCGCTGTGGATCAGCTTGAGCAACGCGCACGATCCACCGACTTCATTGGCACCCGCATCGACCGGAATCCACTCGCCGACGAATGCTTCGTTCCACATATGCCCGATCCAATGTCCGGCAGCCATTCTCTCGCCGAGTACGATCCGGGTCGGGATCCCGACCGAACGGGCCAGCGAGGCAAACAGGACGGACGACTCTGAGCACTTGCCCTTTCGACTGCGGAGCACCTCTGGTCCGGTCAAGGTCTCGGCAACGAGCGTCGGTTCAATGTGTTTGAACACGAACTCGCTCAGTGCGCGTACCGCCGCCGTGGCCGTGGTACGGCCTGCCACGATCTCGTTTGCCTTGGCCGTGATGTCGGCGTCGCGCGGTATGATGTAACGCGTCTCCGCCAGAAACGTCTCGAACTCGGAGCTGTCAAATGGAAACGGAACATCAGCTCGAATACGCGCCGGCGGCGAGATCTCGACCACCGCGCTGAAGAGGCCATCGTCTGCCGAGGTCGTCATGACTCGCTGCCGACGATCTTCCAGGACAAACTCGGACAGGGCAATGTCACGCCATGAAAGCCTCACGACCAATGACTCCAGCCGTTCGGGTGTGCTGATGTCTCTGTCGAGCGGGAACATGAGCACCGAACGACCGGCCAACTTGACGTAGTCAACCGTTTTTGCCTTGTCCGCCGAGCAGCGCCGCAGTCGCGTCTTCGGCGCCTTGAAGTCGAGCTCTTTCAGGATACCCCGCCGGTCGTATCGCAGCGTCCCCTTTCCGCCCTCAACGCCAAAGTCGATGGACCATTCGTCAGGCAAAGACCTGATTCGGGCAATCGCTGCCTCGCCAACTACCCAGGTGCCGTCATGCAGCACTTGCAGTGAAGCGGTTTCCGTCTCAGCGGGCAAGTCGCCGAGCCAGTCGTCAAGGCAGATGCGGGGAACCACGCCCGGCGGAATGGTTAATCGTCGCCGTGCACTGAGGCCTGCGCGATCGGAGACAACCACCAGGTCGCCGTCTACGACGCTCCCGGTCGCACCGTACTTCCCGGATGCTTGCGTCCCTTGGACTGTGATCGAGAGCGGTCGATACTGCGGCGTGACCACGTATTCGCCCGTTTCGGATATCTCCTGCCTGTGGCCAAGAGAATCTATCAGTTGCAGTCTTTCGATTGAATACCGAAAGTTGCCGCTCGGCATCTTCGACACAATCGTGTGCTCATAGCCATAGGGCTGACCTTCGGCTTCAAGGGAGTGCCATACGTCGCGTTCGCGCGGACCGCCGAAGCTGTTGTCCGCGCAGGCGAGCAGACCGATCACAATCATCGAGTGAAGTCTGAACGGATGCATCGTTTCGTCCTCTCATCATGTCAACCGGGCTTCACGCCTTTCTATCACGCCACGCGTGAGGGCGGAGGCCAGAAAATGAAACACCGCGAACAATACGAACAGGAGCACCACGAGCACCCAGACGGCTCCGGACGCCGCATCCGACGCGATCTCATGCTGCGAAGCAATGAATTCGGTGAGGTGCAGCCCGATCATCAACGCCACGACGACGCGCACCGCGAGAAGGATACGCAACTCGAGCTGCTTCGGTGATTCGTTTGCCAAGGTCGCGCGCGCAACCGAACCGAGAATTGGCTTGACGTTCACCGGCAATGGACCACTCGCCTTCGCTTTCCGCCGCACGAAGAGGTAGCTTCCCCCCACCCAGATGCCTTGAAGAAGGCCACCAGCAAGCAGGTCAGATCCATTCGCGATGCGCCGCTGCCAGGTTAACGCTACCGCTATCCAAGTGACCACGAGCAAGGCGAGCGGTATGCCTTCCCAATAACCGCTGTAGTAGGAACTGATGTCGCGCCGTTCGAGGATGGCCATACGCATCGGTGCCGTCGGAAGCTCTATACTGATGCGCCGCACCAGCTTCCGGTCGCGCAGCACGCCGCCGGCGAACCAAGCACTCGAGAGGAGAGAGACTGTGGCCAGCCCCAACTTTTGGCTCACGGACGACAGCGGTAGCACCCACGCGGATAGCAGAATGCCAAGCAGCAGAAAACAGCCTAGAAGCCCGCGACTCTGCATGGCCCGTAGCCGAGAGGTCCTGACGCGGTCTGCGACACGCCGCGGAAGCGCTACGGCATCCGCGATGAATACCGGAACGGCGTGGCTGAAGACGGCAGACAGAAACTGAAACACAGCCACTTGCGCGATCACGACCCAAACAATAAACTGTCCACTCACGACGCCTCTCCGCGCCGCGCCGCGAGGCGTTTCCGCAGCACGCTCAGCAACCGATCCCCAGAAACACCCATCCCGGCGCACTCTTGCAGAACCGCCTCGACGATGACGTCCACCCGTTGATCAACGGATCGCGCCGCGCTCTTGTAGGCCTCCTCGGCAATGAACACGCCGCGCCGGGGCACACTGGCAACGATGTCCTCACGTTCCAGAAAGGTGTAGGCTTTGGCTACCGTGTTTGGGTTGATCTCCAGATCCGTAGCGAGCTGCCGTACGGACGGCAGTGCGGTGCCCGCGGTGAGGTTTTCCTCCCGAACGGCGTCACGGATTTGGTCCATGATCTGCCGGTACACCGGCTTGGCGCCATCGAGATGGATCGTGACAAACATGGAATAGAGTCTACGCCTTCTGTACTACTGCAGTATAGTACAGACTCGCCGCAGAGCGAGCGGCAGCTTCATGGCTGACTACTTCCGACGAGCCCCGGGCAGGGATTCCATCCGGACGGATTACTACGCTTCCGCGGATGTGAGTCGGGATCTCGGGAGTGCATCGGTGTGGTCTGCCTCCTGAGACTTGCCCCAGTGGCCATGAGAGTCTTCAGTGCCCTGAAACGGGGCAGGGAGGCTCACATCATGAGGTGGAAGCGGCACACGCCTCAACAGGTTCATCGCCAAACAGCGTGAGGCGGAGGACAGACTGGCTACGGGTCCGGCGATCGGGCGGTTCTGCCAGCGGATCGTCGAGCTCAGCGCGCAACTCACGGACCCGTGAACCAACGCTGCATCGCACCGGCGTCTCTCAGATCACTGTCGCCGTCGCCGTCGAGATCAGCCGGCAGGCAGCCCACGCCGATCGGTCCGTCCGGACCGGTCACGCAAGCCTCAAACTGGAAATAGTCCGCGATGTCGACCCCGCAGTTTGCATCGAAATCGCCCTGCCTACCGCAGTCCGCGATAACCACGACGTCCGGGATCAGCGCCCCTGTGGCCATCTCGTTGCCGCCGCCTTCCGGCAACCTGATCACTACTCTTGTCGACGAATGCGTCCCGGCCGTCGCGAGCATACCGATCTCGGCCGATGGATTCACCGCCAGCGTCTCAAAAGAAAACACCACCAGGCGTAGTCCTTCCGGCGTCGCTTCGGGGTAGGTTGGGTCGAGGATTGACGCACTGAACCGAGCGTCACCATCGTTGTACGGCAGCCGAGTGTACGGCGAGCAGAACGTCGTCGCCCCGCAATCCGCATTGAGACCGTCAAGAGATCGGTCGTCGAAGAAATCCGAGAATGGAAACGCGCTGGTGCGCGGGACCAAACCGACCAGCCTCAGCGACGCCGCGTCCCAGCTCAGAAGAACATCCATCCCCAGGAGGAACTCTGTCTCGCCCGAGGTCGACACCGCGAAAAGCCCCGCCTCAACCGTGTCGCCGACCCGTACCTCCCGATCCGCGACGCGCCATTCCAGGTCAATCTGCGCGGTCGCGACCGAGGATAGCGCCAGCAGCACGTAGATCTGCGCAAGCGCCCGCCCCAGGCCGGCATGTCTATTTGTGTTGACCGTAATGACGAACCCCTCACAAGAAACCCGTGTCACGTGATCATAGCACGCCGGATGACGCCGGGCCAGCCAACCGCGAAAACGCCCGATAACGCACCGCCGTCGCCACCTCAACGAACCCAGGTCCTCCCCCAGACGCCCCATAAAAAGAAAGGCAGCGTATGGCACCAAAGCACCATACGCTGCCCTGTACTCACGATCTCAGGAAGGCTTACGCCTCCCTGGTTCGCTGCGCCTCATCTGATGAGGCACAAACCAGAACCTACCGACGCTGGAGGCCATCGCCTCCGCGAATGCGGACGTCTTCCTTGCCGACCGCCGGACGCTTGCCGGCCATGAAGTCGGTCATATCGTCCGAATCCACGACGCCGTCCTTGTTGAGGTCCGCCACGATCAGATCGAGGAGATTCGCAGCCCGCAGGTCACGAACGCTCATCGAGGTGACAGGCGTCTTCACAGTGGCCGTCGCCGCCCCACAGCAGCAGTCTTTGCTGCTCGTGAGGAAGTTCATCGACACGAAGGCGAAGTCGGCAGCGTCGACGATGCCATCGCCGTTGATGTCCGCGTGGCCACCCACCGTCGCACAGGACGTGTTCGGGCTCAGCAGGTCACCAAACGCAACCACGAACGCACCGAAATCGAGGATGTCGATGACGTCATGGCTCGCCGCCGGGTTATCCTTCTTATGGCCGTCAAGGTTACCCTGGACCAGCCAGTTTCCACCGAAGAACGGATCACCCTTGAACATCGCGGAGTAGACACCACCGACGCAATCCGGGTAGGCACACGAACGCAGCGAGTGATGCTGATCACGCGCCGTGATGCACGCGAACTGACCCACGGGGACCTTGATGTCCGAGGTGAAGTGACCGATGTGGTCAAACGCTCCACCGAAGAACAGATCCTGCTCGAGAACGATCGGGGCCTGGACGCAGTCCTCGAACAGCTCGAACTTGATGCAACGCGATACATCGCCCGAGAGAATCGGGGAGAGCTGTACCGTCACATCCAGCGACTGAGCATCGTTGACCGTCACTGTCCAACCGTCCGCCGCGGAACCGTTGCACGGACCGGTGCCGGTCGCCGTGCAGGAGTAGGTCGACGTACCAATCGGGTGCTCGCCGCCGCCCATCGCCATACCGGTGAAGTCTTCACCGTTGGGACCGGTACCGGTGCAAACGATATCGCACGTCGCGCACGCAGACGAGCACGAAGGCGCATCCCAGCCGAAGTTCGCCGTCTGGAAATCGCAGTCCGCGTTGGACTCATCGTTACCCGGAACGGTGATACCGACGGTGTCGTCGCCAAGAACGGCGTCGCACGTACCCACCGGTACACAACTCTGCTGGACGTTGGTGATCTCGAACGTCAGGTTCGTGTCGTACGGGTTGGCCCCGTCGACGATGCATACGCCACACCCGGTGGTCTGGCAGTCACCCAGCTTCGTGAAGCTGAGCGAGGTCACGACCGAAGGACCGGTCACGCCAACGCCACCGAACGGGTTCACACCCACGGCCATGAAGATGGCTCCCGGACCCACATCGAGCGGACCGGCGAGCGTCTGCGGCCACTGGGCGCCGTTCACCGCGCCGTTGAACTCCAGGCAGGAAGCATCGAACTCGACGGTGAACTGTGCACCGGTCACGGCTGAACCTTCGCCCATCACCACGTCGGCAACAACCTTGCCGCCGGCGACGCAGAGATCGCCGATCACGACATTCAGATCCGGACACTGCGGCGCACACAGGCAGCAGATGGCCTCGCCACACGTACCCGCACCACAGGCCGTTGCCTCGGGTCCACAATCGATCAGCGGATCGCCACTCGGGCAGGGAACCGTGTCAACGACGATGTTCGAGCACGTTCCGGCCGGATCGACGCAGCTATCCGTGGAGCACGGGTCGCCATCGTCGCAGTCGGGCGCCGGAGTCGTGGTCTCGCAACCGGTCGTCGCATTGCAGGTCTCGACGCCGTTGCAGTTCCCGCCGTCGTCGCAAAGCGTATCATTCGGCACGTTCTCGACGTGACCCGTGTCTTCGGCACCGACGGGGCCATCCTCGATGCAAGCGTCATCCGTACAGGCAACGCTATCATCAATATCGATCGGCGTACCGGGCTGGCACGTGCAATCGACGCAGGTCTCGCGACCGTTGCAGTACGAACCATCCTGGCACATGCCATCGTTCAGGCACGCACAGCAGTCATCAGCACACGTGTTCGTCTGGTCCGTATCCCAGAAGACCGGCGGGGTACCCAGCGTGTTGCACTGATCCTCGGTCACGTTCTCCCAGCACTCGCCCGCACCTGTAAGGTCCGTGCAGCAACGGCTGATCGGACAGGTGATCTGCGCGGGAACCAGGCCCAGCAACGGAATGAACGCGTTGGTCGTGTCGACCATGACGCTCGAAGGCGTCGGCTTGAAGCCAACCGAGAAGGTACCCTTGCAGTCGGCGGACGCATCCAGACGAAGCGTTCCGCAGTACTGCGGGACAAACGGGCTCGGCGGAGCCACACCGGCGCCATCCGAATCCGCACTCGCGTAACGATAATCAAGCGTACTCAGGTCGACGGCCGGAAGGTCGCCACCCGCGATCGCGAAGATGTAGTCCGGACGACCGGCATAGATCCAGCCCGGCTCACAGTGAGCCGCATAGCCCGGGAAACCACACACCGCGCTCTGGCAGGCCTCGATCGGGAACAGCGGGCAGTCGGGACCAACGCTGCACGCACCACCCGTGATCTTGCAGACACCGCCGTAGGCGGCAATGCAATCATCGTCCGACGCACAGGCCGTCAGCGTCGGCGTCAGGAAGCCCTGGAAGCCGCTCGTGTAACCGGTCGAGTCAAGGTCCGCTTCCCATGCTTTCAGAAGCGTGCCCGCAGCGGTCGGATCCCAGTTGCTGGCCATGATTTCCAGCTCGAGCGAGCCACCACCGACCGTGTTGATCGCGGTGTTACCCGACCCGGCCTCGACCAGCGAGTAGGTCGCCGTCGCAGGCGAGCTGATCGACGCAGTGAAGTTCGAGCAGAAGCCCGCTCCACCGTGCAGGGCGCACTGGGAACCGCCGATGGTGAAGCCGGCAGGGGCTTCCGCATCGCCGTCCTGACAGAAACCGCGGCAACCGTCGCTACCGTCACTGCAGGTGCCGATGTCACCCGTGCAGGGCACGCCACCGGTAACGTCGCAAGCCGTCGCGCCGTCCTCGCAGCAGACGCCCAGACCCGTGTCGTCCGACTGAGCAATCACGAGGTCGCCGGAGGGGTTGTGGTTACCGATCGCGGCAGTCTGGTAGGCAATGTCCCAACCCAGACGACAAGGCGAGGGATTCACGCCCGTCTCTGAACCGGAAACGACCATCCACACCGTCGTATTCGGAGCGGTGACGCCCTTGGCGAGCAGCGCCGTCGCCGTGAACTGGGTCGCTCCCGGTACATCCACAATGTCCGCCTCGGTTCCCGGAACCACCAGGTTGGTGAAGCCAAGACCCGGCGTGTCAAAGCTCGCGAACGGATCGCCGTCCCACAACTCCATGTGGAAGTCGGCCAGACCCGGCTGCGGGTCCAGTGAGCTGCGGAAAAGCCTCGCGGTGTACGAGCTGATCTCGCTGACATTGGCCTCGAAGCCGTTGCCCAGACCGCAGTTGTCACCCATCATCGTTCCGGGGAACAACAGACCCGTGGACGCGTTGAAGTTGAGAAAAACACTGTAGGTCAGCGGCTCCGCGTCGATCGCCTGGTAGACGAAGGCCTCGGTGCCCACATTCGAAACCCGACCCGTCTGATAAGACTGCAGACTGTAAAGCGTCAAAACTTCGCTCGAGACCGGCTTGCCGAGATCAACCGTAACCGAGTTGACGACCTGCCCTGTGTGATAGTCGCGAACGACCGTTCCTGAATCCTGTGCTTGCACACCGCAAGTCAGGATGCCTACGACGGCCATCGCCGAAGCGAGCCGCCATGTAACGTTCCTATTCATAAATTCTTTCTCCCGTTTGGGGTCACCCCCAAAGCCGTTCCACACAACAAAACAAACAACAGAAACAAAACAACACAAAACAAAAACGTCTCAACAATCGTTCAATTCTTGTCCGTCCGTCCTCCTAAAAAGACTCGTTGAACCCGGTGGCCGGAAGACCTCGAAACGTCGCCGACCGTCCACCACCTTCGTAAATCCAAAACCCTCCTGGTCCATCGGCGCGCCGACGCCTCTTGGCTCCACCGTACGCAACGCGCCCAACGTGAATCTATGAACCGCCGGTAAGGGGCGGGCCCGCCAGGACCCACCCCTACCGAGGGATTACATCCATCAACTCCTTACGGAGGGCACTGTCCCGGAGGCGGTGCGATCGACGCCGGCAGGAACGGATAGTGCGTTCCGCCAAACGCGCCCAACACCGACACCGTCTCGCTGATCGTGATCTTACCATCGAGGGTGGCCTCAGGACCGGCCGTCACGCCGAGAAGACACATGCTCGCCTTGCTCGGGGCCGCCGGGTCGCCCGAGAACTTCGCCACCATCGCCAGCGTATCGACAACGCTGACAACGTCACCCGGAACGCGATAGGTACCACCATCCAGCTCGGCCACGTCCGCCCAGGCGGCCGTACGGAGCACCAG
The DNA here is from genome assembly GCA_029260135.1 of Phycisphaerae bacterium. Taxonomy (GTDB): domain Bacteria; phylum Planctomycetota; class Phycisphaerae; order UBA1845; family UBA1845; genus OFTM174. The sequence goes on along the minus strand of JAJDDV010000050.1, from coordinate 6,426 downwards.
CGGATCGCTGTAATTACCCGCCACGTTGAGGGCACAGGACTCCTCGATAACCTCGATCGTATAGAGCGCTTCAACATCCACCGGACCGGCCGGAACGACCAACTTACTCGGTGCGATCGCCGGGTGGATGACGTTGATATCACCCCACACGCTCCAGTCGGTGAAGTACGGGTTGCAGTCCAGTTGAGCCAACCGCAACGTCACGTCGCCGGCAGGCGCCGGATTGTCGTAGAAGCTCACGCCACCCTTCTCGCTACCGTCCCAGGGCTCCTGGACGAACAGCGACTGACCAACCCATTCGCCCCAACCAGGAGGCATCTGCGTGAACGTCACGCGGATGGCCTGCGACGCGCCGGCGTCGCCCGCCGAGAACGAAATCATTCGCGGCTTGGGCCACGGAACCAGGGTCGGTGGCGAACCGGTCGACTCACCGAGCGCCGCCAAGGCCGCGCTCGACGGGAAGCAGTCCTGCGGCGTACAACCGACCGACATCAGACCGCGACCACGGTTGCCCGTTCCCTCTGCGTTGCCGACGCTCATCCACGCGCCGACCCGAATCAGATAACACTCATCCGGGAACACGACACGCTCGATCAGACCCGAACCCGCATCGGCGATACCGTTGCAGCCCTCGTCCGAACCGTCGCCCACCTGATCCGGGTGAACACCGGTGAACAGACCGGGGCACGGGCACTCGTTACGACACAGGCCGATCTCATCCACGTCACATCCGGGCGGGTCGTTAGGACCGACGCACACCACACCACCGGGACACTGCGCCGGAACAACGCAACGCTGCGCCGGCGGGATACCGTCGCAGACGCACTCCAGCCCGGCGTTGGTTCCACCCTGACAACGCGTCACCGACTCATGATAGATCGCCAATGACGAGTCCAGTCCGGTGTAACCATCCTTGTTCCAGCCACTCTGCGTGGAACACATGTCGACCGACATCAATCCGGTACACCCGGCCGTATACTCGTACCAGATGTCACCATCGATCGCGAAGTCGGAACCCTCACCGCGGGCCGCCGAGGGTCCGTCGATGTTGGCACAGGCGTTGTCCAGACGATACAGACCGTCCCCGATGACCAACGCACCCTCACCGACCGGAGTATCCGCCGTGCAGATCAACTGGCAGTCGGCATCGCAGATATCCACCACCGGTGGATCGCACTGCTCGCCGGCTTCGATCACGCCGTCGCCACAGAACGCCGATCCCGCAACACTACCGGGTGCAGGCGCCGTCGCGCAGACGTCGTTGGGCTGCGGCGGAGGCTCGGAATTGAGACAACCCGGATCCGAACGATCCCAGATGCCCGTGGTCTGGATACAACCCAGAAGCGTCGTGATCGCGTTGCCCGGAGGCACGGCACAATCCCAGCAGCATCCGACCGGATCGGCCGGCGCATCGAAGTCCAGCGGAGCCGACGCACCGTGGAGGCAGAACGCCATGTCGAGGCCGCCCTTACCACTACCATTCACATACACGGACGGACGGGCCAGCAGGTCAGCCGCATTCGCCCCGGTTCCGCCGAGGCACAAACCGGCGGCACAGTACCCGTCGTTGACCGGCGGAATGTGCATCGCCCAGTTCCAGTAACACGTATTGTCCAACGGTTCCGGCGTAAAGTCCGCGACCTCGAGCCAGTGCTTCTGACCGATCGCCATACCCGTAATGGCCGTGTTCAACGTCAGCGTGTAGCCCTGCATGATGATCCCGAACGTCGCCTCGAACGTCGTGTTCCGTTCGGGACCGGACGCGATGTTTGCGCCGCTCACCAACGACTCACCAACGACCGCACCCGGAAGATTGGCGCAGTCCGCGTCCGTGGTGCAGGGCACGCTACTGGCGGCACCCGTGCAGAACGAGCCCGCACAGACGGCGTCCGCGAACACGCGCACCCGGAACTCCTCACCGGTTTGGACCGCAGGACCAACGCAGCTGAACTGCTCATAGCCCTGATCGCCGGGCTGCCCCGGGCCTGTCGGATCCATGTACGTACCCCAGACACACACCTTGTGCAGGTCCGCACCGAGCGGAATGAAGTCGTCCGCCGTCACGGCACCGTTGGCAAGACTCAGGTCCGACATGTACGTGAAACCGGCGCCCAAGGGGAAGTTGCAGTTGTTCGCGTCGATGAACTCACAGGTCGGACACGGAGCAATATCGTCGTCACAACCCGCACCACCGCGGAACGTTCCCGTACACTGAGACCGCGACATGCACGTCGACGCGTTCGCCGGATTGCACGCCGTATCGGGCGACGCCCGGTCCTCGCACGCCGACGGATTCGTGGTGCAACAAGAACCGATCTCACAGGGACCACCCAGGCAGGACGTGATCGGATCGCCACCCGCCGGGTCGCACGCTTCGCCTTCATCGGGACCACCGACGCAGGTACCGCCCTCGCACGTTCCACCGGAACACTGGACCCGCGTCGAACCGAATCCGTTCCACTTGCCGTCGACCGCACCGCAGTCAAACGTATTCGCAAGGGCACATAATCCACACGTCGCCGCACGACACGTCGACGTGCCGCTGCAGAGGCCGCCGGCCCCACAATCCGCGTCCACACTGCAGGACGCGTCGGGCGTCGGACCGCCGACACACGCCGGGCAGTCCGCGTCCACGCTGCACGCCGTGTCCAGCGAGTTGTCGCAGAACTTCAGCAGCGCACAGGCCGGGTCGTCCGCACAGGCAACGCCGTTGCCGTCCACGTCGAACACCAGCGAGTCGTCCACCTTGAGACACATGCTCTCCGGGAGACAGCAAGCCGCCTTCGGACAAGCCGAAACCGTGATGTGGAACTGGTAACCTCCGTACGTTCCGTTCGGAGCGCTGTAAATCGGATACCAGTACGTCCCCGCGGGGAGCGGTCCATACGTTTCCCAAAGGTCGTCACGGGCACAGAACGGACCGCCACGGTCACCGTTCGAGTCCGGCGTACCGACGCATCCGCCCTCGAACAAGCCGCCGACCACCGAGGCAGCCACCGTCGTGCTGCACGGGTTGCAGGCGTTCCAGAGGTTCGCCCACGCCGGCTGCTTGATCTCGCCAAACAACTCTTCCGTTCCGCAGAAGTCCATTCGCACGTTCGCGCAGGCGTTGATGCTGAACGAATGCCACCAACCACGGTCCTGCGTCCCGCCTCCCTGATCGAACATGCCGAACCCACAGGTATCCGTCGCCGGATTACCCGTATTGTCGTTGAACGTCGCATTCAGGTTGTTGCCCGTGACCGTCCAGGTCTCGGTCTCGCAACCCTGCATCGATGCCACGTCGAACACCTTGATATTGCCCGGAAGAGCCGCATCCGCACAGGTGTCGTATCCCGAATCCGGCTGGATGCAGAGGTTCGGATCACAGTTCGTTCCAGCACCCCGCGACGTCGTAAGGGCCGGGCAGCCACCGCCACCACCGACGATCGGAGTACAGGTACCATCCGGTGTGTCCGGACAGCAGGCCTCACGAGTACACGCCGGAGGCGCGTTGTCGCAGGCTTCCGTCGCCGTGCACGTCCCCCCACCGCAATCGACGTCAGGATTGCACGCAAGCGTGTCGTTCGTGCCGCCTACGCAAATCCCACCGGTACAAACACCGCCGGGGCACTCCGTATTCGGATCACAGGCCTGCGCGATACAGACACCACCACCCACCGGAATGCAATCCGTCGCCGTCGTACAGGCCGTCGTTCCATCGATCTGGCAGGTCCCCGGAACCCCCGCACAAGCGGGACAACCGGACGCGTCGACGCAGGAAAGGAAAGGATCGTTCCGGCAAACCTTGCAGTCGGTCGAAGGACCCTGAAACGCACCAGGCGGAAGGCAAGTGCCGGCGACACAGTCACCGTCAACCTCGCAACTGAGGTTCTGATCGTCGCTGCAACGATCCTGCTCGCACAGCCAAGGAAGCACGGACGCGCACGTGCCCGAAAGCGCATCGCAGCACGCACCGCTCGGATCCTCAACAATGTTGCCGACGATCTCGAACGCCATGATGCCCGGGTCCGTCGGACTTCCAGGGGAACCACCCATCACCAACGAAGCGTCCACAGGTGCTCCGTTCATCCACATGAGGTTGGCATCGTTCAACCCGGTATCGGCCGCGGGAACGCCACCCATCCACGTGTGTTTGCCGAACGGCGAGAACCGAACAGCCGCCCGGATCGCCATGAATCCCTCCTCGGGAACAATCGGCTTCTCCGCATAGATGATCGTCCGAAGCTGAACATCGCCCTGGGCAAACGGATTCGTAATCGTATCCTCGATGAAGTTCCCTTGCTTGTCATAGAAGGTGATACGAATTCGGGAGGCGCTGCCGACGATACCATCCGTCTGGAAACCACCGATGAACCGGACGGTCGAGACCTCCAGGTGCTGACCGGGAGAAAGACCGGCAAGCTTGTAGTCGTCACCGATCTCTTGCAGCGCATTGCACGACGCCGCACCGACCTGGCCGACCGCGACCAGCGAATCCAACGGAATCTCGGAATCGATACCGGAGGCATAGGCCGGGCAGTTGAACGTCTCACCCGCATTCGACGCCGTCGGCGGAGCCGGGTTCGAGCAGTTCGCCTCGTCGGTTTCCGTACCGGGATCATCACCGACAAACAGCCAGCGACCACCGGCCCCAATGCAATCGGGGCGGTTCGAGCGGCTGCAGGCGAGCAGGCTTCCGCTACCATCGTCCACACAGCAACGCCCGTTGATCACGCAACCGGCGCCGACGGTGCAATGACCACCCGCGCCGCAATCACCATCTACCGCGCACGGATCACCGTAGTCATGACCGAGACCGGGAATATCGCAGAAGTCCTCCAGGCACGCCACGGCGGAACCGCAAGGTATGAGGGTCGCTCGACACAGTCCGCCTAGACAGACTTCCGTCCCCGTGCAAGCGGATTGATCATTACAGTCCGAATCGATAGCACACGGCTGACCGCAACTACCCTGATTCAACGGACCGCCGATGGGATCGCAGACTTCGCCCGGCTGGTTGCACGGCAAGCCCGGCGCACCCTCGCGGCAAACGCCGGCGAGATCGCAGATCTCGGGACCGTTGCAGAAGGCTCCGTCGCTGCACGATGCACACTGGCTGACCGCGGTGTTGGCGCACGTCCCCAACACCGACGGCGGAACCACGGTGCAAACGTCCGTCGTGCACGAATTGCAGTCGTCGCAATCGGAATTCGCACGGCAGGCCGTCGTCGCAACACCGGCGACGGAAGCGTTATAGCCGGAACCGTCCAATCCCATGGACAACGGCAATACGCCACCCCCCTCCTGGAGGATCACCGTCTCCGCCCGATACGCGTGCACCGGGACGGCGACAGGAGCCAACCGATCCAAGGGCGGAGCCCCAGCACGCTCGCTGACTGCACCGCCATGAGTCGGAGGCGCACCGAGCAAAACAGGACTACAAGCGAAAACGCCTATAGCCACGACGCCCAATGCAAGGCGCCAAGAGTTAAGACCACCTGAAGCGTTCATCAATCCGTACCTCCATCAAACCATTCCGTCGAAATTCCACCCGACATTGAATACGAAAATTCGCGCATACGTGAGCGCTCATGACTTGTCAGTAAACCCACGGCGAGAGCCCTTTCCGCCTCACGCCTACAACCTGCGGTGCCCATGCGTCCTCCCCTCGAACACCCTCGCAACCGATGTGCGTTACATCCGCACACCGAACGCCAAACAGATAAAGCGCGCCTGAGGCGCGCATCTCCCGGCCCAACGAGACGGGGCCTGAAGCTACCTGTACGAGGCCGATATTACCAGAACGTGACCACCCACGTCAACCCGTTTTTCCCCAATCAACACCCTGAAAACCTCCGTCACACCTCGCACACTCACCCCAAAACACCATCAAATGAAGTATTGCTGCATTTTGGTCGCTTCCGGATGGGGACCATTCAGCCACTCCGGCCCATCAACACGGCCACGTCCCTGCGCCACAAACCACAGCCCCCAAACGCCCCGCCAACGGCACGCCGCGCCGCGGTCGAGGGGTCTGTGGGCGTCGGGATTCGCACGTTGACCATCGATGACACCACGCGACACTGATGGCGCGCGCCTCTCAACACTGTGATCCATGGATCCCCGACCCCTCCCGACGCGCCACACGACGAACGCTTTGACCCGTTTTTTGTGGACGAAACGAACCGATTCTGTTATAGCCGAAGCTGACGGTTCAGTGTTTCGCCGTCAAACTCGGAGGGCGGGGTCTTGGCTACGATCCGGAACGGGCGTGTCTTTCTGCAATCGGTGTATCAACATTCGGTAAGGGGTGCATTATGAACGGGGCGAAGCGGTGCGTGCTTGTTGGTCTGTGGTTGGGGCTTTGTGCGGCCGTTTCGGTCGGCGCGGAAATCTCGCTGGTGCCGATCAGTGCCACCGGCGCTCACACGCTCAACGGAAACG
>JAJDDV010000049.1 GCA_029260135.1 Phycisphaerae bacterium | reverse complement strand
CGGCTTCTGGTGGAGAAAGGGATCGAGGAACTGATCGAAGCGTGGCGACGGCTGGACGGGGACGTACGGAGTCAGGCCTTACTTCTTCTGGGGGGGGGAGATGCGCGCGGCGAGCGGCGCATGCAGTCGATCGTGGGGGCGGCGGTGCGCGATGACATCGGCGTCCAGTCTGAGGGGTGGACCGATGATATGGTTGCGTGTTACAGCGGGATGGATGTGTTGGTCCTACCGAGCTGGCGCGAGGGTTTTCCGTATTGCATTCTTGAAGCGCAGAGCATGAGGTTACCGGTGGTGACGACCGGTTCCACCGGGTGCATCGATGCCGTCGAGCACGAGGTCACGGGCTTGTCCGTGCCGGTGAGAGACGCGTCCGCTCTGGCGGAGGCGTTGTCGCGGCTGATCTGTTCCGCCCAGGAGCGGGAGCGTTTGGGTGAGCAAGGGCGGCGGCGTGTCCTCGAGGCATTCACGCAGGATCGGGTCTTGCAGGACATGCTGGGGTTTTACAGGGAGCAGATCGTGCCCTGTGCGACGGCGTGATCAGGATCGATTGGCGAGCCGACGTTGTCTCACTCGAGTACGCGCTGCACGGACTCCGCCATTACCTTGCCGGTTTGATCCGGCGGTAAGGTGTGCGGAAGGCGGAGGTCGAAGATCGGAACACCTTCGAAGGCTTTGACGACGATGCGCTGAAGTTCGTGGATGAAATAATCCAAGCAGCACAGGGATGTCGCGCAGCATCCGATGAGCAGGTCGCGAGCCGGCGCCCCAAGCTCCATGAACCAGTTTCCGACCACGCGCCGGACGGCATTCGTCATGTCGTACGGTTCCAGGAGCGTCTCGGGGCCACTGTAGCGACCCGCGAACAGTACCGCCCGCAGCGGCGCGCGCGCTGCGAAGTCCGCATCGGGCAAAGCCGCACGGGCCGATACCTTCATGTGTTCGGGCGTGATCCGTCGTGCGAGGGACTCCAAACGCGGACGTTTCATGAAGATCGGGCGGGTCGCTTCGCGCAGCACGCGCAGGGCCGGGAGAAGGCGGGTGGGAACCAGTGCCTTGCGTTTTTCTCGAAACAGGTGCGGAAACACGTTGCGGTGAAAGGGATACACGAAGAACGGTTTTGGGTAGCTCAGCAATTCTCCGGTCCCGGAGAGAATGCAGTAGTCATCCGACATGAAGCTGACTCCCGGGAGCCGGGTCAGCTCGACGATCGCGGAGGTCTTGCCCGTTCCGCCCCAGGCAGGGATGGCCACGCCCTGGTTCGATACCGCGATCGCGGCGGCGTGGATCAGTCCGTGTCCCTTGGACAGCAGCGCGTGTTGGATCAGCGGTTGCGTGAAGGGTAGCGGGTCGCGGCGGCAAGCTAGCCGGAAGCGGCCGTCTCGCAGGGATACGGCAACGTCGAAGTCCTGAATCCAGGTCGTGTCCTCGGTGTATTCATACACTCCAGACGCGTTACTGCGCGGATCGTGCGCTTCGCCTGGAAGCGTCACGAGTACGTCGGGCGGCTCGGATCTGTCGGTGCTGGCGAAGGACTCGAATTCCTGTTTCATCCCCTGGCCAAACGGGAATCCTGCCTCGATTTCCGCCGTCGCACACCCGTGAATCGAAAACCGAGTCGCCCCTGAAGATTCGGCGCTCGGTTTGGCGGGTTTAATCACAGTAGTCGCTGCCGTCATGGTGCGAATTCTCTCGACTGGCGTAACCAAGCCCGCTTACGGTTCGTCAGAATAGCCTGCCTGGTAACAGCCGCACGCCCGCCGTCCGTTCGTGCATCTCCCGAGGTACTATCGGTATTTTGGTGGAATTGGCAAAGGTGCTTGTGGACAAACCTACGAGGTTCGTCTTCTACGGCTGCCCGGAGACCGAATTCTGAAAGCCCGCGAAGTCGATGAGGCTTACCTTTCCGTCGCCGTCGAAGTCGAACACGGCACAATCCGGGTCAGCGTACAGCGCGGGAGCGCACGGCGCGAAGCGCGGGCCGGTGATGCAATCGCAGCACTCGCCGTAATCCTGCAGATCCACATCGCCGTCGCCGTCGAAATCTCCCGGCAGCGACGCCGGGGGCGAGTCCAGCATGTGCTGAATGATGTTCCGTGTGACGAGCCCCACAAGCTGAGCGTCCATGGGTGAGCCCAGCAGCGCTAGAGACCAGCCATCTCGTGCGCCTGCTGCGAAGACTTGCCCTCCGTTCCCATCTGGGAACCCGTAGGCGGGACCGCCCTCGTAGTATACCGCAACCGCATCGCTATAATCGCCCGGCTGACAAGCGAATCCAGGGCGAACCACGTCGCGTCGAGCGGCTAAGAGCACGTCGAGCATGGGAGGCGAAGACGCTTGGATCGAGTCGGTTTCGCTCCCGGCCATAAGCGCTCCGAACGGGTCTCCGTTCTCGAGTCCGGTTCCCTCGAACGCCCAATGGGAGCTCGATTGTACGAGATGGTCCGCAGACAGGAATGCCCAGCTTGGGCACGACTCTCCGTACTCCACCGAGATGCCCTGCAACGCCGCAGCGGGACGGTCGAGCAACTCCGAGTGCCACCACGTAGTGACCAGGCAATCATGTACGCCGCACATGGGGTCGTCCCGGGTCGCGTAGGTGCGGTAACAGACCATCGTATCGCCCTCGTCTTCGTAGCGGATCTGCCACCAGATGTCGTTCGCGGAGAAGAATGCCAGGTGGGCTCCACGGTTGTGATGAGCCCAAAGGGCGTCGTAGACGCGTCGCGAGATGTATTCGTGATGGTGGGTGAATACAAGGACGTCGTAGGCGTGCAAGAGACGGGGGTTCGAATAGATGTCCCATTCTGTGATGTACTCCGGCGCTAACCCATCAGCCTCGAGCTGGCGGAAAAGCGCCTCCTGGAGGTCGAAGTACAATCCGCGTCCGTGGCCGGGCAGGTAAGGTCGCCGGAACGAGCCGGCTACAGCGCGGCGTGGATCTCCCGGGACGGCGGTCGTGTAGAGGCTCTTTCCACCCCAAGCGTTGTAGGCGTTTCGTGTGTTGTAGTTCAAGACGGCAGCCAGGCGACTCCGGCTACCGGGGATCGCGCGGCGGACACAGAAGGGGTGGTAGCGGTAGGTACCATCCACAGCGGTGAATTTGGCGGAATAGCTCCCGGTGTCCCACGATGGAGGAATGGTGATGCTGTAGCTTTCGGGCCAACCGGCTCCGTTCCGCCAGGGCTGTTCTTCGGCGCTCGGTATCGCGTGGTAACTGCCCACCAGATTGCTGTAGGTGGCGATCACTTCCCCGGCGGTCGATGGCGTCCATCGCCACATGATGTCGAGCCGATAGGTTGGTGAATCTGTTGACACATAGACCGTGATCGTGTCTCCCGGAATGTAGCTGCACTTGTCCGTGTAGCCCTCGATGCGATGCTGTGCTTGCGCCGAGCTTTCGAGTGTGACAGAGAGAACCAACAGGAGCATCTTCTTACGGTCCACGATTTGCACCTCCTGGAATCGAGATGCGCGCGTGCGAAGAATCGCTTGTCCGGACGCGCTCTACGAGCGCGCGGTACCGGGTCTGTTTGCCCACGCGCGCTTCGTCTGCTTGGGCCTATTCAATTCCGATCCGGTTGCGGTGGAGACCTGGGCAATCATGTCGAGACGACACCTTAGAAGGGGAATGGGGCCGTTGGATAAACGGACGACTTGGCACGTGGCAATGTGAAATCGCGGCGTCAGTGCCACTTGCTTTTGTTACTTCCCCACACCTCGTCGATCGAGAACGCAACCGATGCTCAAGACGCATGAAGACACCTTGCCGCACCGCTCGCATCTGCTTACAGTCTACTTGAACGGAGCGTCCGCCGCAAACCAGGCTCCCCCGGCCCGAATGACGGGTCCAGCGGGAATCGCATCGCTCCGTTGCGGCAGTCGCGTGAGTCCATTCAGATCAGCATCCGGGAATTGTCTTCATGAGGGTCGTTGTTACCGCGGAGCGCCGCTTCGATCGTACTCCCGACGGGCACATCTGGACCGCGGCGACAGTCTCGTATCCTTTCCTGCAGAAATACCTGGAGGTCTTCGATCACGTTTGCGTTATGGGGCGCGTTCGTGACGTAAGCGACGTCGACCCGACGTGGAAACGTGCGGATGGTCCGAATGTCTCGTTCGCCGCTGTCCCGTATTTCGTCGGACCGGGCCAGTACCTGCTTCGCCGCCGCCGCGCGGTGCGCGCGATACGTAAGGCGGTGGAGCCAGGGGACGCCATCATCCTGCGTGCACCTGGCACCATCGGTACCCTCCTAGAGCCCTACCTTTGGCGCCGCCGCCGGCCCTTCGCCGTGGAGGTCGTCGCCGATCCATATGATGTGTTTGCCCCAGGGAGCGTAAGGCACCCGCTCCGGCCATTACTCCGCTGGTGGTTTTTTCGCGTTCTTCAGCGACAATGCGCGCGTGCCGGTGCGGCCGCGTATGTGACCGCCGGCTATCTGCAGCAGCGATACCCACCTGCGGCGGATGCGTATGCGATCGGCTGCTCCGACATCGATCTGCTAAGCGCAGCGTACGTCACAGGGGCGCGTCGCGCGCAGAACGACCGTAGGCAGCTTAGGATTCTGCTTGTCGGTTCTTTGGAGCAACTCTACAAGTCGCCGGACGTGCTCATCAAAGCTGTCGCTGCCGTCGCGCGCCGTGGATTGGATCTTGAACTGACGATCGTCGGCGATGGCAAACACCGTCGCGAACTCGAGGCGTTGGCGAAGACGTTCGGCGTGCGGAACCGTGTACGCTTCACTGGCAATCTGGCGCCCGGCGATCCAGTACGCGCCGAGCTCGACAGGGCCGATCTGTTTGTGCTGCCATCGCGTACAGAGGGCCTTCCGCGTGCGTTGATCGAGGCTATGGCCCGTGGGTTACCCTGTCTAGGAACCAGCATTGGCGGCATTCCCGAGTTGCTGTCCAGGGAGGAACTGGTTCCGGTCGGTGATGTCACGGGTCTGGCCACCAAGATCGAAGAGATTCTGACGGACCGCCACCGTTTGGAGCGACTTTCAGCGCGGAATCTCGAGAAGGCACAAGAGTTCCGTGCCGAGATCTTGAAGCCGAGGCGGAGGGCCTTCCTCGAGGCGGTCCACGACCTAACGCTGAAATGGCAGCGAGGGCGTGGTACGTGAGAGCCTATCCCAGCAGACGACGGGCGTTCTGCCCGGTCCGCCCGCGATGCACCTTGGGCGTGGCACTCGCCGGTCGCTGAGGCAGGAGTCGGGTCGTACTAGAGGTCCTTCACCCAATACCGGCACAGTTCGTTCGCACGAGCCTCGAGATCGAAGTGCGCCTCGACATGCCGGCGCAGTCGCGCGCCGACCGCGCCGCGGTGTTCGGCGTTGCGGCAATAGTGAACCAGCCTCTGGGCTATATCAGTTGCGTCATGGGGTGCGAACAGATCCTCGTCGGCGTTTGGGGGCATCGTCTCAACCACAGGCTGTATATTGGAGGCTACGATCGGCAGGCCGCAGGCCATGGCCTCGATCAACGCGTTCGGGTGCCCCTCGTAGAGGGATGGAAACACAAACACGTCCATCGCCGACAGCATGCGTGGGACGTCCGTGCGTCGACCGGCCAGGGTAACGCTTCCGCTCAGACCGAGTTCGCCGATCAAGGTTTCAATACCGGGTCGCAGGTTGCCTTCACCCACCAGCAGCAGGTGGGCGTGATCGACCTCCTGGCGCACTTGTGCGAAGGCTGTGAGGATGACGGAATGGTTCTTCTGCATGTGAAAGCGGCCTACATGACCGATCAGCACGGCATCGTCGGCGATGCCGAGTTCGCGGCGCGCGCCCGCGGGGTCGCCGATGGAGGCGAACCGATTCAGGTCAACCCCATTGTATGCCAGGATGAACTTATCGCTTGACCTCCAATCCGAGAAGAAGGCATCCAGCACGCACTGCGAGTTCCCAATGACTCGTGTTGCCCAGCGCCGCGTGCCCCAATGTAGAAGGGCCGCGCAGGCGTTTCGCAGCAGGTTGGGACGAAAACCGAGTTCCTTGTTGCGATATAAGCCGATGCGGCTCTTGATGCCCAGCCGTCGCGCAGCCCACAGTGTCGGAGCGGCGAAATCACTTCGAAAGTCGCACACGACATGAATATCGAGCTCGCGCATGACCCGGCTGATTCGTACTACATACCCGATTTGCGTGAAAGGATTTGGGCAGAAGATCACGCGCACGCCCAGCGCGTCCAGCTCGGCGCCGAAATCGTTGGTGTCGTGTCCTGTACAGACGATGGTGACGTTGAATCTGTCACGATCGATCGTCCGAAGAACGTTGAGCAGATACGACTCGAGCCCACCTGTCTTCATCCCATGGACGACGGCCAGCACATTGATACTACTCTGCGTCATGTCGGTTCTCACGTCTCGCGTGCGCCGCCCAACGCCGTCAGCCCGTTTCATCCATGTGATCGACAGCGCGGTTCGCGGACGGACACGGAGACTGCCACGAATCGATGACGCCTCATCGTACCGCTTTCCAGCCGAGGCACGCTCCCGTGCAGACTCGCTGCCGGCGCTACACTTCGTTGCGACTCCGGTTGTCAAGCGTGCGGCGCAACCCGCCGTGGCAAGATACCTATCGATGACTGGCAAGATCGACCGGTATCCACGACTGCGGGTTGGTGAAAACCCGGCCGAGCACCAAGGCCGGAACGACCATAAACAGAATCAACTTCAGAATCACCCCCGATGAGAACACACAGCCGACCACCAGTGGTACCCACAAGACTGCGTAGTAGCTGGATTTGCTGTAAATGAAGCGATCCAGCCAGGCCGAGGCCCTGCCGATGATCAGACACCCCAGGATCCCCACGAGCCCGAAGTTGATGATGAGCTCCTCCACGAATCCAAGCCCCATGACCCAACCGAGCAGGTCGTCAGGGTTCCGGCGATGCACATCCGCGGTCAAATACACCTCTGCCGGCCAGGGCTTGGCGGGCCAATAGCTCCGGGGTACGTAGGCCGCCATCAAGAAGACATAGGTCGCTCCGCGATACGGGGCAAGGTCGCTTGTGGCCCAGTCGCTTCGGTAGATCGTGTGGCGCAACGCGTAATCGCGGGAAAGGTCGCCGCGCAGGTATTCCATGGGTGTCCGGGTGTAGGCCTTGGCCACGCCGATGTAGAGAAAACCGAAGACGATGCCCAGCACCATGTAGACGATGACGGTGCGGAAGCGCAGGCGCCGTTCGAGGAAGTTTACGAAGCCCACAATAACCAGAATGAAGAGTATGATCGACCGCTTCCCGTGGATCCACGCAGCGATGAACACCAAGAACACGGCCAGCCAGCGCACGGGGTCTGCGCCAGAGCGCGTGTAGCGGGTCCGGATCCAGTATACCAGAAAGAAGCCGAAGACGGCCAGGAGGCATATCATGATGATCATTGCGATCGCCCTCTTCTGCCCCGGTGCCGCGTACCGGTGAAGCTCAACCAGAGCGCCGTACGACAGGTATGCCGCAGGGTCGTCGGAGAGAAGCATGACGGCCGCAGCGGGGGCGAGAAGGAGGACCCAGCCAATAACGACAAAGATCGAGATGACTCCGGCCGGTCTCAACGGGGCTAAGGTGAAGCCGGTGTGCCAGTCGGAAGTGTCGTAGAATGGTTTGCGCCGCCAGGCGCCGAGCTTGATCAGCAGGACGGAGCTCACGAGAACCGGCGCGTACAGGAACTGCACCCGTTCGCTCGACTTTGCCGCAAAGAGGTGCCGAGGAACGCTAAACGGCATGATCCAGTCATAAACGAGCGGCAACCCGTAGAAGACGAACAGGACGGTGCAGATCAGGTCTGCACTACTGAGTTGGCGAGTTCGAAAGGCCTTGATCAGTCCGCGCACGGAGATCGTGAACATGATCACGACGGTCAAAACATTTAGCAGCAACTGTGCCACGGTGGTCTAACGCCAAAACCAGACGGACTCCGTACCTCTCATTCCAGCCCGACACATTTACTATCGACCGCTCCCCGCTCGCGATCCGGTGTTTTCCCGGCACTGGTGGCTGACGCCGGATGACCCGGGCGACGGCAGTATAGCGTGAATGCCGACATCAGGAAGTAGGCCGCGAGCGCGTTGGATAACAGCATCCGGAAGTTGCGCAAGCGATAGGGCGCCGGCCAGCGCGCTCTGCCGTCGACGAACCCGCACTGCTGGAGCAACGCCCACCACGTGCCGGGTTGCTGGTGGATGTTAAAATCAAGCGTGGGCGCCATCCAGTTTCGTCCACGGAGATTTCCCCAGAGATTCCGCCGGCCCACGTCGTAGATGAGCAACGCCCCGCCAGGATTCAAGCGGTCACGAACCTTTCCGAATACTTCTCGATAGCGACGCCGTTCCGCCTCGGCCCCGGGGAGGTGCAGGCGGCTGACCGCCTCTTCGTCCAGATGATTGATCACCGCCTTCATGAGTATGATGTCGAAGGAGCGGTCGTCGTGTTCGCGGCAATACTGATCCAAGGTATAGGGCAAGTAGGTGACCGACCGCTGGATCCCGATCGCCTCCGACATTCGGCTGAAGGCTGCGTTGACGCCACCCGTGGAACCGTCAGTCTCCGGCTCGATCGCGACGACATGCTCGGCGCCCTTTAGCAAACACCATACACAGGCAAAGCCATCCCCCGCGCCGATCTCCAGGACCGATTTGCCTCTCACGCTCGAATCCTGAAACAGCTGCCCCATCGAATAGTCGAGTCTCGCGAGGGACATCCATTCATTGTTCTCATCCAGGTACTGCTCAAACACTCGGCGAAGCCGCTTGGTATCCATTTCCTTGCCCCAAAGGTGACGCACGATACATGGAAGCGTACCGTGCCTGGCCAGAGAATTCAGAATCCGATTCTGTGCTTCAGTTCGGCGCGTTCGCCGCTCGATAAGGCCAATCCCCAAACCGCCAAGGTGAAGAGTACGGCTAGCGCCAATGCCGCACCTACGAATCCAGTTACACGATACACATCAAGGTAACCCGCGAGCAGGTACGCGCCTGCACACGCCAGAACGCCCGCCAGAAGCGGTCTGACGACCGAGCCCACCACCAGATCGCGAGTTTCACACCGCAGCACGCGTGCCCCGTAGACAAAGTGAACAACTGACCCGATGGCTCTGGCTGTGGCGATCAAGACGGAGACACCCAGTATGGATGCATGTGCCCAGTGCAAGGCCACCCAGACAAGCGTCACGCCACCCACTGACCAACACAGGGTAACCGTCGCCGGGAACGCAACGCGCCCCACGCCGGTCAGCATCTGCAGCAGGCACACCGCACACCCCACAAACCACTGGCCGAGCAAGAGGGTCGTTCCGGCCCACGCCAGTTGCCGTAGATACTCCGGCGTATAGGCATCCCCCACCCAGTGTGTCAGGAACGGCCGCAGTAGTGGCAGCGGCGCGATGCACAGTCCTGCACCGACAATCGTTGCATACTTGGTGCTGGCGCGGCCCAAGCGATCGTTCATCTCGTGCTGGCTCAAGGCGTCAAACCGACTGGCCGCCGGTACCAGGACCTGCGCGATCGACCGTGCCATCGTTCCCGCGAACGCCGCGAGCGTGCCGATGACCGCGAAGGCGCCAACGTCCCTGACCGGTAGCTTGATAGCCACCACCCATTTAACGACCTCGTAGCCGATCATGTTGGCCACGTCGATGATCAGCATGAGCCCCCCGAAGCCGACCAGCGTACCCAGCGTCGTCAGGGACACAAGCCTGTACGCGAATTGCATCTTCGGAGCGATACGAAGGGCGAACATCACCCACAAGACTCGTTCGACGAGTAGTGAGACGATCGTGATGGCGACCAGTTCGACAACCCCGGCCGATACGAGTTCGAACCAGGCGATCACCAGCGCCGCGCGGAGCAGAACGGTGACGATGCGCGCCAAGTTCGTCAGATCATAGCGTTGATAGCCCCACAGAAGGCTCTGGAACGTGTTGAACGGAAAACAGAGAAAGACGCGCAGCCCCATCAGCCACATCGCCCCCCGGGCATCGGGGACGAGTTCCTCCGGGATCTGAGCGATTCGATCGATATACCCGGCCAGGATGATGCAGATGACGGCGCCAATCACCCCACATCCGAACAACCAGACCAGCGTCGTGTTAACGAAACAGCGGACCCGCTCCAACTCGCCCTTGCTCGCCTCCCCCGCCACGTATTTCGTGAGCGCCTTTCCGACGCCGCGCCCCAGCAGTTCCGTGACAGCAATCAGCGACATGACCAAGGCGACAATGCCGAACGCATCTTTGCCGATGATGCGGATGACGTAACCGACGAGGAAGATGTTCACGACGCCGTATACGCCGAACGCCGTGTAGTTCGAGAGCACGTTGATGATCAGTCGTTTACGCTGCCGCATGTGACTACTGTGCGCTATTCGGGCTGAACGCGGGCGGGACCGGATAGCAGGATGCGGCCGGAGGTTGGCGGCATCTGCACAACGGAAACCGGCTTTTCGCTCGAAGCGTCGATCCAAGTGATATTCCGTGCAAGCCGCACGCTTTGCGTCTCCCGCGTAGGATTGACGACGACCAGTGCGTTGGTGTACCTTCGCGCCCAGCAAGCGCCCTCGCGATGACGCCCGGACGCGGCTGCACCGATCGGCAGGTCGTATTCCCTGTACCACGGCACGACTGGATTCGTTCTGTATCCCGGGTCACCTTTGGTCGAGAAGAAGAAGCTTCGTCCCGGACGCTTGACCAACAACCACGAGCAGTAGGTGTACAGGAACCTCTCCCGCCCGGCGGGCTCCTCTGCCGGCGGATAGCAGTCCCACCAGTCAATCAGTCCCTTGTCCAGAATTCGCTCGTGCTTCTCGATACTCATAAGCCAGGCATCGTCGGTGTAAATCACCCTCCCGTAGCCGATCGGCCGTTCGGTCATCACGCCGTCTATAGAGTCCAGGAACAGGTCCCACGCCTCGGCATCCACATCCGCGCCGTACTCGAGCGAGTGGTTGACCACGAGAATGAAGCCACGTTCATTCAAGGCCTTCCTTACGGTCCGCAGATACTCGCAGAACCCGGCATTCCACTCGTCGGTTCGATCGGCATAGGTCCAGTTCGCCCCCCGCCGCGCGATCATCTGCAACGCCTTCCTGCCAATGTTCACGTTGTCCGCAGCGTATCCGCTGTAAGGAAACCTCAACTTCTGTCGACGCCCGGAGACCAAGTCGACGATGTACGCCGCAGCCCACTTCTGAAAACTCGGGTTGCACACATCGAGAAAGAAGCGATCGTAGAAGTCGTTCTTGGGATCCGTCGACCAACGAACCCGGTTGAACGGATCGCGTGGATCGGCCTTGGTGGGGTCCTTCGCATCCCTAAGGACAAACCACTCAGGGTGATGCGTGCTGATGTATTCATAATCAAAGGGGTTTACCCCGGGGCCCTGGGTCGTGTCGCTGCTCATATAGTAGAGCGTTAGTAGATTCGGATGCTGCCGCCGCAACCGACGCCAGGCACGAATATTGTACGTCGGAACGAAATTCGCGCACCAGATGGCGTCATACTTGGACAAATTGCGCACAGCCGTTTCGGTAGGGACGGGGCGGCGCCCATGGGGGAGACTGTCGCGGATCTCGATCTCTTGCCATTTCACGAATGTCGTGGAAGTACCGCGCGTCCCCAGCGTGAGCTTGGCCAACACATTGTCCTCAGTTCCCTCCAGCGCCGCACATGGATTACATCCGAGGGCAAGGACCAGCACCGAGCCTAGAATCGTTCCGAGGTTCACGTCCATAGCTTGTCGGTCCTACACTTGCCGAGCGACCTCGTCGACGTTCAGCGGTCGGTCCGAATGCGCCCGGCTTGTCGTTGAGCTTTCTCTGCGAACACCGATGATCCGAGGTTTCCTTATAGCATCGATGAAGGCTTGCGACCAACGAGTCGAGTTCGTGTCCAACGACAACCAGACCACCTCGGGCCAGCCACCTGACGCTCATCTGCAGGCAAGCGGATGACGCGTCTCTTGTTCCGATTGGCTCAGACAATCCTCCCTGATCCGGTGACTCGACATCGGTACTTTGAAAGGATCGGAAAACGGGACCAAGAACCGCACATTTTCGAGTGGCGATGGACCAGTTTGACAGAATCCGTCGGGTCTCCTTGAAGCCCGCCAAAGCGAACCGCGTGCGAGCGGATCCGCCGTTACTTTTCGGCCGCGAATGTCGCCGCTGCCATCGTGGAACGCCGCCTGGATGCCCTGGCTCGCCCATTTTCCGCTTGAAGAAAGCGTGCCTTACACGCAGCCGATACACAGGAGCGAAGACGGACGAGTTCTGCGCAGCGTTTGAGGGCCCACGATGGCGGTGACATCATGGCAGATTCGATTGCGCCGGTGGTCGCTGCGGTGGCGCGCTCGGCTTTCGATTCCCTCGATGCTGGCCGGGTACGACGAGAACAAGGTCATCTCCATCGTGGCTGCGGTGAACGGGGGAATGGCGATTCTCCTGCTCACCGTCCTGGCGTGGTTTATCGATCTTCCTCTGCTCTTTCCGGCGCTGGGGCCCAGTGCCTTCATATTGTTCCGCAGACCGTTCTCGCGATCGGCGGCACCTCGGTCGGTGATCCTCGGACACTTCATGGGCATTACCGTCGGATACCTGACATGGCGCCTCGTGACACTCGTCGGTGGTCAACCGGTCACCCCGGACGCCAACGGCTGGCCGGTCCTGCTGAGCGCGTCGCTGGCGATGACGCTGTGTTCCGTTTTGCTCATCTCATTATCATGTCCGCATCCGCCCAGTTGCGCCAGCGCGTTGATTGTCGCACTCGGCGCCGCAAACGGGTGGATTCCTCTTCTTGGAATGATGGCCGGCGTCGTCCTGCTCACCGCGCAAGCCATTCTCATCAGCAAACTGGCAGGGATTTCCGTTCCTCTCTGGTCGCCGCGTCGGCTGGACGCCCATCCCTCGGGTTGAAAACCTGCGGCACACACGGTAAACGATTCCTATCGAATCCTCTTGAGTTCGCAAGGATGGACGTGCATGTGTGGCATCGCCGGGATCTGGGGTGACGCATCGGTCGACCGGCTCAAAGCCATGGCGGATCGGCTGCGCCATCGCGGTCCCGACGATGATGGAGCGTGGAGCGATCGCGCCGCCGGGGTCGGGTTGACCTATCGGCGACTGGCGGTCATCGACCTTGACGGCGGGCAACAGCCGTTCACCAATGAAGACGGGAGCGTCGTCTCCGTCTGCAACGGCGAGATCTATAACTACCGTGAGTTGCGAACCGGCCTGCTTCAACGTGGCCACGTTCTTCGATCCCAATCCGACACCGAAGTCATCGTTCATCTCTGGGAGGAGCTCGGCCCTGACTTTGTCACGAAGCTCCGCGGAATGTTCGCGATCGCCCTGTGGGACGGACGTCTTCGGCAGCTTGTACTGACACGCGATCGCGTGGGCAAGAAGCCGCTCTACTTCACGGAGGCCGGTGGAGAGCTTCTCTTTGCGTCAGAGATCAAGGGGTTGCTCGCCGGTTTGAGGCGGACCCCGTCCATCGACGAACAAGCCGCAGCCGATTACCTCACGTTCGGTGTGGTACCGGCGCCGTCCACGATCTACCAGGGCCTTTGCTCGGTCGAGCCTGGTGAGCGGATCATCCTTCGCGACCGCCGCGTTGCCTCGCGCAACCGCTACTGGCACCTGCAGATGCTACCCAAACTGGAGGTCAGCCGTGGCGAGGCGGTCGAGCGCGTGGACACGGCACTCCAGGAAGCGGTGCGTCTGCGACTGCGATCGGATGTTCCGATTGGCTGCTTTCTCTCCGGCGGGATCGACAGCGGTATCGTCACGGCCATCGCCGCCGGACAACACGCCCGGCGCCTCACCACGTTGACCGTTGGCTTCGACGATGACACGTTCGACGAGCGTCCGTTGGCCCGTCAGGTGGCGCAACGCTATGACACCGACCACCACGAGTTGGTGATCCGGCCGGATGTTGTGACCGACCTTCCCGCGATCGTTCGCGCGTACGATCAGCCTTACGGCGATTCCTCAGCTATTCCTTCTTACTACATTGCTCGTGAAGCGCGGCAGCGGGTCAAGGTCGTGCTCAACGGCGACGGGGGCGACGAAGTCTTCGCCGGTTACCGTCGCTACGTCGGGGCGTGGATCAGTCAGCGGATTCGGCGTCTCGACAACGATGAATGTCGCGCCTGGTGGCGGAAGGTGTGCCGGATCCTTCCTGCGCCCCGCGGTTATCGATCGCCCTACGCATTCCTGCACCGGCTCGCCCGAGGCATGGCGGTGGATTCCGCCGCACGTTACCTGGCGTGGTCTGTCGACGGAATAGACAGGCGCACCATGCAGGCGCTGTGTAACGCAGGTGACGCTGGTTTTGGGAACGACGGGCTGACACGCGCACAGTCCAGTGATCGTCTTGCTCGCGTGGCCATGGGGCCTCACCGAAAGTGCGGCGCCGTCGACCGGATGATGGGGGCGGATTTTGCGACGATGCTGCCGAACGACTTGCTGGTCAAGATCGACATCGCGACGATGGCACACGGCCTCGAAGCAAGATCGCCGCTGCTCGACCACGAGTTGATCGATCTCGTATCGCGTTTTCCGGAGTCGGTGAAGCTCGACGGGTGGACCACGAAGCCGTTGCTCCGGGCGCTGAGTCGTCGATACCTCCCCAAGGAGATTCAGCGCGCGCCGAAGCGCGGTTTCGAAGTGCCGCTGTTGCAGTGGCTCCGCGGCGATCTGCGGGAACTCTGCCAGGATGTTCTTCTTTCGCGCAACGGACTTCCGGCGCAGTGGTTTGACCGGCAGGCTCTCGAGAAGCTCCTTCAAGGCGGCGTCGAGCTTGACCCCGCGAGGTGGGGTCGGTGGGTGTGGTTGCTGATGATGCTCGGGCTCTGGGACGCTCACGTGTACCGGGACCGATCAGCCGACGCGACCAACGCCGCCGACCGTATGTGATCCGACTATCGGACGGTACGAGGTGGCTGGGCGGCGTTGTGAGTGGGAAACGACAAAAATCCCCTCGAACGGTCCGTCGGTCGGGCGTCTTTAACGATAAAGGGTGGTAGAGCCCTTCGTGGACCCAGTCGGCGCCTCGTCCTGCGCAAGGGCAGTCTCTATTCGTAGGTGAGCTGCAGCACGACAGTTGATCATGACGACGAGCCCGGAGATCCTGATTCTCGGCGGTGGACCGGCCGGTATGAGCTGTGCGATGGAACTGTGTCGCGCCGACAAGCGGCTGGCTGTGATCGAGAAAGATGTGCAGGTCGGAGGTATGTCCAAGACGCTGCAGCTTGGCGATTTCCGCACGGACATCGGCCCCCACCGCTTCTACAGCCGAAACCGGTACCTCTACGAATTCATCGAAGACCTGCTCGGCGAGCAGTGGATTCAGGTTCCGCGTTTCACGCGCTTCTATGTCGAAGGTCAGTTCTACACGTATCCGGTCCAGCTCGGAAACGCGCTGAGAAACATGGGCTTTGGTTCCGCCGTTCGCGTGTTGCGGGATTACGGATTCGAGCAGCTCAAGCGTGCGGTCGGGTTCAATCGCCGCAACGCCGACTTCGAGTCGTATGTCGTTTCACGGTTTGGTCGCGAACTCGCCCACTTCAACATGATCAACTACACGGAGAAGATTTGGGGGCTTCCGTGTCGAGAAATCAGTGCGGACTGGGCGGCGCAGCGCATCGCCGGGTTGAGCCTGTTCAGTGCCGTGCGCGCCGCACTGAGTAAACGGTCCGGCCCGCGAAGCCTGACTGACACGTTCTACTACCCCGACCTCGGAACGGGTCTGATCTACGAAGCCATCCAAAAGCGCCTGGAGGACGCAGGCCATGAGGTCCACTGCAACGCCACTCCGAAGGTCGTTCGCCACGACGGCGGTGCCATCAAGGAGGTCGACATCCAACAGAACGGTGAGGTGATGACGGCCACGCCGGCTCATCTGGTCAACTCGACGCCGATTCTGAAATTCCTGACGCTGTTCGATCCGCCGCCGCCCAAGAAGGTTCTCGAGGCCGCACAACATCTCGACTATCGCGCGCAGGTCTATCTCTTCCTGACCCTCCGAACGGAGCAGGCGATCCCCGACAACTGGATCTACTTCCCTGACAAGACGATTCCGTTTGGGCGTATCAGCGAGATGAAAAACTTCTCCAAGCGGATGAGCCCCGAGGGCATGACGTCGCTCTTCCTCGAGTTCTTCGTCTTCGAGGGCGAAGACATGTGGAAGATGGACAAGGACGAGCTGCTGCAACGATCGCTTCCGCACTTGGAGGCCATCGGGCTTCTCAACCGTCAGGACATCGTCGACGCGCATCTCCTCCGGCAGACCGACGTCTACCCGATCTATCGCCTGGGCTATCAGGAGCCGCTACAGATCATCAAGGGCTGGCTCGACGGGTTCGAGAATCTGCTCTACATCGGTCGGCCGGGTCGCTTCCGCTACAACAACCAGGATCATTCGATCGAGATGGGGATCCTCGCCGCGCGTAGCATCATCGAGAACAAGCACTACGATATTGAGTGCATCGCCTCCAAGGATGAGTACTTCGAGAAGGGTGCCTTGCCCTATCGACGATCGTTCCAGCATCAGGTCATCGAGGACCGCGGGATATGACGCCGTTTTGCACGCTCTGCCGACACACCGCCTTTCAAACTTGGTTCGAGCATCCACCTTACGCGGTTGTGCAATGCGAGCAGTGTCGACTGGTGCAGATCGAACCGAAGCCCACGCCGGAGGTACTGGCTGATCTCTATGGTCAGAGCTACTTCAAGTCTCCGTCCGCGAAGGACAGCGGCTATCAGGACTACGTCGGTGAGTGGGAGAACTACCTGCGAACGTTTCGCCGTCGGTTTCGCTGCGTGCGGCGATTCCTCGATCCCGGTGGCGCCCTGCTCGAGGTCGGGATGGCCTGCGGCGCGTTTTTGAGAGTACTTCAGGAGAAGGGCTTTACAGATCTGCACGGGGTCGACGTTTCCGAGTTCGCCGTGCAGCACGGGCGCTCGGTTCTCGAGAAGGGCACGGATCTGCGCGTTGGGAGCCTGGGCGATCAACCGTTCGATCGCCGCTTCGATACGGTGGTCATGTGGGACGTGGTGGAGCACCTGGCTGACCCTCTCGCGGAGCTACGTCACGTTCGTACGCTGATGAACCCCGAGGCCCATCTGATTCTCGAGACCCAGGACGTCGGCAGTATGCTCGCTCGCGTTTCGGGGCTGCGGTGGCACATGTTCAAGTTCCCCGAGCACATCTACCATTTCGACCGTTACACGATCCGCAAGTTGCTCGACGAGGCCGGGTTTCGGGTCGTCCTCCTGACCAAGCGCGCAGCGGGCAAGTACATCTCCGGCGAGTTTCTCATGGAACGCATCGGCCGATACGGGCGACCGCTTCGCTGGCTAGTTGCGCCGTTCCGCCGCCATCTTCCCCACCTCTACGTCAACCCGCACGATGAGATGATCGTCGTCGCGAAACGTAGCGACGCCCCTACGACCTGATTCCACGCGCCCTGCGACGGTGGAGACCCGTCAACCGGTGAGTCACGGCGTAGCTCCTCCTCTACCCGGGTCGATTGGTTCGGAGGAAGACCGCCGGACGAACCTGGATTCGCATTCTCCGTGTGACATAGGAGAGGGCAGCTGGCTGCCGCTCTTCACCGCCGATGCAAAATAAAGCAAGGGTGTTCTTCTGGAAGTCGTCTTCGCATTCTCTTGATTCAATTGTTGGGTGCACGATCAAAGTGGAACTCGTATAGAGTGAATGCGAACTTGCCCAGAATCTCACGAAGCCGGCGCAGCGCACATCGCATCGCGAGAGAGTCCTTCAAGAAGGTGCCATCTTTTCGATTGCATTAGGCGCGGGCACCTGGGTATACTCGATACCCTCGAAACAACACTTAGGGGGTAATCGAATGGGCAGTTATCGCGCACTTCCGGGGCAGATCGTAAGAAGCAATCAAAACTTCATTCGTTGTGGTCGACCACATCTGTTGTTTTTCGGCTTCTTTTTCATTGCAGTGGCGACGCGTCTGGCGACCGGTGATGTAGGAACCACCGGTCGTGGAGAAGACGGGTTTGCCCACGGCGAGTATTCCGGCCCTCCATCGCCCTCTGAGTTTGCGTCGCCAAAGGGCGTAGCCGATCTTCTCACGGGGCGCACGCCGGCCCCGGCACCGGCTGAGTCCGCGCTGCAAGCGCCGCACCATTCGCGGCAGTTGCTCGTCAGGTTCAAGCCCGGCGCCACCCAGATCACCAAACAACGGGCGCATGACGCGTTTCGTGGATCAAAGGTCCTCCATACCTACCGGCGCCAAGTCGGTCTGGAGTTGGTGCAGGTTCCGGAGGGCAAAGTCCAGGAGGCCCTTGCGGCGTATCGGAAGGACTCCAGCGTCGAATATGCGGAGCCGGACCATATCATCACGATCTCGGGGATCCCAAACGATCCGGACTTTGGCGAGCTTTGGGGCCTTCAGAACACGGGCCAGACGGTCGACGGCGACCCGGGGACGGCCGGGGCGGACATCGGTGCGGTCCAGGCCTGGGACATCTGGACCGGCGACCCGACATTTCGTATCGCAGTGATCGACACGGGGGTCGACTACACCCATCCCGACCTCGTCGACAACATCTGGACCAATCCCGGCGAGATCCCGGACAACGGGATCGACGACGATGTCAACGGCTATGTCGACGACGTGCACGGTTTCAATTTCCTCATGAGCACCGGCGATCCGATGGACGACAACGGTCACGGAACGCATGTTGCGGGCACGATCGGCGCCGTTTCGAACAACGGTATCGGGATCGCGGGGATTAACTGGCGTTGTCAAATCGTCGGGTTGAAGTTCCTCAGCTCCCGAGGCAGTGGGCTCACTTCCGGCGCGATCCAGGCCGTCGAGTACGCCGTGGCGAACGGCCTTCGCCTGTCCAACAACAGCTGGGGCTCGACCGCGTATTCTCAGTCGCTCTACAACGCGATCCAGGATGCGCGCGACGCGGACCATGTGTTCGTCGCCGCCGCGGGCAACGACCCTGTGGACGGCGATCTGCACCCGCATTATCCCGCGGGATACAACCTGGGAAACATCATCTCGGTCGCGGCGACGGACAACGATGACCGCCTCGCGGGCTTCTCCACGTACGGGTTGGTTTCGGTCGATCTTGGAGCCCCCGGCGTCAAGGTCTACAGCTCCATCCCCGGTGGAGACTACGCGTACTTCAGAGGCACTTCCATGGCCTCGCCGCATGTGACGGGCGTCGTGGGGCTGCTGATGAGTCGCCTCCCCGCGCTCACCTGGTCCGAAGTGCGCGACGTAGCGATCGGCACGACCCGACCGGTCGTAGCCCTGCAGGGAAAGACCGTCAGCGGAGGCGTGATCGATGCCGCAGCCGCGGTGGGCGACTGCAACCGCAACGGGATTCTCGACGATCAGGATATCGCCGGCGGAACGAGTGGCGACTGCGGCATGAACGGCGTGCCCGACGAATGTGAGAGTGACTGCAACAACAACGGCCGCGCGGATAGCTGCGATCTCTTCCTCGGCTCCAGCTTCGACTGCACGGGCAATGGCATCCTGGACGACTGCGAGCCGGACTGCAACAGCAACGCCATCGCCGATAGCTGTGAGCTCGCCGACGGCTCCGAGGAAGACTGTAATCGGAATGGCATTCCGGATTCCTGCGAGCCGGACTGCAACACAAACGGTGTGGTCGACGGGTGCGACATCTGGTTGGCCACGAGCTTGGACTGCACCGAAAACGGAATACCCGACGAATGCGAGCCCGACTGCAACGGAAACACCTGGGCCGACAGTTGCGACATCGACAACGGCGTGAGTATCGACTGCAACGGAAACGCGGTGCCGGACGAGTGCGATCTTGCGTCCGGAACAAGTGACGATTGCAGCGGAAACAGTGTCCCCGACGAGTGCGAATATGATTGCGATGACAATGGCCGGGCGGACAGCTGCGACATCGCAGACGGACTGTTGCCGGACACCGACGGCGACGGCGTGGCCGATGTCTGTGAACTCGGGATGCGCCTCGTGCCGATCTCGGCGTCCGGTCCTCACACGATTGAAGGTAACCAGCTACGCCTTCCCGCCGGAGGTCAGCGTGTGACGTTGGAGCTGCGAATGTCAGGCTGGGATACGGACTCAGACTACGTCCCGCAGCTTCGTGCGTATCAGGCCGCCCTGGATGGTGCGGCTTTCTCGAACGGTCTGAACGGCTCGCTGGATTACGCCCGGATCCCCTGTACAAGAAATGAGGAATGCCGCCACGCCGCCTATAATCCGCGCGATGCGTGCATCGACGGTTTTTGCGATGAGGCGTCGGCGGTTTTTGTCGACCTGGCCCATCCCGATTTCGTCTACCGCGACAACGGGGCGATCGGCGCGACGTTTCTGAACATAGGGCTTCCTCCGCTGTTTGGTGGTGTCATCATCGACGGATCTCCCGCGCCGCCTGATACGGGTACACCGAGATACGGCGCGACCGTGCTCCTCGATGTACCGGAAAATGCCGAAGGGACGTTCGTTGTTTCGCTGTTGATCGAGCAAGCGGGACATGTTCACACGTTTTGGAGCGAAAGCGGCGGATCGATGATTCCCATTCCTCTGATCACGTCCGTCGTGATCACCTTGCCCGCGGACTGCAACCTCAACGGGGTCGAGGACGCCGAGGACATCGCCGTTGGAACCAGTGAGGACTGCAACACGAACGGTGTTCCCGACGAGTGCATGGAACGCGAGTCCGACTGCAACGCCAACCTGCACCCGGACGAATGCGACATTGCCGACAGTACAAGCCTCGACGTCAACAGGAACGACGTTCCCGATGAGTGCGAACCGTCGATCCTCTACGTGAACGGTTCCGCCTCAGGCATCAGCGACGGTCGATCCTGGGCGACGGCATTCACCAACCTGCAGGATGCACTCGGCATTGCCGAGGCGTCGGTCGGATCGGTCGATGAGATTTGGGTGGCGGCGGGAACCTACCGTCCTTCCCTGCGCTTCAGCGCGGATGATGCTCGATCCCTCACGTTCAAACTCGTTAGCGGCGCCGCAATCTACGGTGGCTTCGCCGGGGACGAAGCCGTGCGCGCGCAACGCGATCACGTCGCCAACGTGACGATCCTCAGCGGCGACATCGCCGGCAACGACGGTTCGAACTTCATCAACAACAGCGAGAATGCGTATAACGTCGTTCGGGCCGATGGCGTCACGGATTCAACCACACTTGACGGCTTCACCATCACGGGAGGCAACGCCGACGCCGGCTTCTGGAACACACGCTATTTCGGGCGGGGTGGAGGAATGTACACCGGCGATGGAAGCCCCACGGTTTCCAACTGCATCTTCCGCGAAAACATCGCAGACTACGGCGGTGGGCTGGCTGCGGGCGAAGGAAGCCCCGCGTTCGATCACTGTCTGGTGACCAGCAATGTTGCCACCATTTCAGGCGGAGCGTACTTTCAGGGCTGTGTGAATCTGTCCGTCGCCCATTGTCGGTTTGTGGGCAACACCGCATGGTCCAATGGAGGGCTGATGGTCACGGGCGCTTCCGATGCGTCGCTGGACAACTGTCTGATCGCCGGAAACATCGCCCACTCGAACGGCGGAATGTGGAGCGAAGTCTCGACCACGAGGCTGACCAACTGCACCATTGCCTTCAACCGTGTGACGGAGAACGTATACGGCGTCGGACTGCAGCACTCGAGTACGTCGGGTCGGTTATACTTGTCCAATTCCATTGTCTGGGGCAATGAAGGATCGGAGGGTGGCGGAGAGCGCTTCGAGCTGGTGGCGGCGTCGTCAGCCGTGCTCCATCACAACTGCGTTAAAGGTTGGTCCGGACTGTACGAGGGCGTGGGAAACTTCGGAGACGATCCCCTCTTTGTCGATCCATTGGGTCCGGACAGCCTGGCGGGTACGGCGGACGATGACTTGCGCCTGCTCCCGGGTTCTTCAGCGGCAAACACGGGTGACAACGATCACGTTCCGCCGTCATCGGCGCTGGATCTGGACGGAAACCCGCGCATCGTCAACGTTACCGTCGACCTGGGCCCCTACGAACAGATTGACTGTAACGCCAACGGCACGCCGGACTGGGACGATGTCGGCAGCGGTCAAAGCACTGACTGCAACGGAAATGGCATGCCGGATGAATGCGAACCCGACTGCAACCTCAACGGCGTGGCGGATGCATGCGACATCGCTGACGGCGTCAGCACCGACTGCGACACCAACGGCGTCCCCGACGAGTGCGACCCCGACTGCAATCTGAACGGCGTGGCGGACGCGTGCGATCTCACGAACGGGACCAGCCCGGATTGCAACGCGAATCTCGCGCCCGATGAGTGTGACGTCGCCGATGGAACCAGTGGCGATTGTGACAGCGACGGCGTTCCTGACGAGTGCGTCCTCGAAGATGTCGACTGCAACGCGAACGGCTCGCGCGACGCGTGCGACATTGTCGCCGGAACAAGCGGCGATTGCGATGCCAACGGTGTTCCCGATGATTGTGAGGACTGCAACGGAAACACGCTGGCGGACAGTTGCGACCTCCAAAACGGTACGAGCACGGACCTCAACGAGAACGGCGTTCTCGACGAGTGCGATTTCATTGTCTACGTGGACGAAACCGCCACCGGCGCCGCAACCGGAACGAACTGGACCGACGCCTTCACCGACCTTCAGGACGCCCTGGCGCTTGCCGCCGATCCGCTCAGCACGGTAACCGAGATATGGGTCGCCGATGGCCACTACAAACCCGACCGCGGGATGGGCACGGAAGCACTCAGCTTTGAGTTGGGCGATGGCATTCGTCTTTTCGGCGGATTCGCCGGCGGCGAGGCGCGGTTCACCGATCGCAGTCCGACCGACTTCCCGACGGTGCTCACCGGCGACCTGGCCGGGGACGATGAACTGGGCTTTCTTGACCGGGCCGCATTCGAAGCGTGCTATTCAGGCGAGGGCGTCTTGCACCCGCCCGGCTGCCAGGACTTTGACCTCGATGGCGATGGCGACGTCGACTTCTGGGACGAAATGACCGCACTGAAGATCATTGACAACTCGTGGCATGTCGTCAACGTTCCCGACCAATCCAGTGGCTGTCTTCTAGACGGTTTCACGATTCGTGGTGGGAACGCCCTGATCGGTGAACCGTATGATGGAGGTGGCCTGATCAACCTCGGCAGCGTGACCATCCGCAACTGTACGTTTGAAGACAACTGGGCGTACTCCGGCGGCGGCGTGGCATCCATCGGGACCTCCGTTGAGTTGATCGCCAGGGGCTGCGTATTCCGCGGTAACTACGCCTATTTCAGCGGCGGCGGCCTGTCATCCGTTTATGGTGTAACCGAGATTCACAATTGCACGTTCGAGAGCAACGAGGCGGAAAACGGCGCGGGCGCTCAGTTCGACGGGGGCACTCTCGTTTCCGGTTCCCTGTTTGTGGACAACCGGTCCAATAGACTCGGAGGCGCATTGTGGGTTCGGTATTCGCCGCGCATTGTGGACACCATCTTCGACGGGAACAGTTCGGGATTCCAGGGTGGAGCCGTGCACGTCTCTTATTCATCCAATGCTTTCACCAACTGTCTGTTTCGACGGAATACGTCGGCGCATGGGGGCGCCGTTTACCACTACACAAGTAACGCGAGCTACGTGAACTGTGTGTTCGCCGGGAATGTTGCTACCAGCAACGGCGGCGCCCTGCTCGTGTTCAACGAAAGCAATCCCAGCCTGGTCAACTGCACGCTGGTCGGTAACGATGCGATTCACGGCGGCGCGCTCAACTACGCGGACCCGACCGGCGGTGAAGACGGGCTCACAATCACCAATTCCGTTCTGTGGGGCAACACGTCCTACGGCGACACCGAAACGCAGCAGATCCGCATGATCAGCGGTAGTTTGTACATCAACCATTCGTGCCTGGAGGGTTGGTCGGGGACGCTGGGTGGTATCGGCAACTTCGGGGATGACCCGCTGCTGGTCGACGCGGACGGACTGGACGGGATCATCGGAACCAAAGACGACGATCTTCGTCTGGGCGACGGTTCGCCGTGCATTGACGCCGGCGACAACGTTGCCCTTCCCGCCGATGCATTGGACATCGACGGCGATGGCGACACCGCCGAAGCAACGCCGATCGACGCCGATGGAACACCGCGGTTCCTGGATGATCCGCTGACGATTGACACCGGTGTCGGTTCCGCACCGATCGTCGACGTCGGCGCCTTTGAATTCGGCGACGACTGCAACGGGAACGGCGTGTCCGACGATCAGGATATCGCCAACGGAACGAGCGAAGACTGTTCCGGAAATGCCATTCCCGATGAGTGCGAACCGGACTGCAACGGCAACGCACTGCCCGACAGTTGCGACATCTTCGCCGGGACCGAACAGGACTGTAACGCAAACGCCGTTCCCGATGCCTGCGACATCGGCAGCGGTCGCAGCACCGACTGTGACGCGAGCGCCGTTCCCGACGAATGCGAACTCGACACCGACGGCGATACGACGATCGACGCGTGTGACGGGTGTCCGACGGATCCCGGCAAGATCGAGCCGGGGGCTTGCGGATGCGGAATTCCCGATACCGATTCGGATGATGACACGGTGGCGGACTGCGCGGACATTTGCGGTGGATTTGACGATCGGCTCGATGCGGACGGTGACGGCATTCCCGACGGTTGTGATCAGTGTGACGGCTTTGACGACACGCTAGACACCGATGGCGATGCCGTGCCCGACGGGTGCGATGAATGCCCGACGGAACCCGCGTTGACGCAGCCTGAGGAAGTCGGGTACGAATTCACGTGCGACGATGCCATCGATAACGACTGTGACGGCGTCGCCGACGGACTCGACACCGATTGCACCTGTCAACCCGTCGCCGCCCCGGCCCATGAGCCCGCCGGCGTCATCAAGAACCGGTACATCTCATTTGCGGGATCGAATCCGACACAACCTGTTGCCATTCGTGTCACGTTTGTGGCACTTCCGGCGCCGTTTGATGTACGAAACGGGCAGTCCATGTGGGTTGCTCCACCCGTTGATGTGACGGAACAGTCCGGCTCCGTGGCGCCGGATGCTGTGGGCGGTTGGTCCAGTTTCCAGGCGGCGACCCTGCAGTGCGATCCGTTCTACGCGATCTGGGACGATCTGGGTACCATTCATGTTCATGGCGAGGCGATTGTCCCGGGCGCGACATTTGAACTCCACGCCATCAGCAACGGGTGTCCCACGGGCGACGAGGCCAACTTCTCGGAAGCGATGCCGATCACGACAGGCCGATGGGGTGACCTGGTCGGGAGCTGTGCGACCACACCATGTCACCCGCCCGACGGAAGTGTTGACGTGCCGACCGACGTCGTGGCTCTGCTCGACAAGTTCAGGAACCTCCCGGGTTCTCCGGGCAAGGCGCAGTGTGACCTCGAGCCGGCCGTTTTGGACATGACCATCGGGATTTCGGACATCGCTTTCGTTCTCGACGCGTTTCGTGGGGAGGGGT
>JAJDDV010000048.1 GCA_029260135.1 Phycisphaerae bacterium | reverse complement strand
AATCCGCGCCCCCGCTATGGGGGCGATCATCCGCGTCCTGTGTGGCGATCGCATCATCGATGTTTCAACCCGCGCCCCCGCGATGGGGGCGATCGACCTGATCTCATCCCATACGTCAGCCGGAATGCGTTTCAATCCGCGCCCCCGCGAAGGGGGCGATCCGCTGGTCCGCAAACGGTAGAGACCGCCGCGAAAGTTTCAATCCGCGCCCCCGCGAAGGGGGCGATGCAAGAAGCTGGTTCGGCAGCGAACGGGGGACAAGTTTCAATCCGCGCCCCCGCGAAGGGGGCGATGGTTCCATCGTAAGTCCTTCTTCGATCAACGCCAACAGCGGTGCTTCCGCGAGACCAGCGGAATCGGGTCCTCTTGAAGGCGGTATTCACCCGCCCGTTCCCCTATCCACTTGTCAAAGAACAGTTTACAGGCATCGCGAACCTACCGGAGATTCACCGGCCGCTAAAGGTTCGCGATAGCGATTACACGATCAAAGGACCCTCCATATCTAGGGTCGGTTTTGTGCCGAAGTGCTCGACACGCCTGCGCCAGTTCTTGCCGAGGAAGTAGAACCGGAGGCTGTCTTGGTTCACATCGATGATCTCCAAGAGGCGTTTCTTCAGTTCAGCGAACTCGGCGGGGTCGACTTGGCATTCAAAGACTGAGTTCTGCGCGCGCTGACCATAGTTGAGGCAGGCCTTGGCTGTGCGAGCGAGCCTCCGTCGACCGGATGGGTCAATCGTGGAGACGTCGTACGTGATCAGCACGAACATGCTTGCATCCTCCAGTGCTACCTCGCGATAAACGGCGGATAGGCGTCAAGGTCCCCTCTCAGAAACCGAGCCAGGAGCTGTGCCTGAAGGTGCAGGAGCAGTCCGACCGTTGTTTTTTCGTTGAGGAACGGATGGGTGATTTCATCCTGCTTACGTTTCTGGAGTGCCAGAAGAACCGTCTTGCGCGTCGCATCGTTCATGGCGACGCCTCCGGTCTCGCCGCGGTCAAATCCTTCGGGGGCGACCTGGCGCCGGTTGATCAACGAGAGCACCAGGCGGTCGGCCAGGAAGGCACGGAACTCCTCGATGAGATCGAGCGCCAGGCCGGGGCGTCCAGGCCGATCTCGATGTAGGAAGCCGACCGCGGGATCCAAGCCTGCAGATTCGCAGGCTGAACGCGCATCGTGCGTCAGAATCGTGTACACAAACGAGAGCATGGCGTTGAGGTTGTCCGTGGGTGGCCGACGAGATCGTCCGTTCATTCGAAACTCATCACGTTGCGACGTGAGCATCTGGTCGAACACTGCGAAGTAACGCTTTGCACCGTCCCCCTCGAACCCACGAAGCACCTGCGGGTCTGTCGCGCGCTGCACGTCGTCCATGAGCCCCGAAAGGTAAGCCGTCGTGTGTTGAATCTGTTCGCGCTGGGTGAGATCGGCGTGGTCCCGGCAGGCACGCAACAAGACCGTCCGCGAATTGGCGATCTTGGCGGCGACGATCGCTCGGGCTGGGACGAGGGCACGTGCAGGATCATCGGCACAGCGATATTGCTCTCGTCGCAGCAGCACGTTTCCCGGCGTGAACCCCGTCACACGGGCGAGAAACCGACCTCGGCTGGAATGGAACGACACGGAGACACCAGCCTCTCCGCACGCGCCCAGCAGGGCGGGGCTTGCACCGACCCGGCCCATCGTAACGATTCCATCGAGATGATGTAGTGGGACGCGGAGCCGAGTCTCTCCATCAATCCGAACCGCGACGGTTTGGCCCTCTTTTCTGAGGTAGGCGCCGTCGGTCGTCACGAAAAGAGTGTTTGCATGCCTCTTCATAGCAGGACCTCAGGTTGATTCTCCGTCACGTTCTGCCGAGGCCAATGCCCTCGCCAAGTAGTGCGCGGCGGACCGCGATGGGCTCAGCGCACTCGGAAGGCACATGGGCAGCATTGAACATCTCTTGCACTTGGGCTCCTCGCGAGCGACTGGCGTATGGCCGGTCGCTACCATCTGATGCAGTCGCGAGGCGGTTTCCTCGGTCAGACTGCGAATCGAGGCGGTGAAGAGCACGACTTCTCTTCGACGCGTTCGGCCGTAGAAGAGAGCGCCCTGACCCACTTCGACGTCGAGCATTTCTTCCAGGCACATGGCCTGTGCACAAAGCTGTACGCGATCCGCATCATGCGATTTCGGGCGACCTCTTTTGTACTCTACGGGAAACGGGACGGGCGGGTCTCGTGGCTGCCCGTCGGAATCGATCGGGTGAAACTGAACCACGTCGGCGACTCCAATGAGCCCCAGACGCAACGATCGCAACGGAACACCGCGGGAAACTCGCACACCGGGGCGAGACTCACCCACGCCGGCATGCGCCCGCTCGTGCAGATGCTTTCCTTCCACCGTGAGCCGGTTCTCGACCCACAACCTCTCAATGTGGATCAATGCGCATTGCCGCTCGCAAAACAGCAGGTGCTGGAGAGCTGAGATGGGAAGTAGATCGTCTTCGGTGAACACTAGATGATCCAAGCGTCGTTGTCGCGCAGAAACTCCTTGTGTTTCAACACCCCTGCCATGAAACCGACAAAGCAGGGATCATAGTCGTCAGTCCATGCGTAGAGTTCGCCTTCTCGGCCGATAGGTCTGAGTTGCCCCAATTCTTCATAACGACTGACGCTTCGCGCCCATACCTGGACGCTGTAACGGACTATGTCAGCCTTGGACAACTTGCTACGAGATTCAATCTGCCTAGCCAAGTCCGGGTCAATTACGACGAGGCGGGTGTCGTTGTCGATTACTCGACAACGCTTCCCGACTTCCGGATACTCCATCCCCTCCTCCGCCTTCATGAGCATTCGAGCCTTCTTCTCAGCATCGCAGGTCCATTCGTACTGCATCGCACGTGTTGCCAACGTGGCTGGATCGAGATTGTTCAGTTGGGCCTCAGTAAAACGGTTCAGTGCTTGCCGAGCGACCTCCACGGAGGGATTCTGGCAGAAACTATCATCACGAAGTAACAAGTCCCAGACTGCGGCGTCTTTGTACTCGAGTTCGTCGTTTCGCCGGACGCGCCCGGCAATCTGGAGCAAACTCGCCGTCGAGGCACGCTCGCGAAACCCCACGTGAAAAGAAAAATCCATGCCCGCTTCTACGCAGCTTGTTGCGACGAGTGTCCAGTCTGGGCTTCGATCCTTGTTGCGCAGACGTCGCACTACCCGATCAACCACGGGGGCACGGTGCGCCGGTGCCAGCGCCGTGGAAAGGTGAAGCACATCAAGGTCGGCTCTACGCATTGCGCGTGCAATAACTGCAGCCGTCTGCAGCGTGTTTACGATCAGCAGGCGCGGGCCCGGCTGGCCCATGACAAACTCGATCAAGCCCTTGCAGTTGAGCGTGTGTTCGTACTCATCGCGATTGGCGCAGCGGCTGGGCTCCCGCTTGAGTCGTCGCCGATAGGGAACACGATTGGTTTCCGCGATCCGCAACTCTGACTTGAGGTCGTGACAGGTCACCAGATCGGGGACAGGCGGCATCGGCTCGCGTGAATCGCCGCGAATCAACTCCGTGTATTCCTGAAGATCCCAGGATCGGGGCAACGACCCGCTTGCCAGCACGAGATGCCCGCCCCAGTTCCGCGTCCAGGTCTCAAGCCAGCGCCACACCTGCGGCAAGAGACACGACGGCATCGCGGCGTGCACTTCGTCCACGAACACGCCCGAGCCGGGTAGTTCGTGCAGCTTTCGCAGGCGGGATGGGTGGTGGCTGCCCAGCGTTTCGAAGAACTGTACCGCCGTAGTGACGACAATCGGCGCCTTCCACAACGTGGCGAGCTGTCGCAGTTCAATGGCCTTAAAGTCGACCCGATGGTGGTGCTCTGCGACGATTTCTTTCGGGTCTTCGCCGTCCAGGACCAGGGCTCTGCGATACACCTCGACCGCCTGAGTAATGATGTTCGTGTAGGGAAGGACGACGAAGATATGCCGCAGGCGCTTTTCGCACGCCACACGTAGCAGATGCGCCATGACCGCCGTTGTCTTCCCGCTGCCGACTGGTGCGTCACAGGAACGAATGGAAGGTTCAATGGGCGCATCGCGACATGCTTCGAATACCCGCCGCCGCAGTCGATTCCGTTCTCGTTCGCGACAAGTACGTCCGACTGGTATGGCGTCCACATACCGCTGAAGTGCTCCGATGCGCTGTTCCCATCGCGTTTCGATCGTCGGCGCCTCACCCTCTCCGCCATAGTGCCGAGCCGTATCGCCGTGATCCGCGTCCACGAGACATGACAGCGCAAGGCGGCGGGTGAGGCCGCAGCGATGAAGGCCCTTTGCCTGTTCTTGGGATGCCTCGGAACATCCGGCAGCAACGTGGGACTGTCGATAAGCGTCCAGCCGCCCTTGTTCGTCGATGTAGTCGGCAACCAATCGCCCATCGGGCGTGCAGCGATCTTGATCGAGATTCCGGAATTGTCGGCCCTGCAGGCCCAGGACATCTTTCCTCCGGCCAAAAAGCCCGGCGTGGTGAGCCGCGACGAGCGCGACTGACTCGATGTGCCCAAGCCGATCGAGTTCCGCAACTCCAGCGTCCTCGTGCGCGATTGGCAGCGGGATGCGACGGTTGCCACACTTGTCTTTACGCAGGACTGCTTGATTCGCCTGACCTAGCTTTCCGAAGTCATGGTAAACCGCCGCGGCATCGACCCAGCTGACAAACAGACTGCCATCACCGCTGTAAAACGCGGCGGCCCGGCGCGCGTTGCCCTTCGCCTCAGACTGGACGTTTCCGATGTGCTCGACATAGGTCTGCTGCGGCACACCGTCCCGCGCACTATGGGCTAAGGGCGGATCGTTCGACATCGCCGCCCCCTATGACCGTGCTTTGCACCAATCAGGCAGTTCGACGCAAAGGTCATACAACGTGCCGTTCTTGAGCTTGCCGAGAAAGTTCTTCGGCAAGTCCAGCGGTACGTCGTATTGCTCTGCTAGAGGGACCTGATCCGTGGATGAGGACATCTTGTCGTCCGCGTTCTTTGGGATCCACTTCCGCTTCGGCGTCATGGATTCTATGAACTCGAACTCCGAAAACGAGCCGAGGCTGTATTGGGTGCCCGGTTCGTTCTCGTGCTCTGCGTACCATGCATGGCGAACCTCTATCATGCTACGCGCGACGGAACGAGTGTGTGAGTATGCGTACCGAATCAATGCCAACATCAGCGCGATGTCTTTCGCGGTGCATCCACTTCTCCTCGCGGCTGTTGGGTTAACGAAGAAAGGCATGCAGTAAACACCGTGTTCAACTACACGGCTGGCTAGGGGCGCCATCCCGCGGTCCTTCGACTCTTGAGCGCTGGCTTTCTTCGTGAGCGTGTCCCGGAGCACCCGAACGGGAGCAACTGACACGCCGTTTGGAAAATGTGCAACGCCTGTGCGAATGTACTTCCGGTCTCCTCCCGATTTTTGCGCGGCGCCTTTCGGGGCATCTTCGCCCTTTTCGAGGAACGTGGCTCCGAACGTGCGTGCATCCCAGTACTTATTTGCGACATCCTTGTGATCCTGACCGATGAGTTCAACCACCTTTCTCCACGCCTCGGCCGCTTCATTGACATCGGTGAAACCTCGCTCACGCGACTCGAGCACGGAGAAGTCGTCGTCATTCAAGGATAACTGAGTTTTCAGATGCTGCCAAACCTCACCATCTTTCTGTTCAACCAAGTCGCGCATCTTGCGTTTCAAGGATACGCCAGTAACGTATCCGCGCCCGTCGTGGCTACGTTGCCGCGGATCGCTCTCCCGGTCCGGATCGCCGTTGGGATTCGAGTTGCGTACTTCAATCACAAGAAGTCCGGTGGCTCGCGCAATGCTGTCGTTTGTGGTCATTGTTCGTCGTCCCTTCCATCTTGTTCTTGGTCTTCAACTGGTGGCGATGCGAGGAAGCCGAGCAGGAGCTGCGCCTTCTCCACATCATCGGACTCGGTTGGCAGCTTGATCGTACCCAGGCTGGAGGCGAGTGGCTGATAACGACGCATCACTTTTCGAGCTTGGTGAACTGCGATCCGCTCCTGTTCTCTTTCATCGCCTTGTGGAGGGTGCGCTGTCTTGGCCCACCGCACATACTCCATCATCCGCTCACCAAGGTCGCCCACGGCGGCGGCTGGATTGTCCAGCGCCCGGCGCATCAGCGCCGTGCCAATTAGGGAGTTGGGCAACTGCCCCCTGCGGACCACAGTGCAGTAATCCCTGTGCAGCGTGTCGGCCATCGACAGCACCTGGCCGACCTGATACGGTGCGTTGTTCACGTATTGCTCCTTATGTTCGCCGAGTACCTCGAGTAAGATGGCGGCGGTAGCGACCGCGCGCAATGCCGCCTCGCAAGATGGACGTGGATAATTGAACAGCTGCTCGTGTTTCTTCTGAGCTTTGCGCGACACGTAGGCGTGCTGTGCGCCGAATGTTCCGATCAGGAGCGGTGTCAGCCGGTGAATTAGCATCTTCAGCATTCGGCGAGCTGCTGGTTCACACTTGCCCTCCGTTCGCAGCATCATGTCCAACACATCGCCGAGCGACGGCCCGATGACAGCCAGGGACTGAGTGCCGCCGCGCACCCACTGATGGGACAGTAAGCGTACAACCTGATCCGGGAATGGCGGCATTACCCGACCGTGGCCAGCTTTCCGCTCTTGGTCGCCCCGCACCTCCGCGGGCAGCCACAATCGCACATATGGCGCATTTCCCTTTGCCGCCGTCACCCACCTTTCGGCGGCGTCAAGTACGTCTTGAACGGTCGGCGATACATCGAGCGCCACTTGTACCTGGCCGTCCGTCGCTTTGTGAAGGAGAAAGAAGTGCAGTTTCGACGTCGGTCTAATCTGTGGGTCGGCGTTGAAGGCATCAGCGATCGCCTTAGCATTCACCTCGAACTGTGCATCGCTCACGTCTTGGCCCTGCCCTACATATTTCGCGGTCTGGGCATGCACGTGTGGTTTGTCTTCGACGAAGGCGATCAGCAAGTCGCGATCATCGCGTTTCGTGCCCTTTCGTCGATCCCTGATAAACTTGCCGTTTGCGACACCGCTCCAAGTCTCGCCTTCGCGTTCCTTGCACACGATCCAAGCCAGTGCGTCCTGCATTCGCATCGCCGCTTGCTCTGACACCGGAATGACCGTGAATTCGGTAAGCCCATAACGTCTGTTGCACTTTGCCTTATCACCATCGCTAGCCATAGAAAGAAGCGGGAAGTATGCGTTAAGAACCGGCAACCACACCTGCGGGAATGGGCCGGTCAATAGTGCGTTGTCCGTGCCGAATGCGGACTGATCGGCACGGTGTGCATGTGTCGACTTCTTCGCCGCAATATTCATTGGCAGGACACCGGCGACGCTACGCCACACTTTCTTGTCGTAGACGAGATCGTCTGAGTCCTGATCGACATCCAGCACGAGCAGCACCGAGAGCTTTGTATCTCTTCCGTTGCCGCCCTTGCCTCGGCCGACGAGCAATTCCTGTAGCGTTTCGGTGCTGGAGAGGTGTCCTTGCTGCCACGATGCCAAAGCCGTCTCGGCGATTGATCGGATCATTTTAGCGGCGTCATCGCCATCGAGCGCAGCTTGAAAGCGGCGACACAGCGTGGCCATTCCCGGGGCTTCGGTGCCGTTCGCGAGCCCCTTCAGCACTAGCTCAGACTTCTCCCGCGACTTTGTCCAGTTGTGCCCCGCCTCCTTCCATTCACGAGGCGGATACAAGCGGACGCACCTTGCCAGCAGTCGCTGCTTGCGGCTGCTGCCCCGGCGATTCCTCCGTCGATTCAAGAGTCGCCATATTGGCGATCTGGCGCGAATGGATAGCAGCGGTTGATTTACCTTGACGACAGGGAAGCTGCCATCGCTCGTCTGAACGATACGTCTGATCCCAGCTCTGTGATCGTCGGCGATTTCTTCGACAGCTTGGACATCGCCGCTATCGTCGAGCCGGATACGGAGGAGGTGCTTCGCGGTTGTGGGGAGCGGCTTGATCAGCGGGTGCTGGGCCTCGGGCGTGATCGCCGCGCGCATTAACGCCTGCCAGAGTCGCCAGGTTTCATTCAGCATGTCACACCTCCGGGGGCACTTGACGGTTGTACGACATCACGCCATTGACGATGTTCCAGTCCTGCTCGAAACGCGGCGTTAGCCGGTGATGCCTCCACATCGAGGCGAGTAGTGACGGTATGACCTCGTTGGTGTTTACGTCCGGCTTGGTCTTCGGCCGGAACGGGCCAAAATAGCTCGGTACAAACTCCTTCCAGCCAAGGCAGGGTGTGTAGAACGTCTGCCCTCTGGTCAAGCGAGTCATCAAGAGGTCGCAGAGTTCGTGCTGGACGTCGCGCTTTCCGGTGCGCCGCTTCTTGCGTTCCATTCCTCTGCCGCGTGTGCTTTGCTTGCTCTTGACCTCGCCGTATAGGCGGTAGCAAACGTCAACGAGGATTGTTGCGTGTAGTTGGTAGTTGTTGTCCTTCCTGATCTGATCCTGCTTGCGAAGCGGACCGCCGTAGTTGGTCACGTATCGCTCATAGCGGATCGGCCTGCAGATTTCGACGCGCGTCGGGTGAATCCATGCGCTGTCATTGCTGTAGTGCAGGCGTGCGACCGCGTCGAACATCCCCTTCGCCGCTGACCATGTAGGGACCGGATATGAAACTGGCGTCGAGCCCGTATCCGGCCGGGCGAACATAGCAAAGGGCCCGGCCACCTCCAGTTGAACCTCGAAGTTTCGGGACATATACCGTTTCCTACTGCAGTCTGTACGTCCTGTCAATCATCTTATGAGCCCCGGAAACAGTGAATGCGCCAGAGATCGCAGAATTGCGGCGGTTTCCCGTGGGCGTTCAACCGCGCCGCGAGTTCGCTGTCCTCTATCTCGCCGATCCTCTCGACCGTGACACGCTCCAGTTTGGAGAATAGCCGAGGCGGGTCGTCCATAATCTCTCGAACGCCCGAAAGACCAATGGGGAAGCCGGGGCGTTGTTCAATGGCGGGCTGCGTTGCGCTGCACAGCACCACGCTGCACCCGTAGTTGCGGCACAGCTCATCCAGCATGGCCAGCGTCGGCTTCAGCAGCGCGACCGGGAGCGTCTGAACCTCGTCGAGAATGATGACGCTTCCGGCGATGCGATGGAGCTTTCGACATCGCGGTTTCCTGTTCGCAAACAGTGACTCGAAGAGTTGGACGTTGGTCGTTACGACGATTGGCGCATCCCAGTTTTCGGTGGCCAGCCGCCCCCAGACACACGCTTCGATGTCATCCCCGTTCTGCACACGCCTGCTACCCTCGAAATTGCTGTGATGCTCCAGCACGACGTTGTCGCCTGCGGCCTCGAGCGCATCGCGAAAGACCTTCGCGTTCTGTTCGATAATGCTGGTGAAGGGGATCGCGTAGATGACGCGGCGCAATCCGTGTTTGACGGCGTGTCGCAGTGCGAACGCCAGAGAGGAAAGTGTCTTGCCGCCCCCCGTCGGAACGGTCAGCGAGAAAAGTCCTGGTGCGCGCGCTGACGCCGAACGGCACTGTGCCAACACCGCTGCGCGAGCCGAGTTCACCGCGGTCTCATCCGCAGACGACTGCAACTGCTTCAAGTGGCGATCGAGAGTCGCAGACAGCTCCTCCAGGTTCACGGGAGGACCGGGCCGCTTCCGCGCCTCGTCCGGTCTTACGAAGGCTTCCGTCGCGAGAGAGTCCGCGTCAATAAGACAGGAGAACAACATCCGGCAGAAGACGGCGCACTGAAACGACCTCACTACACTGCGGTCACTCCAAATCATGGGGGGATTCGGTGGCGGTGACTGGTTCGTCAGCCACTCGGGGGCGGCCGACCAGTCACAGATGGGCTTCTTGAGTCGATCCTTCAGACCCGACGAGCCGCCATCTTCATCTGTATCGTCGGGGAGGCCGCCGTGATGCCCCGCAATGCAATACGCCAACAGCCGTCCAGCGATCCCGGGAAACTGTGCGCCGGCGTGTTTCGCTCCCGCCGTCGAATGGTCGACAGTACCTCCCCGCGACTCCAGGTGGGCTTCGATCCCGTTCGCGCCAAGGATTCTCTTTTGAAACTCTACAGAGTACTTTCCTAGATCGTGCCACAAGCCAAGGATCCGCCCCCAATCACTTGCCTCGAACCGACTGGAAAACCCACTGGCCAAGGTGGCCACATCGTACGCATGGGCCTCGATGGTCTCCCAAGTGTTGGGGGGCTGCCCCTCAAGGGAATGTGCATAAAACGGTCGCATCAGTTACACAACTCGCTCATCCTGAATCGGTGAGCTCAATTGGACCGCGCAATGACTAACAACAGTACTCTACAGTGACCGCGGTGGCCCTGTCAATCCATCGGGTCGCCATGTCTGCCAGGCCTTACCGCTTTCAGAGGGGCCGCCCGACCAGGCGAATGTGCCCATCCCAGGCTCGTAGGAGTGCAGGTCACCAGAGGTCTCGTAGGTGCAATCGCCGTAGATCGTGTCGCCGTCGTAGATTGAGCAGACTGGGGAAACGTGTGTAAAGAGCGGAGTGGGGAGCATCAAGTCGTCCAGGTCCAGCTCGGCATTCAGATAACGCTGCCGGGGACCGTCGTAGCGGAACTCGCGGGCGTAGGTCACACTGAAGCTGCCCGGAGTGAATGAGCCCTGGTGGTCGTCGTTGTCGTAGTGCCAAGTCTCACCCGAGGCGACCGTCACGGCTCGACCGTTCGAGGCGTAGGACAGGCGCGTGGCGGAGTATTGGTCGGGGCCGGTGTCGTTGACGGTTCGCGTGACGACGCGCGGGGCGTTCCCAAGAGCGTAGTCCGGCCCGGGGACCTCGTGGATGTAGTAGTACCAGGATTCCTCGACGAGTTTGTCAGCCGGGCTCTGGCCGGAGGGCTTGTGAAAACGAGACTAGGGAATACCAGGCCTCTTGCTTGACATAATACGACCTCCCAGATCCGAAAGACTACCGGATTTCTTGGGCTTCCAGGCCGCACTACCCCACACAGATAGGTACGCTAAGTCAAGCGTTCGGCGGAACTTACATCAATTCGGGGCGAGAGGATTCGAACCTCCGACTTCTTGACCCCCAGTCAAGCGCGCTAACCGGACTGCGCCACGCCCCGCGAAAAAAACTCGTCGCTCTAGAACGATCCAGGGACCGCCCAAGCACCCTTAGTTTACCCCTGTGCCCGTCGAGCTGCAACGCGCAGCTCAGCCGTTCCCCTCCAGCGCGTCGACACGAACCTACGGATTCGCCAGGATATTCATGATATCCCCGTCCTGAACGACGTACGTTTTACCCTCTTTTCGAACCTTGCCCGCCGCCTTCGCCCCCTTCATGTCCGTCTCGGCGACGAGATCATCATACGCCACCGTCTCCGCCCGAATGAACCCTCGCGCGAAGTCCGTGTGGATCTTCCCCGCCGCCTCCACCGCCGTAGAGCCCTTCGGAATCGTCCACGCCCGGCACTCATCCGGCCCCACCGTCAGAAACGAGATCAACCCGCCCGCCCGATAGCACGCCTGGATCAACTGCTCGCCTGCCGATCCCTTCAGCCCCAGGTCAGCCATGAACGCCGCCCGGTCGCTCGGGTCCAACGCGGCGATCTCCGCCTCAATCTG
Organism: Phycisphaerae bacterium; assembly: GCA_029260135.1. GTDB lineage: Bacteria > Planctomycetota > Phycisphaerae > UBA1845 > UBA1845 > OFTM174. The sequence goes on along the minus strand of JAJDDV010000048.1, from coordinate 4,225 downwards.
CGCGCCCAGCGAACTCGTCTCGACCGCGTGCGGCACGGACCATTCGGTCAACTCGGCGACCGAATCGTCGCACACATTACGTACGCCGATCAGCGGCTTCTGCGTCAAGAAGGAGAAGCTCGATAAACGCCGGCGATCCTCCTCGTGGGTGAGGACCGTGGAAAGTGGCGTGTCCGCTTCAAGCGCTGCTCGGCACCGACTCAGCAGCGCCAGCTCATGCTTCTCCGCCTCATGCGTCTTCGTCGGCTTCTTGAGGGCTGCCTCGAGGCGTTCGACCCGCGTTGTAACCGTCTCGAGATCCGCGAACAGAGCTTCTTCCCACACCGCCGCAAAGTCCGCATCAGCGTCCACGCGATCCCGATAGGCAGGCACACCCGCGTTCTCAAAGTCGCGAACCACTACGACCAGAAGATCCGCCAGGCGAACCGCCGGTAACAACCGCCGCCACTCCGACTGCCCCTTCGCATCATCGAGCGAGCAACCCGGAACGTCGACAAAGTCGATCGTCGCCTCCGTCACCTTCTTCGGTCTGTACATCTTCGCGAGATGATCGAGCCGCGAATCCGGGACGCGCACCACAGCCTGGCGCGCTTCCGGCGCCGCATACGGATCGACAGCAACCCCGGTGATCGCCGAAAACAGCGTCGACTTGCCCGATTGCGGTAGCCCGACGATCGCGGCTTTCATGCGTCCTTCCTCACGTCAACAGCCTCAGACCACCGGGCGAAACCGAACGTCCCGTCATCCTGCCCGGCTCGTCGACAACTCGTCCATGGCGTTGTCCAGTTCGACAATCTCATACTCGCCCGTGGCGCTCGAGTGCTCAAACTGCACCACATCGCCGACGTGTTTGCCCAGGACCCGCTGAGCAAGCGGCGTCTTATAGTTGATCCATTGCTTCTCACCGACGGCGTCCCACGGACCCACGAGCGAGAGCGTGTACCTTGCCCCGTCGCTCGTCCGACGAAACGACACTTTCGATCCGATCCCCACGTGGTTCTTCGGAACTTCGTCCGAAGCAAAGATTTCCGCCAACGCCATCTCCGCGTTCATCTGAGCGAGCCTGGCGCGAAGAAGGTCACGTTCCTCCAAGGCAAATTTGTACTCCGAGTTCTCACTCAGGTCGCCCTTCTCCGCCGCATCGCCGATCGCCTTGGCGTTCTCCCTCATCTTGACGTTGACGTGGTGATCGATCTCGGTTTGCTTCTTCGCCATTCCCCCCCGGCTGACGTAAAGCACGTCCTCACGAAGCCAAGGTTCCACCGGTTCGCTTGGCTGCGACGCGAACCGCTTGCCGAGTCGCTTCATCAGATCATCGCGAACCGCTCTCCCGAGGTTGTCCAGCTGACCCATCTGCGTATACAGGGCGTTCGCCATCGATCCGTCGAGCTGCTCCGCACACTGGTCGAACCGCTCGTACCGCCGCGCCGATAGAACCGCCCGAGCACGTTGACTGATCCGTTTCGCCTTCGACTTCGGCAGCGACTCGTCCCGACGCGCATTGTCCAACCCCCGAACAACACGAGACAACAGCGTAACACGCGCCGGAACCGGCAGCGCCTCCTCCCGCGCCGGACCGTCCCACAACCAGAGCAACGCGTCAAAATGCGCCACCGGCAAAGCCATGATCGCCTCGATCACCGGCTCGAATGCCTCACGTCCCTGCCCCGCGTCAAGCAATGCCTCGACCACGTGGTCGCACACCGCTCCCGGCAGCGACGGCAACAGCGACATCAGCGGTACGATCCAATCGTCAGGCCGCTCTTCACGAACACAGTCACACGCGAGAATCAAGAGCGTGTCATTCGGTACAACGCCGATCGTCGTGCGAAGATCCATGTCTCGCCCGAAGAACGCCTTCGCTTCGCCAACGCCCTCCGTCACCCCCGCAACGGCACCGACGCGGACAGCCCCCGCAAAGTAATGCCCGGCACGATCGTCCTTTCGCCGGACCGCCTTCTTCCCGCACGCCACCAATTCCTGCACGAACCCCGCCGCAATCTCCGAACTAATCGGCTGACTTTGCGCAGTGCAATCCCGAAAATACGCCTCCGCAAGATCGAGCTGGGAACCCGGATCATGAAGGCGGCGAAACTTCTCTCCCAAGCCCTCTTCCAGCGCAGCCGGCGCATCCGAATACGTCAAAAAGCACGGCGACCGACCCTCGATCGTGATATGCGCACTGCGCCGTAGCGCCGTCCGCGCCTTCGTCCACCATCTCTTCCAGTCCGATTCCGAGATCAGCGACGGAACCAGAACCATCTCCAGCGCGTCGGTGTCCATCCTGTTACCGTGCTGGCGACAGATCTCCGCCACGATCCCCGCCGGATCACTCGACAACCGCTTACGCAACGCGTCCGGCTGAAACTGAAGTGAAACATAAAACTCGTCCGCCGACGCCGAACGATACCGGTCCGCAAGGTGTACCGCGCCCAGCGCCTCTTCGCCATCCGGACCCGTGATCGTGAACATCCACCTATCACGGTCCACCGACGCGACCCGCGCTGCCCCCTCGTCATGACGACCCAGAAGGTAATCGCCTTCCTGCACCGCAAGGCAAACGTCCAACGTGCGCACCGCCCGACGAACCGGACGACCGCCCGCCAAACCCGCTTCGCTCAGCAAAGCCTCGAGACCGGCGCAATCGGAGTACGCTTGTTGGTACAGCCCAGCCACCTGCGACCGAAGGTCATCGCCGTTACCGACAGCCAGTAGATACGCCGACGCCACACCCAGCGCATCCCGCGCGGAATGACGCTCCGAGATGTTCTCGATCGCCGCCCACGCAAACGCCGCCGCACGCTCCGTCTGACCGCTCGTCCGCAGCTCCTGCAACACGACGTCATAGCCCGCGAGCTGGCCGAGCGAGACCTCCGACGATTCGATCAACGCCATCCACGACTCTTCAACCGTCGACGCGTTCCCGCTTCCAATCAATTCCACCAACGATTCAGGTTTCACGGATAAAGCCGCTCCTCACACGTTCCAAGGGGTCTCTGGGGCCGAAACCCGCAGTATCGCACGATCGCCCCCTCCTGTCGAGACCACACGGCCCATCACCGCATTCAAAGGTGGCGTCGGCTCTATCCCCCGCGTGTTTCCGCCATCGCCTGTAGCTGCTTCCTCACGTACGGCGTCCCGGACGCCCCATGTGACTGCGGCGGCGGACCTTATCCCCGGCTGGGTGGCCCAGCTCGTCAGCGAAGCGCTGAGCGGGGGGAATGATCTGTGATGAATCATCTTCAGACGGCTGGGTGGCCCAGCTCGTTAGCGAAGCGCTGAGCTGGGGGAATGATTGGTGATGAAGAATCTTCAGACGGAGGGCACATCGTTCCTCCGCGCTCACGCGGAGGGTTGACCTGCCGAAACCATCGGCCCGTACCCGCCGTCCGAGCCACTTGCCCCTACATCACCCTTCGTGCCTTTGTGGCTTCGTGGTAAGACACTCTGCCGGCTGGGGGAACGTCAGAGAGCCCTGCGCGGGTCGCCGGAATCGTGGCATCCGTCTACGCCTTTCCAAGAAACACCCGCATGAACGCATTCGAAAAGTCCACTGACCCGAGAATCTCAGTGAACTTCGGCAAGAACCTCTCGATGCACTGCTGGGTCGGAGACATCTCCTTCGTGAAATGAGTGTCCTCAAACTCGCCCGGATCGTCTCCGACGGCTTCGCTCAGACAAGCCAAAGCCAGCAGGAAGTCACCAAACTGAGCACTCATCTGGACGGACTCCGAAATGACATCCGGCCCTCCCGTGCGACTGAAGGAGACCGGGCAACCGGAGGCTTGGCCGTCAACCCAGAAAAGACTGTCGAATTCACCCTGAACCACGACGATCGGCGATGCTCGTTCCACCAGCTCGGGCGAGAACGACTTCATTCGCTTGGGACCGGCCCACGTGTTCACTTCCTCGAATGAGTAGAGGACGACGGGGTTGGACACGCATTGTACGGTGACATCAAGCGGTCCGGTGGGCGTGAAATAACGCTGAACCAACTCCGGCAGGGGATAGGGTCCCTGCCAGCCGCTGGTCTCCTGCGCTCTCCACTCTCCGTGCGATGTCGCGCGGAGCCTTTCGATCACGATCTTCATTTGTTCGAGTTCGTTCATGCGTGCAGACCGTTATTGGCGCCCGACCCTGTTGTTGTGTCCTCCGTCCCTCTGTCCCTCCGTCGCTTCCCCCACAGCGGGTGCCCCATTCTCGCGCAGCGAGGGTGGGGGACGGA
>JAJDDV010000047.1 GCA_029260135.1 Phycisphaerae bacterium | reverse complement strand
ATGTGGTCCGTCGTGACCGAGTCGCCGACCATCACCAGACACCGCGCGCCCGTGATCGTCTGAATGGCTGACACGTCCGCCGTGAGCCCGTCAAAAAACGGCGGGTTTTGCACATAGGTGCTGCCATCGTCCCACGCGTACGTGTCGCCCGACGCACCGGCGATGCTGTTCCATCGTTCGTTGCCGGCCAAGACGTCGGCGTACTGTTCTTCAAACTCCGCCGGTGTGACTGCCGCAGCAATGGCCTGCGCGATTTCCGCCTGCGTTGGCCAAATGTCCTTGAGAAAGACGTTCCGGCCGTCTTCGCCCACGCCGATCGGTTCGGTCGTAAGATCGATGTCCACCGTACCCGCAAGTGCGTAAGCCACGACCAACGGCGGCGACGCCAGATAGTTCGCCTTCACCTGCGAGTGAACGCGCCCCTCGAAGTTCCGGTTGCCGCTCAGGACGGCCGCAGCAACCAGGTCACCTTGCTTGACCGCATCCGACACCGGCTGAGGGAGCGGACCACTGTTCCCGATGCAGGTCATGCAGCCATACCCAACCGTATGAAATCCGAGCTTCTCGAGATACGGCGTCAGCCCCGCGTTATCGAAATACGCCGTGACCACGCGAGAACCCGGCGCGAGGCTTGTCTTCACAAACGGCTTGGCTTTCAGCCCCTTCTCGACGGCCTTCTTCGCCACGAGCCCCGCAGCCATCATGACCGACGGATTCGACGTGTTGGTGCAACTGGTAATCGACGCAATGACGACCGCCCCATGCGTAAGGGTCGTCGCGCCTCCGGTCAACCTGGCTTCCGCCGTGCGACCGAGCGCACCCTCATCGAGTGCGAACCCACGTTCGCTCACGGATGCGCGCATCGAGTTCTGAAACGCCGATTTCATCGCGCCAAGCCCGATGCGATCCTGCGGACGCTTGGGACCCGCAAGGCAGGGCTCGACCGTCGACATGTCGAGGCCGAGCGTATCACTGAACTCGGGATCAGGGTGGTCCGCCGTGCGGAAGAGCCCTTGCTCTTTCGTGTATCGCTCGACCAGATCGACCGATTCCTTGGATCGAGCCGTCAGACGCAGGTAGTTGAGCGTCTCGTCATCGACCGGGAAGAAACCCATCGTCGCGCCATACTCCGGCGCCATGTTGGCGATCGTCGCCCGATCCGCCAATCCCATCCCGGCCAGCCCGTCGCCGAAGAACTCGACAAACTTGCCCACGACGCCTTTTTGACGAAGCATCTCAACGACCGTGAGCACCAGATCCGTCGCGGTGGCGCCCTCGGGAAGCCGACCGGTCAGCTTGAAGCCGATCACTTCCGGCATCAGCATGTAGACCGGCTGATTGAGCATGACCGCCTCGGCCTCGATCCCACCCACGCCCCAGCCAACCACGCCAAGCCCGTTGATCATCGTCGTGTGGCTGTCGGTGCCGACGAGGCTGTCGGGCATGGCCACCATCTTGCCGTCGATGTTCCGCTGCGCGACGACGGTGGCGAGATACTCCAGATTGACCTGGTGGATAATGCCCGTCGCGGGTGGCACCACGCGGAAGTTGTCGAACGTGTTTTGCCCCCAGCGGAGGAATTGATACCGCTCGCCGTTTCGCTCGAACTCCCGAGCAACATTGGCCTCCAACGCGTCGGGGCTGCCGAACGCGTCCACCTGCACCGAGTGATCGATAACGAGATCGACCGGCACCTGCGGGTTGATTTTCTTCGGATCGCCGCCGAGGCGAACCATTGCGTCGCGCATCGCGGCCAGGTCGACGACGGCCGGCACGCCGGTGAAATCCTGGAGAAGCACGCGGGCGGGAAGAAACGGAATCTCGCGCTTGGCTACGTTCTTGCCGTCCCACGCCGCCAGCGACTTTACGTCGTCCTCGGTCACGGTGAACCCGTCGACATTGCGCAGAAGGCTCTCGAGAAGTACCTTGATGCCCAGCGGCAGGCGGTCGACATGGCCGACGCCGGCCTGGCTCAACGCCGCAAGGCGGTGCATCTGGACGTTTCCGCCCGCCGTCGCGAGGCTGAATCGAGCACCGAAGGGGTCTTGTTTTCCGGTCGCTTGCATGGTGTTTCTCTCAGATTCTTCGATCAGGGCAGTGGTATTGTTGCGTGTGCCGCACCACGTTTGTCCGCGTAGCGTGCGCCCCGGACGCACCGTGTTTCTTGGCCTCCCCCCTTGCCAAGGGGGGATTGAGGGGGGTCGGGCCAACGGCTTACATCTTGTCCTTTGCGCCACGGGTTTCCGACCCGCGCGGTTCACCGATTGACAGCCGGCGTTCTAGACGTCATCGGCTCTGACGACACACTATAAGAACGCTCTGCTGCCCGGTCAAAACCGCGATCCCACGCCTGTGGGACCGACTTTCCAGTCGGTCGCCCTTGAAGGCTCGATGTTCCAGTCGGTCAGCGCAGCCCGCTAGGGCCGGGCGACTCAGATCGTGTGATCACGTAGTCTGCCAGCCGCGGAAGCGCTTCTTCGCGCTCATGCTTTTGCGCTCAGGGCCGACTGTCACGGCGCATGAGGGCCGCCCCCACCGCCCCGAATACCAGCAACAATAACGTAGACGGTTCGGGGATGACCGACCCCCAGAATTCGTACACGCCGCCCACGTAGAAGTCGGTCCCTTGACGTATCGACGACCGTTTCTTACAGATAACCTAAGTTTTTAGTTGACTTCACGGGTCGTGTCCGTTATCTTCGAACTAAGTTATTAGTTGGTGCGACCAGGAGCGCCCAGGAGCCCCGCGATGCCCGAGAAACGCGATCGAAGACTGACGCCGCTGGAGGCGATCATCATGGACGGCGTCTGGGACCTTTCCGAAGCTACGGTACGCCAGGTTCAGGAGTACCTGAATCCGACCAAGCCCATGGCTTACAACACCGTGCTGACAATGATGGGCATTCTGCGTGACAAGGGCTTTCTTCGTTCCAGGCGCCAGGCTCGCGCCGACATCTACCAGCCTTGCGTGACGCGCGCTCAGATGGGCCGCCGTTCACTGCGTGAACTGCGCGATCGGTTTTTTGAGGGATCGGCGCGAGGACTCGTCAGTCATCTGCTGGATTCGCAACGCCTCTCGGTCGACGAGATTCGTGCGATCCGGCGTGAAGTCGACCGGAAACTGCGCGAGCATCGCGACGCCGACTGAGGTCTGAGGCGCACATGACGGCGTGGATAGACAACCTGAACTCGTCTGGCCAGTGGTTGGTCACTCATCTCTGGCCGTCCAGCGTTGAATGGGCGATTCTCGCGGCAGTGGTGATCGCCACGCTGACCGTGCTCCGACCCGGCTCGCCGGCGCTGCGCCACTGGTTCTGGTGTCTGGTACTGGTCAAACCGCTGGCCACGATTCTGGTCGCCTCGCCTCTGACGTTCTACGGCCTGCTCGAGACGGAGCCGTCGTCTCGCGCCGTGGTTGCCGTTGCCTCCGACGAAACCGCCGCCGCGCACCGCCGTGTAGACGCGGCGTCGACGGAAAGTCCACGCGCATACCCATCAACAAGTTCCGCGATCGAGCAAGCTCCGCCGCGGCGAGAATCATCCTTGAATCGCAACGGGGCAGTGGCGATGGTCTACTTGCTCGTGGCCGCGGCTCTGGGACTCCGATTGCTCGTCGGACATTCCTACGTGTCGTACCTGCGCCGCACGTCTCGCCCGCAGCGCGACGGCAAGCTGCATGATCTACTGTCGCACACTGCAAGGCGGCTCGGAATGCGGTGTCGCGTAAAACTTGCCGTTTCCGAACTCGCCCACGGTCCGGTGCTCGCCGGCATACTGCACCCGACCATTCTGATTTCGGACCGGATGGCGGGCTCGCTCTCGGCCCGACACCTTGAACACATCTTCGCCCATGAGCTGACGCACCTGCGGCGGTTGGACAATCTGGTCTCGTTCATCCAGCATTCCGCGGAGGTCGTCCTGTGGTTCCATCCTGTGGTCTGGCTCTGCGGGCGGGCGCTGCGACACGAAGCCGAGGCAGCCTGCGACGATGCCGTGATGCGCCGATTCGAAGGTCCTGCGGGTTACGCCGACACGTTGACACGCGTTGCTGAGCTGCAGAGCGGGCTCGCACGGCGTTTGCCGGTAAACACTCTGCTCGCATCTGAGCCGAACCTCGCGGTTCGCGTTCGCCGAATTCTGCACCGACCCGTGCGCCGAATGACCATCGGCCTGACGGCAGCGTCAGTCGGCGCGTTCATCGTCATTGCCATGCTCGGATTGCCGACGGTTAGGGCTCGCTCCGCCGCGCGCACGCCCACTCTTCGTGAAGGTACTGCGGAAAGACAAGGAGTCTCGAACATGACATTGCATGCTGAATTCGGATTCCGCTTTGACCCGATGTCGTTCGTCGAGAACGATCAGTCGATCGTAGGGGCGCGGGTTCGAACGTTCGTCTTCGGCGATCCCAGCCCGGGCGACGACAAGATCATTCAAGACGAACTCGACACGATCAAAGTCTTCGAAGCGACCGATCCCGAAGCGCAAGACGCCACATCCGGCCAGCCGTCATTCCGCGTCAGTACCGAGAACCTGCTACGCTTGGTGCAGCTCGGCGCCAACGCGGAACACCCCGAAGTGCGGCGGGCGTTGGAACTGATCGACCGGGTGCCCCGGCGATCGAACCGCGACGGGATTCTGAAGAAAGCGGCCAGGTTGGTTACGCGCTGTGAACCGGAAGAACCCTCGCTCAGCGGCGACCCGCTCCACGCGCTCTGCCTGCTCGACCGGGCCGACCACCCAGTCGTACACGATTCATTGCTCGCTCAAATCGGCAACGCCGACAAGTGGATTCGCCCACTCTCCGGTTGTCCCTGGACGCCCTCCGGCGGCCTTCCTGCACTGTGGGCCGCGCGGGACCTCGAGGACACCGCGCCGGTCGTCGAGCGCGCCTTGCGGGGCATCCTCGACGAACTGGCGGACACCGGATGTCTTGGCTTCATGGAACCCATGGGGTTCGTCAATTGCGCAGCGCACATCGACCACCCGATCGCACGCGAGATTCTCATCAAGCAGATTCCCCTGATCCTGCGCGCCCAACAGTCCGATGGCGGCTGGGGCAAACACACATTCATCGTCTTGGCCGCCTTGAAAAAGCACGGCCTGTTGGATGAGCTTCGAGGGAAGGCACCATTACCGCCCGACTGGAGGGTCGTGAGGTCGATTCCCGCGCCGGATGGCAAGCTGTGGGGATTCGTGTGGGATGGACAGCGCTTGTGGACCGGCGTACGCGAATCCAACGAGGCCGTTGCCATATCTCCGGATGACGGCCGAGTCCTCAACCGCGTTACGCTCCCCGAAGGCCACGGCCGCTGGCTTGGGTGGTGGAGCGGAAAGCTGGCGGTGACGCAAGGCAGTCCCGAGAAAGGCGACCCGAAACGGTTGTTACAGATTGACCCGTCCGACGGGAGCATTCTCGAGGAGGTGTCGTTAAGTAAGCTCGAGCATGTAGGGGGCGTGGCACAGGTCGGTGGCGAATTATGGGTCCTGGACGCCTTCTTTGGCTGGCGGTGCGTGCTCGACGCAAACGCGCCGCGCATGCCGCGAGAGACGCAAGACGAGAATGACCTGCCTTGCCCACTCCCTGTCGCGGTCAATGCGGCCGGTGACGACGCACTTTGGTTCGTGGACGCGTGGTCCCCGTGGATTATGAAAACCGACCGCGCCGGCCGGCTTCTCGACTGGGGCGAGAGGCCATTCCCCGGCTTGGAGGGCGTAGTATGGGATGGCCGACGGCTTTGGGCCATCGATCAGTCCAACCGGCGCATCTGCGTGATCGAGAAGACCGAGACCGCCCCGCGCGCTCTCGGAAGGAGCGCCGGCACTTCGGTGGGATCTTAAGGAGCTAATTCAATACTGAGCCGCGGGCTCAGCCCGCGCGATGTTACGGCAAGGCGTGATCCATGCGGACGGTTCTGAAACACTTCCTAAGGGCTGGCGGCGTTTCTACTACGTTGGCGCTTACCCCGCTACGAGATCGGCACGGACGCTGCCCGCACGCAGGACCGGATCACTCCTTCTCACCGTCGCTCACTCCGCGAATCTGATCCAACGCCGACCAGTAGTCGGCCAGCGCCTCGTGCCCCGGTGCGGTGAGGCGATAGTCGGTATGCGGTATCTTCCCGTTGAAGCTCTTGCGGACCTCAACGTAGCCTGCCTGCTCCAATCGACTCATGTGGGATGAGATGTTCCCCTTGGTCAGCCCCAACGTGGACACGAGGAAGCTGAAATCGACCGTGTCGACCCCGGAGAGGATCATCATGATCCGCAGCCGAGCCGGCTCGTGAATGACGCGATCCGGATCGGTCATCCTTGCGACTCCTTCAAGAGGTCGCTGTCCACAAGCCCGGATCGGGCGGCCTGCTTGAGCCGGTGCAGGGCATAACGACTATACGCGTGGCCCACGAGCCCGGTCAGCAGGCCGTAACCCGCCGTCGGAATGAGCATGTTCAGGTAATTCCATTTGCCGGTGAAGACAATCGGCGCTCCCGCGACGATCAGAACAGCGTGTAGCCCATATAGCCCCGGCCACAACAGCGCAAGCCACCCGACCGCAGGTCGCATCTGAAGCGCCAGAAAAATCAGGATCGGGACCCCGAAGACGGCGGATACCGGCTGCATATAACGCGTGTCGCGGTCGCTCTCGCCGCCGCCCTCGATGCCTGGGATAAACCCGTACTCATTCAGGATGGCCACTCCGAAGAGACATAGCACGAGTGCAACGACCGCCACCAGCGCGGACCCGGCGCTGGGAGTCCACGCCGTTTTCGCAGGCGACACGGCCACTTCGCCTTCTATCCTGTAGAAGTGTCTGGCGATTCGGTCTATGAGCTTCTGCCCGCACAGGGAGAAGTAGATGATGACCGCGAACGCCAACACGCAGAGAGCAACGCAAATCCAGAAAAGGACCATGTGCCCGCTCTGGTAGCTCTTGCCCGCCAGGTAGGACGGAACGCCGAGCGCCGCAGAGAGTAGCAGGAAGAAGACGCTGTAGATCACCAACGGCAGGCTACGATTCTGCCCGTAGATGCGCGCCCATTTGGGGATGTCTTGGCGATCGGACCGCCGGTCCTGGTTCTCGGTGTTGGGTGGTTGGCTCATGATCAGGCTCCTGATTGAATTCAACCGTCACTTCAAACGTTGAGGCGTTCCAGCGGATGATCCCGGGAGGCCTCGTAGCTGCATACTAGTTTGTATCACAAACTAGTATGCCCGTCAAGCGGAATCTGCCGGGATCTTCCAGTTTTTGAGGGGGGGATTGGCCGGGCGGCCTGTGGTGGAAGCGGTTCTTCCTGTCCGTCTCTCACACTGCCGACCGCACAGATGAAACCCGTCGCCGGTTTGCCAATGCACGGCGTGGTGTGCGTCAAGGAAGAGCCAGGTTGTCTCCTCTGATGGCTGCCGGCAGACAGCATTCACGTGTGGCACCCGGTTTTCAACCGGAGGAGCGTCTCTGTGTGGCACCGGTTTTCAACCGGTGGAGCCAAGTCGTCACGTCGCACCCGCACGGTGCGCCAGCCGTCGAACCGATTCCCGCCGGCGCATGACGACCGTCCCCGCCGCAACGACAAGAAGCGTCATCACCGCCAATCCCCACTGCGAGACTGCCGGGATCGGCGGCGGCGGCCTGAGTTCGCGAACTGCATTGACGAACAGCTCCGGTCCGGGTGGGATTCCGGTGATCAAATCAGTAAAGTACACCGACTGGCCGCCCTCCCATCTGTTGCGGAGAATACCGATAGCCCCGCCGAAAGACGCCAGGACCTTCGCATCCGGATGACCTGCGGTATCCGCCATGGCCGCACACAGCCCGAGCCCGCAATCCGAAAGCTGCGTCCCGGGCGGGCGCAATCCGAGAATCGGATCGAACGCCTCCGTGTGCAAGGGGCCACTAGTAACGCCCCACGAGTTCGCCCCAATCCACGCCCGAACCGTCGGGTCATTGTGGATTCCCAGAGTAGTTGGCGCGCTGCCCCATAGTATGATACCATGTCCCGCCCGCATGACATCGGTGAGCGTGCCGTCAGGGTCTGTCCATACCTGCGATAGAATGATCACGACGTCGAACGTGTCGAGCGATTCCGAAGGCCCAGCGTTTGGAAACACAGTGCATTCGACCCCAAGGTCTCCAAGTGCAGCACACAGGTACGCGTGGCCGCCACCCGCGCCAATCACTGCCACGCTACCGGCAGCAGGCGCCTTCGCAGTACACACGACGAGGACAAGAAGTACGCACACACTCCCACAACACTGCCCTCCGCGCCGACAGCAGGATGGCAATTGACGATCCATGATCAGCATTCCCTTTGTGTTGGGACCGAAGCCAGTGAGACACATCGCACGCTGCCACCCTGGCCTACTCGATCGAAGGACAAAACACGGTCGCGCAAGTCCCATCAGAGTGCCAGTTGCCCAGGAGGGGCGGGCAAGCACTCTCCGTCGTATTCAGACATCCACCAAGCGGCCTGCAGCAGGCGCCGACGATCTCACTGACCCCGGCAACGACGAGGGCGAAATCCGCATCAATCGCCGGTGTTTCCACATGTCCGTCTTGATTGATCTCGTTAGCCTCTATAGTCACATTCCAGACGCCTGCCTCGGGGTTGGCAATGAATACATTTTGAACATTGTCGAGAACCTCCGTCGTGGGGTCCGACGGAAAGGGATAGTTCGCCGAAGTGCACTCGCTTGACGACACGGGCTCCTCATGCAGCCCACAGTTCCCCCAGTAGTCCGAACCGCTCGGCGACGTGACCTTCAGGCTCAGGTCGTTGATCACGTGCCGCGATGCCGTTACCGTACCGGGCGGGTCCGCGTACACCAGCGTTACCCGGAACTCGGGCTCCCCCTGGGCGACTTGCACGCCGACGTCCGTCGTCGGTCTGAATAGAACCATAAGAAGCCGACTCTTCACGAAGAGCCCGCGCCGCGGCCAAGCCATCGACCCGCACCCCTCCGCCGCATCACAACCGTCCCCGCCGCGACGACAAGAAGCGTAAATACCGCCAAGCCCCACGCTGAGACGGTGGGAATCGAATGGTCGCAGATGTCGAGCTGAAGATTTCCGTTGGTGTCCAGCGACGGGTCGGCCAGAATCTCGCACGTGTCGATCTCGCCGTCGCCGTCGCAATCGCCGTCCACGCCGAACATGTACACGGCCCCGGAAGATGGTGCGACGCCGTCTGCGTAAATCGAGGCGATGTACATCAGGCCGTTCGTCACTGTAATCGATCCGCCGAACAGATCGCCTGTCGAAGCGTCTGACGCAGTCATTCGCCGGTCTTCCACCCACGTCGCCCCATCATGATCGAAGCGGAACACGGCTCCCACGTTTAAGGACACGGCCCTCTCGTTAACGGGAGCCCCCACTAGAATGATGTTATTCTCGATGTCGATCGATCGCCCGAATTGGTCTCCATTTCGTCCGTTGGACGCGGTCAGCATCTGCGTCTCGTTCCACGTGATTCCATCCCATTCGAAAACATAGGCTGCGCCGGGTTCGCAGGGCTCGATAAAGGAGGGGCATCCGGCGTCCTGCGTTGCTCCAACGACAATCCGGTCCCCGTCGATTGCCAGCGACTCTCCGAACTTCCATCCGCGAAGCCCGTCCGATGGCGTCAGTTTCCCACGCTCCACCCAAGAAACGCCGTTCCAGTCATAGACATACACCGCGCCGATCCCACCGTCGCCGTTGCGGGCACGTACGGCGATGCGATCCTGATCGACACCAACGCTGTGGCCGAAAAGGTCTTCCGTAGCCATATCCGAGGCCGTGAGCTTCTGTTCCTCAATCCAATCGACTCCGTTCCAGCGGAAGACGTACGCCGCACCGGAATAACAGGCAGGATCGCCGGGACACGCATCGTCGGCGCCATCTGCTCCCAGGACGAGGACCTCTCCGTGAACTGCCGGAATGGGAACGTCAGACCTCAGGGCGAACAAGCCGTCCGACGTTGTGACCTCGTGCGTAACATTCCATACACTTCCGTCGAATTCGAACACGTACGCAAGCCCTACCGCGCCGACCACAATGCGCCCCCCGTCGACGGCGAACGCGGTCGTCAGTGCGGTTCCCGCCGTGGGCGATTCAAGGTATCTTTCCATGAACGACGCGCCCGATGCATGGTGGTACACGTAGTATCGGGCCAATGAATCTGCGACTACCAGGACCTCCGCTGTCGACCCGATGCGGAACCCGAATTTCGCAAGAGTTCCTCCATTCGATGCGACGATCTTTGTCAGCTCGCACGGCGCCGCCGCGCTCGCAATCCCCGCAGCGAACAACACTGCCAGTGCATCAAGAACGTAGCGATCACTCCTGATCTGAACAACCATCATGGAGCCCTTTCAGCATTGTCCTCTGTCTACTCGATCATCGGGCAGGCTTGCGGTCCGCCGGAACAGGTGCTCCCTACCAGGAACTCCCCGTGCAACTGAACACACCCGTCGCGCGTGGTGTCGGCACACCCTCTACCCTTTGGATCACAGCACGCCCCGTAAACGGCCGAGACACCACTGACGACTAACGCAAAGTCCACGTCTGTTGGGCTGGATACAGTGCATGCTGGGTCACACGGCAGAGGTGGCAGCGGACACCTACAACACTCCGATGGGTCGTCATTCAGGTACCGCACGTGTCCGTCTGTGTTGATCTCGTCGGCACTGACGAGGATATTCCACGTTCCCACTTCCGGATTCTGCAGGAAGACGTTCTCCACCGTATTGATCACTACCGTAGGATCGCCGGCGATGATCTGATTCTCAGTAGTGCAGTCAGGTGAGGTCCAATTATCAGAGTACAGTCCGCAGTTTCCCCACAACGTCGCTCCACTTGGCGACGTAACCTTCAGGCTTAGATCGTTGATCGCGTCGCGGGTCGATACCAAAGTTCCGGGTGGATCAGCGTACGTGAGCGTGATACTCAGCGACGGCTCACCGGGCTCAACCGTTACATCGAAGTCCATCGAGTTCATGGGGAAGTTCTGTAAGAGGTACGTTTCGTCGATACCGAAGATCTTCGTTCGCTCATCGTACAGAGTCTCGACGTCCACCATTCCCCATCCCTGCCTGGAACGATTGATGTCAGTCTGGCCCATCGGGTAACGATAGGCGGTAGTGATCATGAGCGCCTTAACCGTTGACGCATGTGGGCGATTCACAAACACGCAATTGTCCACCTGTGAATCGCAGAAACGGTCCGCCAGTGCATTTCCAAACATGTTGACCCCATCGCCGTCCGAATCGCTCGCCCACATCTCGAAGATCAGCCCCGCATAGCCGCACGTGATCGGTGTGGCAGCACTGGTTCCGGTGAATGGAGGCGGATTCGGCGATTCTCCGTCTGTATAGCAGTTGTTCCCCTGGTTACACGCTGTAAGAATGTTGTCATAGAAGTGCACCAAATCGGGCTTGATTCGCAAGTCTGCAGCTGGTCCGTGGCTTGCCCATCCGACCGGACACTCGACGCCTTGTATCTGACACTCAGGGCTAGACGAAGGCGAACAGGTCTCCCCAAAAGACCACTGATGATGCTCGCGGCAACTCGCGTCATGATTCCAGTGTTGCAAGCCGCCCACGGACACGACGTTCTTGGCCCACGCTTCACCCAACGATTGTTGTGGCGGCATTAGGGGGTCACACGCCGGGTGCCCGGAGGGATTACCGCAGTTCCCCTGAGCTTGACACACGAGGATGTCATAGGTGAAGGCGATGTGGTCCAGGATAAGGCTCTCGTCCGAGTATACTAGCGAATATGGCGTGCTTGACGCTCCCCAACTATTACTTTGGAACACCGCCTGATAGGGACAGTCCGAGTTGCCGGGCGGGCAGCAGGCCGCGCCAACGAGACGGCTGGTGGCCGGGTGGCGATCTCCGCAGTTGGGATCAGGGTGTCCGAGGTGCTCGCGCGAAAAGAAGAGCCCCTCGCCATCGGGGAGGATCCCTTTGGCGCCGGAGCTTGGTGACCCGGAT
Source organism: Phycisphaerae bacterium (assembly GCA_029260135.1). Classification (GTDB taxonomy): domain Bacteria; phylum Planctomycetota; class Phycisphaerae; order UBA1845; family UBA1845; genus OFTM174. The sequence goes on along the minus strand of JAJDDV010000047.1, from coordinate 2,004 downwards.
CCGTCTCCGAAGATCGCCCCGTAGACTTTTGTTCCATGCTCTGTGTATGATGGTGGCCTGTCGCATCGGACGATTGGATAAGCCGTGGTCGGGTGATTGAACGCGACGTGGTTCCTCCGCACACCATCATCCATGACCTCACCGCGGACCCCAACGCCGGTGAAAGGAATCTCCGGCGGTGGAAGGCCAGCCAGGTAATCCGCACCGCTGATCTTCCGCGCAACGTCCATGGCTGGGCTCGGGTCACCCGTCACGTTGACGAACTGAACCTCGTCCATCGTGATCAGCGTGCGAATATGATCGAGCGTGAGCGTGGCTTTCAAGCTGTATCCCGCCTGGGTAGTTGACGGGACGGATCCACCCAGAGCACTGATCTGGTCCGCCACCGCGTTCTGCTGTGTCAGTCCCCGTTCAAAGACCGTAACTGCGTACTTCTCCGTCGTCGAGGACGAGTATTCCGCAGCGAGTTGAGCACGGACGCCGTCTGAGACACGATACGCCGGATGAAACGGAACGACCGCGCGGACGAACGCCATCGCCTCGACCTGCGCCTTGACCGTCGGCGTCATCTTCACGATATGTGAGTGCCTCGGAAGGAAGTTGTAGACCTTCGCCCCAAGTGCCGTGAGCGCGTCACGATAGACCTGCAGCGTTTGCGTGACGAATTGAACGATATACAAGTTGCACTCCGCCCCGGCAGTCAGCGAGGGCTCGACAGGCCTTGGTCCGTCATCGATCGGATCGAAGTGACCATGACGTAGCTTGAGGTCGAACGTCGTCTTGCGAACCCGAACGATCTTCTCACCGTCCGGACTCAAAGCGTAGAAGTGTCGCCGCTCTCCCGCAGCCGTGACCTCGTCCCAGACGTTGGCCACGACCGTCGAGTTGGGCACCTCAATCGCACGGGCGTTTTCCACCGTGTTGTCCGTCGTGTGGAACGGAGCGCCCGCGTTCAGATTCAATGACGTGGTACTACCCGTTGAGCTAACAATGAGTTGCGCCCCCCCCCCCCACGAGCGGTCGACGCCATGCACAGCATTAGAGCCGCACCGAAAGCTGTCCCCCACCTCTGAAGAGATGGGGCACCGAGCCCGACGCGTCGCCTCAACCTCCCGACCGATCTGATTTGCATACGCCACCCTCCAAGATGTCACCGCGTTCCGGCGATCCGGGAGTGCAACAAGACAGGCCACCCGAACCGCCCGTCTGATCGGTACGGTAAAGTATGCCCGATTCCGAGGCGCAAATCAAGACTCAGTTGAGATTTCGCAAAATGAGCCGGCAAGAGAGCACTGCCAAGAGCCTCGATCTTCTCCAGATCCCCAATCCGGCTCGCTTGCATCAGTAGAGCTTTGGACTATACTCCAGCGCTGATTAGGATAACGGGCGGTCCGGCGGGTGCTGGATGGCCGGGTCGTCGGGGGTGTAGCCGAGATGAACGACGAGCTGTTGGCGATCCTGCAATGCCCCGTGGCTCACGTGCCGGTCGTGCGGAACGGTGATTGGATCTACTCCACCGATCCCAAGACCCGGCGAAAGTACCCGATTCAAGACGGCATCCCGATCATGCTGATCGAGGAGGCGTCGACGGCCGATCCCGATGAGTTCGAGCGCGTGATGGCGGGCGCCGATCAGAACGCCGACGCCGATGGAACAAAGACGAAAGTATGATGAGTAAAGAAGGCAACACATACCACACCAAGCGACGTTTCCCGGACCGGGGCGGCCCCGACTGGGCAGGCCCGTTGATCGACTACAAAGAGATCGAACTGCTCCGCAAGTTTCTTACGCCCAGCAGCAAGATCATGTCTCGTAAGCGCGCCGGCACCAGCACGCAGGAACAGCGCGTGCTCAAGCAGGCGATCAAGCGCGCCCGGTACCTCGGACTCATCCCCTACGCAGGGGCCTAGCAGGCCGTTGAAAAATGTAGCGTCGCCCCTTGTGGGCGACGAAAACCACAGTAAGACGCCACCCACAAGGGGTGGCGCTACACCTGGGCAACCG
>JAJDDV010000046.1 GCA_029260135.1 Phycisphaerae bacterium | reverse complement strand
CTGGAGATGGTGTATACGCCGAAACACGGTAGCTGGCTGAACATCGCGGAGATTGAGTTGAACGTACTGGGCCGCCAGTGCCTGGGACGACGGGTTCCGGACCAACCCACGCTGACCAGAGAGGTCGCTACTTGGGAGGCTCAACGTAACGCCGACCAAGCCAAGGTGAACTGGCGATTTACGACAGCCGATGCTCGGATCAAACTGAAACGCCTATACCCGAATATTTAGGCGTGGCGATGCACTAGACGCTTGCTGTCAGGAGCTCATCGAAGAGCTTGAGGCCTACATCGAGCATGGCCTCGTTCATGCACAGGGGTGGACAGAAGCGGATGCCGACCTCGCCGCAGGGCAGCAGGATCAAGCCGCGCTGAAAAGCGGCCTGGAGGATCTTCCCACGGGTCTTGGCATCGGGCTTTCCGGTCCGTTTGGAGATCACGTCGACGGCGCACATCAGGCCCAGGCCGCGCGGATTGACGATGACCTTGTGTTTTGCCGCCAGTTCGCCGAGCGAGCGCTTGAGCCGCTCGCCGAGGGTGGCGGTGTTGTCCAGGTAGGTGGACTCGACGAGGTCGAGCGTCGCCAAGGCTGCGGCGCAGGCAACGGGGTTTCCGCCGAAGGTGCTGGCGTGCGCGCCTGGCGCCCAGTTCATGACGTCACCCCGCGCGACGACAGCCCCGAGCGGCATTCCACTGGCGAGGCCTTTGGCGAGGAGGATCATGTCCGGTTCGATGCCGAAATGCTGGAAGGCGAACCACTTTCCGGTCCGCCCGATCCCCGACTGAATCTCATCGCACACCAACAGGATGTGGTGCTTGTCGCACAGGGCACGAAGTCTTGGGAGGAACTCCGGATCGGGAACGACGTAACCACCCTCACCTTGAAGCGCCTCGACGAAGATAGCGGCCACTTCGTCCGGGTTCATCTTGTAGCGGAAGAGCTGCGACTCGATGGCATTAACGTCGCCGTAGGGTACATGGGCGGTCATCGGCACGACCGGACCGAACCGCTCCTGCTGCGTGGACTTGGAGCAGGTCAACGCCAACGAGCCCATCGTCCGGCCATGGAATGCGCCGTGGAACCCGATCAGCCACTTTCGCTTGGTGTGGTAGCGGGCGAGCTTCATGGCGGCCTCGACCGCCTCGGTTCCGCTGTTGCTGAGATACACGTGCTGTTTGTGGTCACCCGGCGCGAGATTGGCCAGCCGTTCCATGAGATCGGTCATGGCGGGGATGTAGAAATCACTTCCGCAAATATGGATGAGCGATCGGGCCTGTTCCTCGATCGCGGCGACGACCTTCGGGTGACAGTGACCGGTTGCGCAGACGGCGATTCCGGCGGCAAAGTCGAGGAAGCGGTTTCCGTCGACATCTTCGACGACGGACCCGGCAGCCCGTTTCACGACGAGCGGATAATCGCGTGTGTAGGCGGGTGAACAGTGTCGCGTGTCCCGCTCGATGTATTCCCGCGCCAAGGGTCCGGGGAGGGCTGTTTCGATGGATGGGGCCGGTCCCAAAGAACCGGCGCCTTTATGAGCTTCCATATCGTTCTGTTTGATACCCAACATCGGTTTGTCTCCGGAGGATTCCAGATCGCCAGTCGGCGCGGGTCGCGCCCCGGACCCCGCGGGGTCCCTGGCGAATGTCACGTCCTTCATCAATGCGTGCGGCGGCGTCATCCTACGGGTCGACGCTGTCGACCCCTGCCGCCCCGTTTTTCCCACTCCTGTGATCGTCGGCTTGGGACGGCGGGTGTCCCGAGCCGAATCGAAAGAGGGGCACCTTAGCAGAATCGTCGATCGCATGCCAGCCATAGGCCGCGTCTGTGAGGATTCTGGAGTATTTGTTGAGGATCTGACCAGCGGCTGCGGATCGGCTGTATCATAGAAACCGTTCAAACCTCTCCGGGAGACAGTCATGATCGAGACAAGGCGCGGGTTTCTGGTCAAGGCGGCGGGGGCAGCCGCATTGGGTTGCGCGGTGCTTCGGGACGATGCCCTGCAACGGGTGCGGGCGGCGGTTCGCGACGCGGGCGATGCCTCGCCGGCGTCGCTGGCGGGCAACGAGGACTTCTGGTTTCAGGTGCAGCGGGCGTATGAGGTGGACCGCTCGATCATCAATCTCAACAACGGCGGCGTTGCGCCGGCGCCGCGGTCGGTGATGAGTGCCATGTCGCGGCACGTGGCGTTTACGAATCATCTTCCGCCGCGACATCTTTGGAAAGTTCTCGATCCGCAGGTGGAAACGGTTCGCGCGCGCATCGCGAAGAGCTTCGGCTGCGACGCGGAAGAAATCGCCATCACGCGCAACACGAGCGAATCGCTGGAGATCTGTCTGTACGGCATCGACCTCGAACCGGGTGATGAGGTGCTCAGCACGTCGCACGATTACCCGCGCATGCTGAACACGCTGAAGCAGCGCGAACTCCGGGACGGGATCGTCCTCAAGACGTTCGACGTTCCCACGCCGCCGAGACATTCTTCGGACCTTGTACGCCTCTTCAAGGAAAACCTCACGCCGAAGACGAAGGCGATCCTCGTGTGTCACATCACCAATCTGACCGGACAGATCTTCCCCGTCAAAGAGATCGTTCACCTGGCGCGCCGGCGTGGGATTCGCGTGATCGTCGACGGCGCGCACGCCTTTGCCCATTTCGCGTTCACGCACGCCGACCTTGACTGCGACTATTACGGTACGAGCCTGCACAAGTGGTTGAGTGCGCCGATCGGGACAGGGTTTCTTTATGTTCGCAAGTCGAAGATTGAGGGTCTTTGGCCTTTGATGGCGGCACCGGACGCGATGAGTGACGACATTCGGAAGTTCGAGGAGATCGGCACACACCCGACGGCACCGAGACTGGCCATCGCGGAAGCGATCACGTTTTATGAGGGGATCGGCGCCGCGCGTAAGGAATCGCGTCTTCGCTTTCTGCGGGATCGATGGGCCAAGCGTTTGCTCGGGCAAAAGGGCGTAAACCTCTATACCAGTCTCGACGCGAGACAATCCTGCGGGATCGGAACGGTGGGCATCGAAGGGATCGACAACGGCAAGCTCACCAGCCACCTTCTCAAGAAACACCGCATTCTGGTGACCCCCATTACGAAGGGCGAGGTTCACGGCATTCGCGTCACGCCCAACACCTATAGCACACTCGCCGAGGTGGACACCTTCTGCAGCGCCATGGAAGAAGTGATCGAGAAAGGCCTGCCGGTTTCAGTCGAGGAATCGTCTAGTACTGCGTCCTCACCACCGGATCCGTTGCAGGATAGCCCGGAACCAGATGGGCGTCGTCCTCGTTGACGGGTGTTTCGACGCCGGTGTATTTGCGGATGTTTCCAGCGAGCCAAACGTTGTCGCGGTTCGATGCGTTGATGGGAGAGGTCAACCAGTTGGCACTCCCGTCGAGCAGGAGCACGGTCTGCCCCCGCCCTCGATGCGTGCGCGAGTTCGTTCGATCGGGATCGACGGAAGCGTCGAAACGACCCTTGACGAAGAGCGGGTTGGCATCGCTCAAGTAAGCGACCGAGGGGCCGGGCCGGAGGTTGGGCGATCGACCGCCGAGATTCATCGAGGCGTAACTGACGTTCGCGGCGCGGGGGAAGTCGTTACACTTCACGGTTTTCCGGCCGTCCATCGCCCTGGACTGCGAACAAGACGGGCAAACGAAGTGCTTGGGCGACACGTCAAACTGACCTTTGACGAGCAAGTAAAGGTGGCGGCTGTTGGAGGCGAAGGGCCGATCCGAACCCGACTCGGGTAGCCACGAGGCGTTGGCAATTGTTGGGGCGTAGGGAAGCGATCCCGAATAAGCCTCCTGGTAGGCGCTGACGCCACGGAAGATGGTCCCGAGATTGCTGCCGCAAAGCGCGCGGCGCGAGTTTGCGCGAACGCGGGAAACGCCGGGCACGACAACGCCGACGAGCAACGCGATGCACGCCGCGACCGCAATGACGTCCCGCGAGAAGATGAACGGCCACCTCCGGCCCGGAACACCGTGCGTCACCGCGGTGGACGCGCGGCGACTGTCCGCTGCCACGCGAGAGAGCACGCGGCCTACCAGGTTCTGGGGCACCGGCGCGAGGGACCAGTGATCGAGCGGCTGGAGGACGTTGCCCAACCGATCACCCTTTTGACGAAGATCGGCGTCATCGCGCAGGGCGTTTTCGATCCAGGCTCGATCCTCATCATCGAGGCGATCGAGGTGAGCGTCGAGAAGCATCTCGAGCGGGTTGTTCTCGTCACGATGCATCAGGCTCAGTCCCCTTTGGCGTGTTGCGCGACAACCTCGCGATAGCGTTGCCCGAAATGAACGATGGCCGCGTGAAGGCGGCTCTTGACGGTCCCGAGCGGAACTCCGATCACTTCGGCAATGTCCTTGTACGGAAATCGATGGTAATAGGCCAGGATCAGCACCTCGGCCAGTTTTTCGGGCATCGCCTCCATGATACCCTTGACCATTCGCCGCTTCTCATCCAGGAGGAGGTCTTCCTGTGGTAATACGTCACTGCCGGACAGAAGGTCGATAAAGCGCTGTCCGATTTCCTTTTCGCCGCCAACCTGCGCCTCGAACGGTACTTCCCGCCTGCGGCTGACCCTCCGCAGATAGTCCCGTGCCTTGTTCGCGGCGATCGTAAAGAGCCAGGGCTTGAACCGCCGCGTCGGGTCGAACTGGGCTCCCGAGTGGTGGACCTGGAGAAACGTCTCCTGCACAACGTCCTCGGCCGCAACGGAATCTCCGGTGAACCGCAACACGAACTGGAACAGCTCCTGCGTGTGTCGTCGAACGAGGAGTTCGAAGCTGGCGACCTTGCCCTCCAGGTACTCCTGGAGCAGTTGTTCGTCCCTTGGCGTATTCACTGCCCCATTGTATCGTTACGAAGCTCCAAGAGCATGGTTCAATCTTGAGGACCTTTTCGACGGATAGCGGCGTTTCGGGTGTACCAAGGCGGTTTGGGCGGGCCGATAACCGTAAGAAATGAGTGTCAAACTTCGAGATTGTGTGGTCGACATCGCTGGGTGGTTTCGGCGTCGGCGACGCGTAGGTGCCCTCCTCGTAGCGGCTGCATGGGTAACTGGAATCGCCTTTGTCATCGGTAGCGCGGGCGAGAGTGGCCCCGGGGCTGAGGACTCGGGCGTCATCGGCCTGACGTCGCCACGCGTGGTTGTCCTGAAAGCAAAGCGCGTGCTGCACCTCTTCGATCGAGACTGCCTGGTGAGAAGCTACCCCATCGATCTTGGCCTCTCGCCGCTGGGCTCCAAGCGCCGAAAGGACGACGGGCGAACGCCCGAAGGGGCGTTTCGGGTCGTCACCAAGAACGCTTCGAGCGAGTACCATCGCTTCATCGGAATCGACTATCCCGACCCGCCTACCGTCGAGTGGGGCCTGGAACGGGGGCTGATTTCCCCCGGCGAGGCCTCGAGTATTCGACAAGCCCGGGCGGCGGGTCGCTGTCCAGACTGGGGGACGTCGCTGGGGGGAGGGATCGGCCTTCACGGTCACCGGGAAGGGCGCGACTGGACGGGCGGGTGTATCGCCGTCAGCGATGAGGCCGTGGAGGAGCTTTTCTCAGTGCTCCGCATCGGGGATTCGGTCGAAGTCCTGCCGTAGCGAACAGGGAAACGGGGCTCTTCTCGAGGGATGCTCCGGTCGCGTCACCTTCCGCTTGGAATCAAGAATCTCAGATGGTGCGCGCTGTGGACGCAGTGCACGCGATCCCAGACGTCGCGCGCCATTCGACCGAAGAGCGGATGGGACTGTAGATCCCCCGTGTAGCCTTGATAACGCTCGATCGCAGACCGCAACGCGCCGATCGCCGCATCCTCATCGACCTCCGCAGGTGGCTCGATCCCGGGATCAACGAGGTAATTCGTGGGAATCCCCTTCCCAAGGGCGTACGCGAGCATACGCTTCGACATGAGAAACCGCTTGATGCGGTGACGGCGAAGGTCGAAACCGTCGATCGACCCGTTGAAGCTCGCCGCCAGGTGATGACAGATCTGTGCGAGGGTCCAGTTCCCAACGGGTTGCTGGCCTGCCTCGAGGTGGGCGACGTCCGGGAGAATCTCCGAAACGTCGTGGAACGTCAGCGTTCGGCGATGTTTCGTCGGCATGGTGGGTTCACTGTACGCGAAACACCGTTTCAGCTCGATATGGTCGCCACGGTCATGGCCGGTATGACCACGGCCAGGGCGGCGGCGGTCTGCGCGGCCTGTACCGCTTCCCGGGTGGCCTGCCCCATCGCATCGCCCTTGCTGATCGTCTCGATTCGTTTCTTCCGTGACCGAAGCTCTTTCTTCTCGAACGGGATCTTCAAGATGTCGGCTGCGCTGAGCAGCGAGACCAACACCGCCGTCTTTGGCTCGATGTCTCGCGCTTCAGTGAAGATGGCTTTGCGAAGTCGCTCGATCAGTTTGCGCTCGGGCCGGGGATCGCGCTCCGGGAAGATCTTGCGCGAGAAGATGAGCAAGACCCTTCCTTCGTCCGCCCGCAGGATGCCTCGTTTGCAGAGACCCTCGGCGACCCGGTGCTTGAGTCGTTTGAGGTTGGCGATCCGATTCACCCAGGTCTGCAGTGACGCGCGGCGCTTCGCCGCCTTGATCTTCGCCAGACATTCGTCGATGACGGGTTCGCCGATGGGTTGTCGCGCAGTCATGTTGACAAGCTTCTTCCGCCCTTCTTCCACGGAGATGCGCCCGGCCATCGTAAGCTCGGCGAGAATCGCGCCCGCCATGGCGAAGCTGTAAGACGGTCCGGAGATGACGGTGCCCTTCTGTTCGCGAAGGGCGAGCAGCATGATCTCCTCCTGAAGAAACAGGTCGTTGTCGCCGTAGGGCATGCTTGGTCCTCTCGATGCGCTTGGTCTACCTGGAAGCCTACAACGTAGCGTGGGCGGCAACCATTATAAACAACCGCCGAGTTTCAAACGGAGAGATTACGAATGACGACACAACGCTTCGGACGTTGAATCGTGTGCAGACGTCACCCACGTTCCATCGGGGTCCGGCGCAAACCCGTGCGAGGCTTCGCGCAGCCTCTGTGCGACGGGAATACCGCGGCGTTTCAGCCGGCGCACTTCGCGTCGTCGAACACGGAGTTGCATCAGTGCTGAGGTACCGTTGGGATCGTCGCGCACGAGTGAAGATCGAGGACCCTCGGTCAAGATGGCGTGGATGCGGTCAAGACACTCGAGCCGATAGTCGTGAATCAACTGAGGGGAGAGATCCCACCGCGAACAGCGGTTCCAGGCGGTAACCGTCTGACGGAATTCGGGACGAACCGCCAGGGCGTTCATCCGGTGAAAGAGCAAACGATTCAGATCATACGGCAAGAAGGTGTCCGTGATGTGCCGCTCGAGCGCACGGTGCTGTTGCGTGTGGTCCCCCGCCAACACCCGCTGCAGCAGGCGCCGATGCACGTCGGTTGCGAAACCGTCGGCGCGCAGCTCCCAGTGGAGGTGGCCGAAGTGCACCGAGCATTCGCTGACCAGCACCTGCCGCGGAACGTACTTTCCGTGGGCGACCGTATCCGCCGCCAGATGGGACAGATAGCCGTAGGCGAAGGCCTTGCCGGCATCGTCCTGCGCGGTTTCGAGCAATCCGAAGGCTGTCGACCAGTGATGACAGAATTGCTTGACGCGGCTGAGTCGCTTGGCAAACACGACGTCCGCGGCCACGTTGCCGTATAGAAAGGGCAATCCGTAGCGCGCCAGCAGTGCGGCGATCCCGCCGGGAAGCAGGGATAGAGAATCGAGAACGGAGGAACCCAGTCCGATATGTGTAGCCGGTCCCCACGCGAGCGCGGGGTCGGGGGCACCGAGCACGGCACCGATGACACCAAAGATGATCCAACCGCGAATACGCATCGAAACCCGTTCCCCGGGGACGGCGTCTTCATGCCCTCCGAACTCATCCTACATTGGATTTCGAGCCCACGCCAAACTTGTTTTCCTGAGTTGAGAACTTCGTGCAAAACCCTTGCGGACATACGCCGACCTTGACACCCGGGGCGTCGATCCTAGACTTTATTGAGCGGATTCCCCATGGCAAGCCACCAGAACAGGAGCGCACCGGGTATGGCCGAAAAGCGATCTCACCTGAACGTCACCAGCACCGGCGGCGTCAAGGTCGTCGGATTTTCCGATCGGAAGATTCTCGACGAATTATGTATCGCCGAAATCCAGGAAGAACTGACGCAACTTGTCGACGAGGCGGACGGTATCAAGCTTCTTCTCAGTTTCGGCTTGGTGGACCACCTTTCCAGTGCCGCCCTGGGCGTGCTGATCACGCTGAACAAACAGGTGAAGGAGCGGAAGGGCCGTTTGAAGCTCTCGGACATCTCGCCGCAGATCTACGAAGTCTTCAAGATCACGCGGTTGAACAAGCTCTTCGACATCCACGATACGACGGAGCAGGCCCTCGCCCACTTCTGAACCCTATGTGCTGGATCGTCGAATCGGGGTGGGTTCTGACGACACCCTGACCGACCGGCCGCCGTGTTGACAGCATGACCGACGTCGACCCCAACAACGAGGCCACGTTTCACGAGCACGTGATTTGTAGCGACTCGCGCGAAATCAACTTGCCCAAAGAAGCTGTCCTTGATGAACTGAAGCGATGCGCCTTTTGCGAGGACGCGATCTTCGCGGTCAAGCTGGCGCTGGAGGAAGCACTCTGCAACGCGGTCAAGCACGGGAATCAGGGCGACCCCACCAAGAAGGTCACGATTCGATACGCCGTCTCGATCGAGAAGGTCGTCGTCATCGTCCGCGACGAGGGCGAAGGCTTCTCACCGACCACCGTCCCCGATCCGACCACACCCGAGCGGCTGCCCATCCCCAGCGGACGCGGGATCATGCTGATTCGTGCCTACATGGATGAGGTCCGCTACCGGGACAAGGGGCGCGAACTCTTCTTCATGAAACGCCGTACGCCGAGCACGCCATGAACACCGCCGAGGATTCCGCCGTCGCAATCCGCCACACCGTGTACTATATCGGCCGGGTCCAAGGTGTCGGATTTCGGTATACCGTCGAGGCGGTATCCACCAAGTTCGCGGTGACGGGGCTGGTGAGAAACCTCAGAGATGGGCGAGTCGAACTCGTGGCCGAGGGGGCCGCCGAGGAGCTGGCGCGATTCCGAAGCGCCGTCCGCCAGGCCATGCACCGCAACATCGACGACATCGAATCCTCCGAGTCGCCCGCCACGGGCGAATTCTCCACCTTCTCGATCGCGTTCTGACTCCTTTCGTTGTGGCACCCGTATTGCTGCACGGAAGGCTGAACGCGCGTTCGACCCCCTGCACAGCCGCCCGAAATTCGGCTACGATGCCGAACTCCAGCGGCTGGGGACGCTTTCGGTGCGACTTGGCTCGAGCGAGACCGGGGAATCTGTAGCCCCGATCTCGAGGCGCGGACCCGCGAGCCTGTGCCCCAGCGGCGGACTCAGGGCGCCCCCCTGAGCGCGGCCCGGCTGAGGCGTCCGGCGCGAAGATAGCCTCGCTCAGCGCCAGCGGACATTCACGAAAGGAGATCACGACGTTGCGAATTCTGACCTTAGTCAAGCAAGTGCCCGACTCCAACGCGGCGCTCAAGGTCCTGCCCGACGGTAGCGGCGTGGATGCGTCGGGCTTGAAGCTCGTGCCCGACCCGTTCGACGAGTTCGGCATCGAGCTGGCGCTGCAGCTTCGCGAGAAACGCAGCGACGTCACGGAAGTCGTCGCACTGACCGTCGGGCCGGACAAGGCCACGGAGGCGATGCGTGTCGCGTTGGCGATGGGCGCTGACTCCGGCATCCACGTCAACGACCCGGCGCTGCTCTCGAACAACGAGCTGTTCATCGCGCGTGTCATCGCCCAAGTCGTGAAAAACGACGACACCGGCTTCGACCTGATCGTCTGCGGCAAGTACACCACCGACCTCGACGCAGGTGCGGTCGGTCCGGCGGTGGCCGAGTTCCTCGACCTGCCGCACGTCGGCGCGGTCCAGGGGCTCGACATGGCCGATGACGGCAAGAGCTTCACCGCCCGCAGGCGCATCGAAGGCGCCGAAGAAGTCGTCGAGTGTCCGCTACCCGCATTGCTCACCATCGAGAAAGGCCTGGTCGAACCGCGATACCCATCGCTGCCGAACCTGATGAAGGCCAAGAAGAAACCGGTCAAGGTGCTGACGGCTGTGGAGGTCTCCGTCGATGGATCGCCCGACGAAGGAACCAAACTCGAATCAATGGCGCCGCCGCCGCCGCGACCGGAGTGCAAAATCATCGACGGCGAGCCCCAAGAGATGGCCAAGGAACTGGTGAGGGTCCTGCGGGAGGAGGCGAAAGTCGTATAGCCATGAGCAACAACATCCTCGTATTCATCGAACAACGTGATGGCAAGATTCTTCCGGCCTCGTTCCAGCTTCTGACGTTGGCCGGCGAACTGGCGAAGACCACCGGCGGCGAGGCGCAGGCTTGCGTCGTTGGGTCCGGCGTCGATTCGTTGACCAAAACCCTCGCGGCGCACGGCGCCAAAAAAGTGTTCTGTGTCGATGATCCGGCGCTCACCATGTACCGCGCGATCGCCTACACGACCGCGCTGACCGCCGCCATCGACGCCGCCGATCCGAAAACCGTGCTGATCCCCACGACGTTCCTCGGCCGAGACCTGGCTGCACGCGTCGCGGCGCGAAAGATGGCGGCGCTGGCGATCGACTGCACCGAGGTCGCGCTCGAGGGCGCCGACCTCGTCGTGCACAAGCCGATCTACGCCGGCAAGCTCAACGCCACGTTCCGCCTGGCGAGCGATCACCTTCAGATCGCCACCGTCCGGTCGAACGCCTACAGCGCCGCCGAGCCGCAAGACGGCGCATCCGCCGAGGTCGTCAACGTGCCCGTCACACTCGGCGAAGGCGAACAGCGCCTCACGATCAAAGAGATCAGAAGCACAACGGCCGGCGTCAAAGACGTCACCGAGGCCGACACCGTCGTCGCCGGCGGACGGGCGCTGAAGTCCGAAGACAATTTCAAGATCATTCAGGAACTCGCGGAAGTGCTCGATGGTGCGGTCGGCGCCTCCCGCGCCGCCTGCGACGCGGGCTATCAGCCGCACTCTCGTCAGGTCGGTCTGACCGGCAAGGTCGTTACGCCGCGGCTCTACATCGCCTGCGGAATCGACGGGGCGATCCAGCACCTGGCCGGCATGCGCGGCAGCAAGGTGATCGTCGCGGTCAACACGAAGAAAGAAGCGCCGATCTTCAACGTGGCTGACTACGGCTGCGTGGTCGACCTCTTCACCCTCGTGCCGCTGCTGACCGAGGAGTTCATGCGACTGAAGGAATAGTGTGACACCAGTCCAAGATGGTGTGGCACCGGTTTCCAGCCGGTGAAAGCGAGCCGCGGGCTTCGGCCCGCGCGATTCTGGTGCGGGTATATGTCAAGCATGTGGAACTGTACAATCTGCAAACACGGCAAGACCAAGCCCGGATTCGCCACGGTGACACTGCAGCGGGGTGACTGCACAGTGATTTTCAAGGACGTTCCGGCTGATGTTTGCGACAACTGCGGCGAGCATTACACCAGCGAAGACGTTACAGAGGAGTTATTGCGCCGCGCGGAAGTGGCTGTCCAAAATGGCGCTATGGTCGAGATCTTGGCCTACGCGGCATAGGCGACGATGCCGAGCATCCCGTCAGACAGAGAGAAAGAGAGTTGCCCGATGAGCGTCATTGAAACGTTGAAATCCATCGCAAAGACGGCCGAGAAGGTAAAAGAGAACTCTGTCAGAATCGAGATGCAACAACTAGTGATTGAGCTGCAGAATGGAGTTCTGAGTTCACAGGAAGAAATCCGCGCCAAACAAGAGAGGATCGACGAGCTTGAGGCGCAGTTCCGGAAAAACAAAGACAAATCCAAGCTTATTGAGACACTGGAACTGAAGGGTAATGCATATTGGCCAAAGATCGACCCGGGCAAGGTTCCTTTTTGCGTAGCCTGTGTTCACGATAAGGGGCAGCTGAACCCGCTGTTGCAGGTTGCCACGACCACGACGAAGGGCAGTTGCTCTGTATGTAAGGACATAAGGAATGACGTGTTCACTGCAGACCCAGGCCGGATAAGTTTTGGCTAGACGCCAAGCAGGATGCGCGGAATGCGAAACCTCTAGCAACTGAGCACGCGCCGCCCGCATTCCGCAACACCGACAGGAGACAACACCCAATGAGTCCACTCCTCATGACACTCATGTTGGCCGTCGGCTGGGGGGTGTTCGCCTACTCCGCGCTTCGACGCTGGAACCTCATGAAGGTCGGCGCACCGGCCGCCTGCTTCGACCGCCCCGGTGAGCGCATCGCCCTCACGCTCCGCTACGCCATCGCGCAGATCCGCATGCGGCGCTATCCGCTCGCCGGCATCGCCCACATGCTCATCTTCTTCGGATTCGGCGTTCTGCTGCTGCGCTCGCTGATCCTCTGGGGTCGCGGCTACGACGAGTCCTTCAACTTCTGGATCTTCGGTCCCGGACACTGGCTCGGCGAAACCTACTCCTTCTTCAAAGACCTCTTCGCTGTTCTCGTCATCCTCGGCGCGCTCGTCTTCGTCTACTACCGCATGATCAAGCGCCTCCCCCGAATGACACTCAGCACCGAAGGCCTCGTCATCATCTGGATCATCGTCGTCATGATGCTGGCCGACATTGTCTACGATGGTGCCAAGATCAACCTGGATGACCGAGCACAATCTGTCGCGAGCGTTGTCACAGAAACGCAAGACGCCAAAGATGCGCAGTCGAAGCCCTTCCCCTTCTACGTCTGCGAGCCCGCCGGCTCGTTCGCCGCGATCGCTGTGCGCTCTCTCTCCGACGGTCAGCTCAACTGCCTCAAGCATGCCGGATTCTGGACGCACGCCGCACTCGTGCTGATCTTCCTCAACCTGTTGCCCTACTCCAAGCACTTCCACGTCATCACGGCCATCCCCAACGTCTATCTGCAATCGCTCGCGCCGCCGGGCCGACTGCCGAATCTCGAAGACATCGAGGGCAAGCTCGAACGCGAAGAAACACTCGGCATCAAGCGCATCGACCAGTTCAGCTGGAAAGCCATCCTCGACTGGTACACCTGCACCGAGTGTGGCCGATGCACCGACCAATGCCCAGCCGCGAGCACCGGCAAGAAACTCTCGCCCAAGCACTTCACGCTCGACCTGCGAGACTTCCTCTACAAGCACGAGAACGCCCTCGTCGCCGCCAAATCAGAGCTCGCCAGATCAGAGCCGCGCCCGTCAGGAAGCGGGCAAGACGACACCGACCAGTCCGTACCCCCATCAGAGTCGCGCCCGTCAGGAAGCGGGCAAGACGACACCGACCAGTCCGTACCCCCATCAGAGCCGCGCCCGCCAGGAAGCGGACAGGACGACGGCGACCCGCCCGAGCAATTCAAAGACCTCGTCGACGGCGTGATCGACCCCGAGGTGCTCTGGGCCTGCACCACCTGCCGTGCCTGCGAGCAGGAATGCCCCGTCTTCATCACCTACGTCGACAAAATCGTCGACATGCGCCGCTACCTCGCGCAAGAACGTGGCGAATTCCCGGCCGAATTGCAGACCGCCTTCCGCGCGCTCGAGTCCGTCGGTAACCCCTGGGGCTTCCCGGCGGAAGACCGCGACAAATGGGCCGAGGGGCTCGACGTCAAGACCATCGCCGACAACCCGGATGCGGATGTGCTCTTCTGGATCGGGTGCGCCCCGGCCTTTGACGATCGTGCCAAGAAAGTGACACGCGCCACAGCCAAGCTGATGATCAAAGCCGGCGTGAACTTCGCCATTCTCGGAACGGAAGAAACCTGCACCGGTGACGCGGCACGCCGCGCCGGCAACGAATACCTCTTCCAGATGTTCGCCCAGCAGAACGTCGAAACCCTCAACGGATACGGCGTCGATAAGAAAACCATCGTCTGCACCTGCCCGCACTGCTTCAACACGCTCAAAAACGAATACCCCGACTTCGGCGGAAACTACGACGTCGTCCACCACTCGACGTTCCTTGCTCGGCTTCTCGAATCCGGGAAGCTGAAGCCCACGAAGCGCGTCGAAAAGAAAATCGCCTTCCACGACTCGTGCTATCTGGGCCGCTACAACGAAGTCTACGACGCACCGCGAAACGCCCTGCGAAGCATCCCCGGTTTGACCGTCCTCGAACCGGCGCAAACGCGCGATCGCGGCATGTGCTGCGGCGCTGGCGGCGCGCAAATGTTCAAGGAAGAGGAGCCCGGCGACGAGCGCGTCAGCGATGTGCGCACGCAGCAGCTGCTCGACACGAACCCCGACGCGCTGGGCAGCTCTTGCCCCTTCTGCATGCGCATGCTCACCGACGGCCTGGGCAACATAGAACGCGAAGAAGTCCCCTCCCTCGACATCGCCGAACTGCTGATGGAATCGATGGAGGCGACCCCGTCCGCCGTGGCGGAAACGTAGGGTGCGCCCTGATGCACCAAAATGTAGGATCCGCACCGCGGACCAAGTGTAGGGTCCGCTGTGCGGACCAGAAGGGTGGCCCATCTCTTTAGAGGTGGAGGCCTCGATTCGAACATTGTAGGCTCCGCACTGGAGACAAGAGCTGCGGGCTTTAGCCCGCGCGAACGTGCCGAACGAAGATCCAATGGGTAGAAACAAACGGCGGTTCAATCCCGCCATACGACAAGGAAAACCATGACCATTGCACGAACCATGGCCCAGTGGGCCAACGCACTGAAATACGACGCCCTCCCCGACAAAACCATCCACGAGGTGAAGCGACGCGTGCTCGACTCCATCGCCACATGTCTGGGCGCCTATCGCTCCAGCCCGGCCAGCATCGCACGCGCCAAGGCCGGCGCCGTCAGCGATCCACCGCCCTCGGCCAACATCTGGGGAACCAAGCACCACACCTCCCCCGACCTGGCTGCGTTTGCCAACGGCGCCATGGTGCGATACCTCGACTACAACGATACCTACCTCAGCCTCGAACCCGCACATCCGTCCGACAACATCGCCGCCACCGTGGCTGTCACGCAAACCGCCGGCAAGACCGGCCGCGACATGATCCTCGCCACGGTGATGGCGTATGAAATCCAGTGTCGACTCTGCGACGCGGCCAGCCTCCGCGCGGGCGGATGGGATCACGTGACCTACGGCGCGCTCTCGACCGCGCTGGCGGCCGGCTGGCTGTGGGACCTGAATGAGGATCAACTCGAACACGCATTGGGTCTCGCAGGCGTCTGCAACATCACCACGCGCCAAACGCGAACCGGCCAAATCTCCGACTGGAAAGCCTGCGCGTTTTCCAACGCCGCGCGTAACGGCATCTTTGCGGCTGACCTCGCTCGCCGAGGCATGACAGGCCCCCACGAGATCTTCGAGGGTCCCAAGGGTCTGATGCACCAGCTCAATATCCCCGGCGCCAAAGACGTCATCCTCGGCCGCGACGGCGACTTCATGATCGACAAGACCTACATCAAATACTGGCCGGCTGAGTATCACTCGCAGTCGGCCATCGACGCCTGCCTGCAGCTTCGCCCGCAGGTCGAGGGCAAGGAGATCAAGGAGATCTACATCGGCAGCTTCGAGGCCGCGGTCAGCATCATCGGGTCGGAACCGGAAAAACTCCGCCCGACGTCGCGCGAAACGGCCGACCACTCGATGTTCTACTGCTGTGCCGCCGCTCTTGTTGACGGCGACGTCACGCTCGCGACGTTCGATGAGAAGCGACTCACCGACCCGAAACTGCTCGACCTGATCGACAAGACGAAGATCGTCGAGGACGCCGAGCTCAACAAGGGCTATCCCAAGGGCATCCCCAACGACATCACGATCTCCTGCGCCGACGGCACGAAGGCCAACAAACGCGTCGACTTCCCGCGCGGACACGCCGAGAACCCGATGAGTGACGACGAGGTCGTCGCGAAGTTCCGCCGCTTAGCCGAGGGCGTCGTCAACGACACGACGGCCGAGCGCATCATCGAGCAGGCGTGGAGCCTCGACGCGATGGACGACATCACGCCACTCTTTGCGTTCGATGTGATCGAGTAGGGTGCTCGCGCGGGGGTGGCATGCACCGGCTGGACAACATGGCGGCGCTTCGCTTGGCCATGCCACTCGTCGAACATGGCGGCGCTTCGCTTGGCCATGCCACTCGTCGAACATGGCGGCGCTTCGCTTGGCCATGCCACTCGTCGAACATGGCGGCGCTTCGCTTG
>JAJDDV010000045.1 GCA_029260135.1 Phycisphaerae bacterium | reverse complement strand
AGAACCTATCCCAGAAACGGGTAGACGGTCGATAGTGGTTTCGGGCATGGATGCCCGGAAAGGTGGATGCAAGGATGCGATCGAATCGATGGCGATGTTCGGATGAGTTTTGGGCCTTTGTCGAGCCGTTGTTGCCTGTGCATGTGAACCGTGACCCGCTCGGGCGCGGTCGGCGCCGGCGAGATGATCGGGATGCGATGGACGCGATTCTCTTTGTGGCCCGAACTGGGTGCCAATGGAACGCGTTGAACGCCACGGGGATGTGTTCGAGTTCCACGGCGCATCGGCGGTTTCAAGAATGGACGCAGGCCGGGGTGTTCCTGCAATTGTGGCGGGACGGCTTGGCCGTGTACGACGAGCTGAAGGAGTTGGACTGGTCCTGGCAGAGCATGGATGGTGCGATGACCAAGGCGCCGTTGGGTGGGGGGAAACACCGGTCCAAACCCTACGGATCGAGCCAAAACCGGCACCAAGCGAAGCCTGCTCACCGAGGCGGACGGCATTCCGGTGGGACTGGCCGTGGCCGGAGCGAACGTCAACGACTTCAAGCTTGCGCGGCAGACGCTTGAGAGCATTCCCGTGAAAAGACCTCGGCCGTCGCTGCACAGGCCGCAGCACTTGTGCCTGGACAAAGGGTATGACTACGACGAAATCCGTAACCTCGCGAGGGAATTCCGTTTCACGGCGCACATTCGTTCGCGCGGCGAGGAGGCGAAATTGATCCGGCGTTCCGCGCGGTTTCGGGCCCGCCGCTGGGTGGCTGAACGGACACATAGTTGGCTGAATCGATACCGTCGCATTCTTATTCGGTGGGAGAAGAAGCCGGAGAACTACACGGGTATGCTGCACTTGGGCCTCGGCTGTATTGCATACCAGGCATCAGGACTGTTTCTGGGATAGGCTCTTAGCGGGTTGCTTCGTTACTATCATCGTGCGGCGGCGTAAGAAGCGTGGGCGCGCCCCGGTCTGCGAGCTGCGCGTGAACCGTGCGCCATCAACGGCCAACTCCTCTCCGACGCGATCAGGTACCAGAAAACGATTCGAGGCCCGTGCCGTCCGCCAGGCGCGATCGAATACTTGGATATTACGCGACCCCATCGATGTGGCACATCTTTAGCATTGCCTCACTGGCTCCGGACTGGCCGCAGTATCACTTTACTGCTCCAAACTCGGGTCTGGTACACCTGACTGGGATGCGGATGCGGACGACTGCGCAGCCTTCGTGTCGACATTCGGCTCATAGCGGTGGCATCGCCCTCGCAGACGCTTTCCACACTTATGCTTTTCATCTGCACTGTCGTCACCATCCATGATGAATCGCCCGGTGTCACCTGTGTTCCACGCTTGGCACGGGTTGAATGAGTGCTTCGAAGTCGTTACACTATGTTGTCCTAGGTTCGCGTCGCCCCGAGTCTCGTAAGGCGTCATGCTACGTGTTCGGAGGGTGCTATGTGCGTTAGATTCAAGCCGTGCCTTCAGCCAAGCCGATCTCTGTCTGTTTGTACGCCGCAAGTTTTCTGGTCAGAGAGACTATGACGTTTCGGTCCAGGTCATTCCATTCCGGCGGCCTATGTGAGGAGTACTCAGATGCGACGTCGTCTTGGTAAGCTCACCATGCTCATTGCGGCCACGTTGTGCTCGTTGATCGTGTCACGGAGTACTGCGCAACCCGTTCGCAACATGAACAATCGTCTCGACAATAACGGGGTCGGCTGGGCGTTTCAGACCTTGCTTCTCGCCGATGGCGGAGAAGACCACCATCGGCTCGGCGACGCGGTGGCCGCCCACGGCGACGTCGTCGTAGCAGGCGCGCGCTGGCAGAACAACTACGCAGGTGCCGCATACATCTTTCGCCGAACCGGCAGGACTTGGGCCCAGGAAGGCAAGATCGTCGGGTCGGACACGGACGAGTCGGATTTCTTCGGATATGCGCTGGACGTTGAGGGCGGCACCGTCGTCGTTGGCGCCTCCGGACGTGGGGACGGCCAGAACACAACCGATGCCGTCTATGTATTCGAATACGACGGAGTTGGATGGCACCAGCAGGAAATGCTGTTTCCGCCAGACCTCAGCCCAAAGAGTCTGTACGGCTCGAGCGTCGCGCTGGAGGGTGACGTTCTTGTAGTCTCGGACCCTTTTGCCTCTTTGGCATGTGACCGTTACGGCGAGACCGGGGCGGCCTACGTGTACCGTCGCGGGCCGAACGGCTGGACGTTCTTTCAGAAGCTCACCGCCTCCGACGCGTATTGGCACGACCATTTCGGCATCGATGTGGCGATGGATGGGAATCTCATGGTGATCGGCGCCCGAGAGGAGGGGCACACAGGTCCGGGCGGGTCATGGTGGGACGGTCCTGGCGCCGTGTACGTCTTCGAGTGGAACGGTTCCCGTTGGACCGAAACCGCGAAAATGGCGGCACCAAGCCTTCACACGAGGTCATTCGGCCACTCGGTTGCGATCGCGAATGAACGCATTGCGATCGGCTCGCACGGCGACTACGTCGAAGGCTTCTCTGGGGCGGGCGCCGTCTATCTCTATGAGCGACACGACGGTCAATGGACGCAGGTTGTCAGGCTGACGGCCTCGGATCCGGATGATTACGATCTGTTCGGCGACACCGTCTCGATCGATGGTGACACTGTGGCTACAACCGCCCACGTATTCGAGTCGGATGATGTGCCCCGCATGGCTGCGTACGTTTTTTCCAGGACAGAGTTGGGGTGGGTCCAGGAGGTGAAGCTTCTCGGCTCCGGCGCCACCTACGACGGCTCGTTCGACGGCGGAGTGGTTCTCGTCGGAGATACGCTTCTGTTTGGCGATTCGAAAGATCCGACGAACGGATCATACGCCGGCGCGGTTCGTGTTTACCATGGATTCCGAAACGACTGCAACGGCAATGGCAGCGCCGACGACCAGGACATCGCCCTTCTCAGCAGCGCCGACTGCGATGCCGACGGTATCCCTGATGAGTGCCAGCCCGACTGCAACGGCAACGGCGTCAATGACCGCTGCGATGTCAGCTCGTTGTCGAGCACGGACTGCAACTCGGATGGCATTCCCGACGACTGTCAGGGTGACTGCAACGACAACGGCGTTCCGGATCCCTGCGACCTTCTGGCAGGTACAAGCCCGGACTGCCAGGGTGATGGCATCTCCGATGCATGCCAATTGACCGGCTGGTTCGAGAACGAGTCACGCCCGCGCAAGCCCTTTCATGCAGCGCATGAGCAGTCGCACGTTATTCCTGCACCTCCGCTGGCTGCCGGCGATGTTCGCCTGACGTTCACGGCCAATTCCGCTCTCTATTCCTTCTCTCGCTTTGTAACCGCCTCGATTAATGACACGACGGTGGGTACGGTATTCGTTCACGATGCTCATTTCTGTTCATATATCGACGATACGGAAACGCTGGTCGTACCGGCCAATGTGTTTAACGCTGCCGTCGCGGGAGGTGACGCAGTCATTCACATGACCGCCAGCCCCGAAGCCATTGCACTCAACTGCGACCGCACCTTCATCGCCGTTGCCACATCGTACGTCACACACAATGACTGCAACGGTAACGCAATTCCCGACGACTGCGAAATTGCGGAGGGTTCGAGCATGGACTGCCAACCCAACGGTGTTCCGGACGAATGTGAACCGGACTGCAACGTGAACGGGATGGCCGATGTGTGCGACATCCCCGCTGACGTCAGTGCGGATTGTCAGCCGAACGGGACCCCGGATGAATGCGATCTCGACTCGGGCGCATCGATGGATTGTCTCGGAAACGGCGTACCGGACGAATGCAAAGCGGACTGCAACGGCAACGGCACGCCGGACGTGTGCGAGATACGCGACGACGGGATGCGGGACTGCAACTCGGACGGAATTCTCGACGCATGCGCCTCCGGGCTGGAGACCTGGAAGTTACTCGCCGACAAGCCGGCGGCTCGCGACTCGTTCGGAGGCGCGCTTGCGTTACACGACGACGTTCTGGTCGTCGGCGCTGCCGGCTCTGACATGAGATGGGATGGCGCCGGTGCCGCTCATGTCTTTCACTTCGATGGCGTTCAGTGGAAGCACGTACAGACGTTGTTGCCACTGGATTTGTCGAGATTCGACCGTTTCGGCAGGACCGTGGCCGTGCATGGACGGTGGCTGTTTGTTGGAGCCGATTCAGGGAGCAGCACGGCTGCGCCGGGCACCGTCTACGTATACCGCCATGCAGATGGTGCCTGGAAGCAGGCTGCCAAACTGGCGCCCTGTGACGATCCCGACCTGCGCAGTTTCGGTCAGGCGATGGCGGTCGATGCGCACAAACTGGTCGTGGGCGCCTCATTGGCTACGGGCTCGGGTGCAAGCCGAGGCGCCGTGTACGTTTACGAATATGCCGGAGACGAGTGGGCGCAGCGTGCTCGCCTGGTCTCACCCTCCGGCCGAGATGAGGAACGGTTCGGTGCGGACGTAGCCCTTTTCGAAGACATGATCGCTGTCGGAGCATACATTCATCCCAGGACGGGCGAACGCAGCCGCATCTACCTCTTTGAGAAGACCGGCGACGCTTGGGTTGAGCGGGCCTCTCTCGAACCACCCGAGGGCTATGACGCCAGCGGCTTCGGCGTCGAGATTGCGCTGGGCGACGGAATCCTCTTCGCGAGTGCCCGTCTCGACAGTACTGTCCGTGAGTTCTCCGGAGCCGTATACGTCTTCGAGCAAGTCGCCAATGCCTGGTTTCCAACCGACAGGCTTTCTCTGCCTCGACAGTTCGCCCGCTCGTATTTCGGAGAGTCGATTCACCTGATGGACTCTACGCGACTCGTCGTCGCATCCGAAGATCGACCTTATGGCTACGGCAGATGCACGGTCAACGTGCTTGACCATGACGACTCGAACTGGAGACTCAGCGCCCGGCACTTTGGCTCCAATGCCACCGGTCGCGAGTATCGGTGTACGGTCGCAGCCATGGGCCAAACCGTAGTGCTGGGCGACACGCGTGACGATCATGCCGGCGAAGGATCGGGCGCCGTCTACGTCTTCACGGACCACGAGAACGACTGCAACGCCAACAACGTCCCGGACGAGTGCGAACTGATCGGCAACGACTGCAACGATAATGGCCTTCCCGACGATTGCGAAGACTGTAACGACAACGGCTTGGCAGATTCATGCGAATTCGACGCCGGAACGGCAGAGGACTGCAACGACAACTTCATTCCCGATGAGTGCGAGCCGGACTGCAACAAGAACGACATTCCCGACGAATGTGATATCGCTTCTGGTCACAGCCAGGACGTGCTTCCTCTCGCCTTTCCTTCTGGTGACGGGATTCCGGATGAATGCCAAGTGAGACGCGGTCAGAAGAAATAGCTGTTTGCCTGCTTGAATGAGCCAGGCACGCTCGTGTTACCGATCGCTCGCTCGCAGGAAAGGGTGTACTGGCCCGTCGATCTTTGCGCGGCCGTGTCGTGCACAGGAGGCCGTCGAGTGACGGCAAGAGACCGTGCGGCGCTAGTCTCCACGACACAGCGAAGGAAGCCTATCGTCCGTTTGAAGCGTCGAATTCTCCCGTGAGTGCCAGCGGGCGCACTACTCTGGCGCGTGGCACAAGCGATGAGGTGCGCTGCGCCAACGACTCTGGACCCGTGCCACCCAGAAGCCCCATCCGGGCGAAGAACTACGTTCTCGGGCGTTTCCGGTAGGAACACCGATACCCGTGCCGGAACGACGCCCCTCATCTCGCACAATCGCATAGCGACCCGCTGTGGATACTTGGCGAGCGGCTCCCTCCTTGCTTGGCGCTCTCGCGGGCACATGTCCGCGCTGCGGGCAACCGCACCCATCCAGATTCTGCAACTGCAACCAAGGGTACGAAGAAGACTGCCACGTGCCTTCACTGACGCTCGAAGCGGAGCGCCGCGACATAACTTCCTGAAGTGTCATCGGCTCACCCCGCGACGCAGGCTGGTTTACACACTGTACTACTCTTCGATCTTGGTCTGATCGCGAACAACATGCCGAGCCTGAGCGATCAGGTGCGTAGCTCCTATGTCCGGCGCCTTTCACCGATCTGTGCATGGTCACGGAGCCCGTTTGTATGCTCCCATATCTACGGCGGTTCCGGTGGTCTGAGCGGAGTGACCCAAGTCCATCGGAAGCGGTTCGGACGTGTCGCCGTCCCAGTCCAGGTCGGCGAGGTCACGTGGTAGCATCGCACGGACCCCGCCCCCGGCGCAAGGGGACGAACTCTGCGGCCGGAAGTCGCTGGCGGCTGCACCGGCGAACTTCGGATCGGCGTTGATGTTCCCCTGGCCGGGCCAGCCGCCCTGGACGTCACTGTGAGCCACGTCCGTGGAACGACCGATCTCCGTGCTGTTGTAGATCTCGGGAGCCTCCGACTTCGCGGATCGGTTGCCCCAGAGGATGCTGTTGCGAACCACCGCGCCTCCGGCGTTGTCGAAGATCGCTCCGCCACGTCGCTTGGTCGCCTCATTCTCCGAGAGGGTGCAGTTGATGAGCCTCGGTGTACCCTCCAGCGTTACAATCGCACCTCCGTCACCGCCCGTATTTCCATGGAACAGGCAGTTGGCAAACGTCGGCGAACCGTTGCGATTGAACACCGCACCACCGCCGGCCGGCGTGGGGCGACCGTTGCCGCCACCATTTGCCAGGAACCGGCAGTTGACAAATGTCGGGCTTCCGCCGCCGTAGATCGCCACAGCCCCGCCGCCAAACACCGCGCTGTTGTCCCGGAAGTCGCAGAAGGCGAACACGGCGCTGCTGTTGTGCAGATACATGCCTCCGCCCGCCTGGGTCCAATCCCGGTTCATGCCGTCCTTGATGACAAAGCCCCTCAGTACCGTCGAGGCGTCGTCGTTGAGGCTTCGGACCGCCCGGCGCGTGCCGCCGCCGCTGATGATGGTACGGTGCGCGACGGGATCGCTGGCCGAGGCCGCGCTCTCCGTTCCGGCGAAGCCACCGTAGACCTTCACTCCGCTCTTGAGCACGATCGGCCGGTACACACCCTCGGCCACCCAGACCTCATCGCCGGTCGTGGCACTCGTGATCGCCGTGGACAGCGAAGTATAGGCGTCCGTCCAGCTTTGCCCGTTACCCGCTCCTTTCGCGTCGGCATCGACGTAGATCACGGCAGCGCTCGTGGGCAAACACCACAGTATCACGCCGAGGAATGTCATTCGCTTCTTCATCGGAAGATCTCCATTCAGTGTGGCTCGGTCTCCGAAGCTCCTCTGAAGTCACAGCCAACCTGCCGGATAATTACTCGGGACCGCCTCCACCGCCGCCTCCGCACGAGGTCGGGCCGTTGTAAGGATACGGGGTACCGTTCGACGCATCCAATGCCGTAAATAGGTCGCTGATGTTGACCAGCCGATTCGGCACATCCGGATCGATGTCGGTTCGGGCCTTGGTCGGAGCCGTCGAGTAGTTCATATACCGCTCCTGTACGGCCGTAACGTCTGCGATGTCCGCGATACCATCCGGTGCCGTCCATGCTCCGCCGACGTAGCCGCCCGTCACGTCACCCCAGACGCCGACCGTTCGTAGCTGAAGCGACGCTGAAAAGTCGGTCTCTGTTCCGGTGTCACACAGGCAGTCGATGGCCTGGACTGCGTACGTACCACCGGGAAGAACCTCGTCGTCGTACACGTGGACCGTGCCGTACGAACTCCAATCCAGGTAGACCGGATCGCAACTCAGCCTCGCCGCCCAGAACGTATCCGATGGGCCGCTGCAAGGCGGTGTCGTAAAGGCGCCGTTCTCGCAAGTGTCCACCGGAGCGGCCACCCACATCTTCGTGCCGTTAAACGACTGAAAGGGCGACGGGAGACTCTGAATCGTCACACGCAACGCCACGTGACGTCCCAGATTCCCCGGGACAAACGAGACGTATCGATTTTTCTTTACACCGTTGGGCTCGTTCGTGGGTGCATCCGCCACGGAGCACGATTCGCTCTCGTCAGGAATACCGTTGGAACCGCAGTCGGCGCTCGTCCCGCAGCCGGTCGGACCGCAGTTGCCGCCGCCGCCCGAACAGCTCAAATCGCAGAGATCGACCACATTGTTGCTGTTGCAGTCCGTGAATTCGCCCGAACCCATGTCGATCACGGTGTTGGAAACGCGAGCATCTCCGTCGATGTCCGTCTGGCCAGCGCCGTCGTCACTCGGATCACCCACATCGATGCTCGGCGATCCGTACCTGAGTTGGTAGTTGCCGACGGCGGGATCCGAGTTCAGGAACAACGGATCGGCGTTGATATTCGCCGTTCCCGGCCAGACGCCGGATGTAAGCTCGATGTTGCTGTAGGTCGCCGTTGTCGTACCGGATGATGGAATGTTGTAGATACTCTCGGTGCCCGCTTCATTCACTTCGTTGTCCCAGATGATGCAATTGCGAAGCACCACCAGACCACCCCCGTCCCAGATGGCTCCGCCCCGACCCGAAACGCTGTTCTGTGGTTCCAACGCTTTGTTCTTTGCGAACGTACAGTTGATGAATGTCGTGCCAGCGCCAGCGCTGGCAATAGCCCCGCCTTCCATCGCCTGATTGTCGTAGAACAACGAGTTCAGAAACGTCGGTGTGCCCTCGTCGCGGATATACGCCGCTCCGCCGGACCACGTGGCTGTATTGCCATGAAAGATGCAATTCTCGAAGCTCGGTGAGCCGCCACAAACCGCCACGGCTGCGCCGAGCGACTGGGAGGTGTTCGCCGTGAACACGCACTGATCGATCCTCGCACTGCTGTTCTCGAGGTACATCCCGCCGCCATACGTGTCCGATCCCGTTGAGGTTACCGGCGCGGTGCTACCGCCTGTGATCACGAATCCGGAGAGAATGGTCGTTGCATCGTCGTCGATACTCTTGATCGCCTGAACACCGCCGTTGATGTACGTCAGGTTGGCCCGCGGGGCACGCTGGCTTCGATTCGTCTCGTACCCTGCAAACCCGCCGTAAAGGGCAACCTGATTGACCAGCGAGATGCCTCCGGCATACGTCCCCGCGGCCACCCAGATCTCGTCGCCGGCCTGCGGAGGTGCGTTCAAAGCTGCAGAGATGGTCGTGTAGGCGTTGGCCCAGTCCGCACCCGCTCCACCGCCCGTAGCCGAGGCGTCGACGTAAATCGTGGCGCCCATCGACGGTGCCGCACCGACAAGAACGCATAGAACACCAGGCCACATCGCTCTATTACACACGGCTTCTCTCCTTGGCACGAACTAATGCAACAGCCATGACTCCGCG
>JAJDDV010000044.1 GCA_029260135.1 Phycisphaerae bacterium | reverse complement strand
ACCACCACCTTGCCCTGATCCTGCGGCGTCGCGCCGGTGAGAACGAGCTGCACGGACTCGCCCTTGCGGACGGGAATGCTGAGCGGTGGGTCGGAACACAGATCAACGCACGCGGCCGCACTCTTCGCCGATCCACTCTGTCCGTCGGCTCTGCCGATAACAGCGGTTTCGATCAATCCGTCAATGACGCTCCGTATGACCTCGACTTTCAGTTCACCGTCGCAGGCCGCGTCCGTCTGGTAGCAACTGGCGGGGCCCGTGCCGCAGGAATTGCCCGGGTTCTCTGTCGCCCCGGAATTCGAAAACACGTTTGTCCCTTCTCTGAAGACGATGGGGAACGCGCAAGTGTCATTCACCGTCGGAATCGACGGGCATATGCTCTCAGAGCAGCTCATACCCGGTTCCCAGTATTCTATGGGGACACCCAGCAATACGCACTGCTCCAACGTGTGAGAGTCTCCGCACACGCCTTCGACTGTACAGCATGCGCCGGTTGGTGTCGGCGGGACATTGTAGGCCGCGTCGAGGCAAATCGCGATATCATCTGTGGTCGCCCACGGCGCACCACTATGATACCCAAAGTCATTCCCTTCTTCGGTCGTTACAATATGGGAATCGCAATTCGTGACCGGCAATTCCGGAGCCCGTGCGATCGTGATGAACACATCAGCCGGAAACGCCCCGGGAACGAACGCTTCGGAGAGCGTCATGTCGTACACCCACACCTCGCCGACTGGAATGGGCGCCAGAGACCGATGGCTGATGACAAGAGGCGTGGAGTGCAGCAAACCGCCGAGTTCACCGTTGACGTTCGCATGGAATTCGACCACCCAACGATCATCAGGAAGGGCGGGTGGATCACAGGTTAGGTTTAGATCGCTGTCGATCCAGAGCGCTCCGAAGACCAATGCCGAAACCGGACCACTCTTGATCTGGATGTCATCCCTAGGGCCACTCCCGATCCCGGCACGCACGGTTCCTGGCCCATTCATACTCAGGCAGAAGTTCGGCGGAATGGGATCCGGTTGGCAGGCACCCACACACGTCGGAGCCGCGCCGGCGCAATCGCCCGGAACAACGCACGGAGTACCGGGCGTCGTTGTGTCACCACCGCATCGGTACGCCTGGCAGGATTCTGTGCCGTCCAGCGCCGTACCGTTATCACAGTCCACGTCGTCGATGCAACGCGGAACGCACAGCCCTAACCTCAAAGGAAACGCCGGATTAGACACCGTATCATCACACACCCTAGCGTCGGGACAAGGCTGAAAGGGTACGGTCGGCGTGACGCACGCGGCCAATGGGTCGTCGTAGGTCGACGTAGGAATAGTAGGACATCCAGTAAGGTGGAGTGTCTGGCACCAGGCGTCGTCTGCGCACTGTTGTCCCACGAATGGCCCGCCTTGACAGATCTTGTTCGCACCGGGGAGCGCGGTGCTGCCCACGCACGCACCGGCCCCGTCACATTGGGAGATGCCGTTGCAGGCGTTGCCGTCGTCGCAGTCCTTCCCCAACGGCTCGGGCGTCTGTTCGCAAACGTAGGTCGTCGGGCTGCAGGTGTTGAGCGTACACGGGTTTCCATCTTCGCAGTGGTTGTCGCAGGCACAGCGATCTTGTGGCGTGAATGTCAGGCGAATGCTTGCGTCATCCAGAACACCGCCGTTGAGACTTCCCATCCGGATCATGATGGTGTCACCATGCGAGAGAGTGACGTACGTGCCGTTGTGAAACCTAGAACCAGAACCGACATTCAGAAAGCCACCCACTGCCGCGTCCCCGAGCTGCTCGAACCCGGCGTCTCCAGGGCAGGACGCCTGTGTCGGGTTTATGTAGTTGTGATAGACCGCCACCACCGGAACAGCGCCGGTGTCATCGCTGGAGAAACCGATATGTACACGCCCCGTACCCGAAGAGGTATATGCGTACCACACATCATTTTCCAAAGTCTCGCCCGGGTCGAGCCCATTCACCGCGGTGGGCGCAGTTGATGTGCTGCAAAGGTTGTTTACTGCCAACCGCTTTTCCTCTCCGGGTAGGCCGCCTGGAAGAGGTGAAGTTACAATGGGGATTGCAGTATCGCAGGTATTGCCAACGACCGGCAAGCAGGATTCTGCACAGGTGGGATCATCAACATACCAAATGCTTGGACAGTCCTTGAACTCGGTCGGTGAGCACGTAGTGCCCCCGCAGTCATCGGCGCAACATCCCATAACCGGCGGCGGTGGAGTGGCGCTGGCAGCGTCGCCGAAGCAAGCCATGATGTCGCCCCCGACCGGAAGAAAGTCAGCGCCCACCTTAACCCACGAGAAATCGTTCCCGGATGGGTCGCCCTCCTGTATGACAATCGCCCCGAGGTTGCAGACGGTGGCGGGCTCGCAGGAGAATTCGGCCCAAAACGTCTCCCCGTTGTTCAGAGCGCCGCATGGTGTATCGAGCACATACGGGCAAGTTTCAATGGGAGTGGTTCCAACAACACCCACGTCGGCGCAGTTCCCCTGCGTCAAGCCCGACTGACAGACGGGGACGGCACCGGGCTTTCCGTTGTTGTCCGGATATATCTTCAGCGTGAGGCCTGAACCAATAGGGGCATCCCCCGCAGCAGAGGCTATGCAGACGTCGTCCACGAGTACTCCCGTGGCCACAAAATCTGAAAAGATATCTGGACCTTTGTCTGGGGCGTCTTCACACTCAGCAGGTTCCCCCACGTCAGGCAAGTAAGGTGAGGATCCAGCTATCAAACTAGAGCTTGCCACTTCCCAACGACATCCAGGGGCGCAGGTGGGGCAAGAGAGGTCACGATTGTACTCGCACGAATACGTTCCCACATGGCATATGTCTGTCGTGCAGGCGTTGTTGTCGTTGCATTCTGCGTCGATCTGGCAGCAGGCCGGGATGACCTGACTGTTGCATCCGGGTACCGGGTCGCAGGAATCAACCGTACAAGGATCTCCGTCGTCGCAATCTGCGCTGCCCGATCCGAGGCACTCCCCGAAGACGCAGGAGGAATTCGGCGTGCATGGATTCTCGTCGTTACAGAAAATGCCGTTGAGCGGTATGTAGAAGCAAGTGTCCAATTCGCAGAACGCCTCCTGACAAGGGTCGGTGTTGGGGCAGTCGGCAGTAACGGTGCACGAGTAGGTAGGCGGAGCCGTTGAACCCAGCAGCGCGAACGCCAAGATGTTCGTGCCGACATCCTCCCAAGCATAGTCGAGGAGCATCGCACTGTTGGAGTTCGTGCCCGTAATCACCTGGTCGGCGGTATGAAAGCGCACGACCGGCGATCCTGGTAGGGTCAGCGCATCAACCGTCAAGGATCCAGGTACCGTCACAGGAGATGCAAGCTGGATACGCCAAAGCTGGTCGCCGGCGGTGTCGAGCGTTGTGTTCACGGCGGTGAGCAGATTGACCTGCTCGTCGTAGACTCGGATCTGTATCACGGCCGGCGGCGTATCGGTTCCGGCATAGAAGTCGAGTTGCTCAAGGAGAAACTCCGCTCCATTGCAGGTTACAACGGCATCCCCGACCTCCTCATGGCTGCCGGCTTGACCGGTTTGCACCTCGAATATATCCACGTAGCTCACCGGAGGAGAGGTGACGCTGTCGTAGTAGACGTCCAAGGGCGACATCTGACCCTGACCGCTGGAGGATTTGTCGATCGGGCGGGCGATCGCGGTGACCGTGATCGAAGCCGGTGTCACCTCCGGCGGTGGCACCATGCGTGTCGGCTGCGCCGAGTGTGCAACGGTGGGTCTCGAAGCACGCCCCGACGCAGCGTCTGTGGACTCAGCTTGTCCCAAGAACGTGGAAACGATCACAAGAAGACTCAAGATTGACATTCTCTGGCTCCGCTACTTGATGGCACGCTTCCAACGGGGACATTTCGCCCGAACGGACCGGGCGCACAGCCGACTCACGTTGCAGGAGTGAAGGCGGCCCTTCCTACCCGTTGCGATTATTCCGGCTCTGTTGATGGCAGGCGCAGAAGGAACGAATCTGCCCTATGAACTCCGTCACTCTGCGCTTCCGACGCCACGCCGCGAAACTGACGCAGTGCTTCTTCGCACCCGGACCCGATGTCGCACGGCCCATTCAGTGCAACAGAACAACGGCGAGGCCCTGATCACCCGGACTGCACAGTCCGAGTATTGCGCCCCCTCGGTGCGTACTGGTGAGCGCTTGATCCGCAGACAGCCTTTCCGCTATACTCAGAAACGGCTGTCGTTGCTCCGGGAGTTAAGACCCTGCTTCACCCATTAGCAGCGCTCTTTACTCCATCCCGGGGCAGATCGTTTCGGGTCTTTTCGAAGTTTTCTAGAGGCACGGTCGTGAGCACCCCGGCGCCAGCGGACATCACACGCATTCTGGCCACCTTGAGCAACGGTGACCGTGCGGCTTCCGCCGAGCTTCTGCCGGTGATTTACGGCGAGCTCCGCCGGCTTGCGGACCGTTGCATGCGGGACGAACGCTCGGACCACACGCTTCAGCCGACCGCTTTGGTTCATGAAACCTATCTGCGCCTGTTCCGCGGTGAGCCGCAGCAATGGAACGACCGAGGTCATTTCTTTCGCGTCGCCGCGGCAGTAATGCGACATATTCTCGTCGATCACGCTCGCGCGTGCGGCCGCAAGAAACGAGGCGGCGGGCAAGGTTCACTTCCACTTGACGAATCCCTGGCTGTCTTCGAGGAGCGGGGTGTGGACCTGATCGCGTTGGACGAAGCGATGACGGCGCTGGCAGCGCAGGACAAGCGTAAGGCCGGCGTCGTGGAATTGCGTTTCTTCGCAGGCCTGGGCGTTGAGGACACGGCGAAGGCGCTTGGCGTGTCTGTGCGCACCGTCAAGAGCGATTGGAGCTTTGCGAAACTCTGGCTCCTGCGCAAGATGAGCGCGTGATGACAGAGGACCAATGGCAGCAAGTCGAGAAACTCCTCGAAGCCGCTCGCGCCCTCGCACCCTCCGAACGGTCCGCGTTCCTGGACAGCCTGTGCGACGCCACGATCCGGTCCGAAGTCGAGTCCCTATTGAGTTTCGAGGGGCGGGCCGACGGGTTCCTTGAATCCCCGAGCAGCGAAGAGGTCGCGATCCTCTTCACGCAGGATCACGCAGAGAGTCTGATCGGCCGGCACATCGGTGGGTTTGAGCTGGTCGGTGTCCTGGGCTACGGCGGTATGGGCGTGGTCTACCGGGCCATCCAGAAGAGCCCGCAGCGCGAGGTGGCCCTCAAGGTGGTCCGAGGCGGTGCACACGTGGACCAATACCGACTCAGGCTCTACGAGCGCGAGGTGCGGGCGCTGGCCAGGCTGAGGCATCCCGCCATCGCGGCCATCCACGAAGCGGGCGGCACCGACGACGGCCGGCATTTCTTTGCCATGGAGTTGATCTCCGGGCTACCGCTGACCGAGTTCGCCCGCCGGCGAGAGCTTTCCAAGACCGCGCGCATGGAACTGTTCTGCCGGATTTGCGACGCGATCAGTTACGCCCACCAGCGCGGCGTTATCCACCGCGACATCAAGCCTTCCAACATCCTCATCGATGACGAGGGCAATCCGAGAATCCTCGATTTTGGCCTGGCGAAAATCACCGACGCGGACGTGGCGGTAACGACGATCGTGACCGACGTAGGCCGGGTCCAGGGAACGCTCACGTACATGAGTCCGGAGCAAGCACGCGGCAACACCGATGACATCGATGTGCGCAGCGATGTGTATTCGCTCGGCGTTGTGCTCTATGAGCTGCTGACGGATCAGCTTCCGTACGACCTTTCTCGCGCAACGCTCCCCGAGGCCATTCGCATCATTTGCGACAACCCGCCACAGAGACCCAGCAAGATCAACCGCGCGCTTGGCGGCGATCCCGAGAACATCGTCCGCAAGGCATTGGCCAAGGAGCGGGACCGCCGATATCAAGGCGCCGCCGCATTGTCGGATGACCTCAGGCGCTATCTGGCGAATCAGCCCATTCTCGCCCGCCCTCCAAGTGCCATGTATCAGATCTCGAGAATGGTGAGCCGCCACAAGGCTCCGTTCGCGTTGGCGGGACTGCTGGTTCTCGTGGTCATGGTCTCGACGGTTGTAGCATGGACGCTGTACCGCAACGCGGAGCACCAGGCGAGGATGACGGAATCCGCCAATCAATTCCTCACCACGTATGTACTCGGCGCGGCCGACGATTTCGACATCGCCGATCCGGACATGACCCTCGAGGAGATCCTCGACGCCTCCTCGAGTTTCGTCCGATTCGCCGACGAGTCGATCGAGGCTTCCGTTCGCACGTCGTTGGGCATGGCCCTGCTTCACATCGGGAAGCACGACAAAGCCGAAGAACACTTGACGCGGGCGCTCGAAGTGAACCGCGCGACGCACGGGCACAATAGCGCGCCCGCACTTGCGTCCCAGAGCAAGCTGGGTTCCCTCAGGTACCTCCAAGGACGCGCTGACGAAGCCCACACGCTGCTCGTCGATACACTGAATCGCGCTCGCCGCGAGCTCGGCGCCACGGATCCGCTCACGATGAGAGTGTTGGACCATTTGGCACTGAACTACAGTGCCCGTGGAGAACACGAGAAGGCCGAGGCCGTAGCCGTGGAGTCGTTGGAGTCACACAGAAGCGCTCTCGGCGCCCATCACCCCGACACACTCGCTTCGCTAACCACCATCCTGGTCCTTTACACGAGCGCGGGCAGATTTGAGAAGGCTGAACCCCTCTACGTTGAAGCGATGGACGGGTACAGGGCGACGTATGGCGAGGGCCATCCCGCCACACTGAACCTGATGAAGCACCTCGCACGCATGCGCGGCGATCTCTCGCGATATGAGGAAGCGATCGAGCTATTCGAACAAGTTCTGGATGAGCAAACTCGAATACTCGGCCCAAAACACCGTCACACTTTGTCCACAACCAATGACCTCGGCCTCATGTATTACTACATGAATCGATTGCCGGACGCTATACGACTCGTCGAGGCCGCGCTGGATGGCAGCCGCGCCAAGCTCGGGGACGACCATCCAAACACCATGTCTTCCGTCAGCACCCTGGCACTGCTCTACCGCGAGGGAGGCCATAACGAGAAGGCGGAACGCCTCTATGAAGGAGTTGTTCAACGGTACGCGCAGTCGTGTGGATGGGAGTGTCAACAGACGCTCGTCGCCGCCAACAACCTCGCTCGAACGAAAGCGGACCTCGGAAAGCTCGACGAAGCACTCGCACTCTTTGAGACCGTGCGAACGGCGACCGAGAAGGCGTTGCCCCCGGGGCACTGGATTGGCGGGTTCTTCGAGCGGTGCTACGGAGAATGCCTGTTGAAGGTTGGTCGGTTCGACGAAGCAGAACAGCGCCTACTTTCCAGCCTCGCGACCACTGAGAAAGCACTCGGTTTGGACAATGACCGTACGATGGCTACCCTGCGCATCATCGTTCAACTTTACGACGCGTGGGAAAGGCCCAGTGCGGCGGAGCCCTTCCAAATTCGGCTCGAGCGCCCAAACGATGACGCGACGTCCGTACCCTAACAGCGGATCGGCTGAACCAATCGCATCTCTGTTCGCCCAGAGAGTCAAACCGCGCGGACTACACGTCACGGAATCGTAGTCCCGATGACAGCCGTTCCGCGCGAAGAAATCGTCACTTGCGTCTGCAGGATCAGCGGCACCCGCTCGCGGTAGACGCGGGGTGTGAGCTGGAGTATGCTCCCGGCCGGTGCGGCGTTCTTGGCAGCCTCCACCGTCGGAAAGGGATCATCGCACGTTCCAACCGCCCCCGGCATCCCGGAGCCTGTTGCGTAGACCATCTCTCCAGGGAAGCAGGCTTCCACGACAACCGCTGGCTGAGGGCAGCCGCCTCGTTTGACTTGCTGCGCGCGGACCTCGCTCGACGTGACGCAACGAGAGACCGGAAGATCGCTCAGGAGCGCGTGCTCCACTCTCGTATGGTCTCGAATGTTGGCCCACTCATCGAAATCCCTGAGCGTATGAAGACCCGTGACCGCCCCGCACCAGCCGTCGGCGTCTTCATTGAGGTCCTGCGACACCACCCCACCGATGGTCCCGCCGCAATCCCAATCCACCGAGCGCAGCCCGCTGCCGTACAACTCGTCGAGAAACGCTTCATTCAACGTACACATCGATCCGTGCGAGTAATCGAGGTTCTTGAACAGCGTCAACCCCGGATGAACGAGCCCCTGGCACTCCAGGTTCGCGCGCACGCCCCTGAGTTGATAGAAGTAGCTCATCACACTCGGCAGATTCACAGGTCGTGGACCGATCGAAGTGGGGTCGTCATCCGGGTCCCCGCAAGGCGCAGCACCGCCGCAATGATAGAGCCCCAGATTGTGACCGAACTCGTGCGCCAGCGTTGCGGCCCGGTCCCACGGCGTGCCGATATCATTATCGAAATCGCCCAGCGACACGATGAAGTCATCGCCGCCGATCTCCGCAATTCCCGACGATCCGCTGAACTTGCACTCCGCATCCTCGATGAAGTGCGCGAAGATGCAGTAATGCCACCCCGCTTCACCCGCGTGATCATAGAAATCGCGCTTGAGCCGCCCGAAGCTGCCGTTCGCGCCGGAATACCCGAATACGTTTCGGCAGTTGTTGGGGTCGTTGCGAAGCTGCGTGTAATGGGGGAGCACATCGTCCACGATGATGTTCAGCGTATGCCCCTGGCACGCAAACATCTGGACGACGGCGTCAATCTCGTGGTTCGACGGACGGTGCGAGTGCCCCCCGATCCCCGAATCGACCATGTAGTCGATCTCGATGTTGAACACCTCGGCGTTTGCGCGGCTTCCTGCCAGCGCAGCCATCAGCACCAAGAATGCACTTGCCGCGTCTCGCCACCACCGCCGAATTCCCTGTTCCAGCACTATGCTCATTCCAATCCCCTATCGGCCGATGACGGCCGGCCCGCCGTAAGACCGAACCGTGACACGCTGGTTGATCGTCACGACCTCCGGCGATGAACCCGCCTTGACGAAAACCGTGGCGCCGAGACCGCTGTCTCGGAGAGCTTCGCCGACTGTGTCATAGGGTTGACAGTAATGGCCGACCTCCGCCCCGCCATACCCAAACTCCACCCAGGTTTCGAGTATGTCGAAGGTTGCGGCGAAGACGTCGATCGTGATCTGCCAGGACATCCCCGGGTAAGGATACGGAAACGGCAGACCGGGCGGCGCGATGCGCAACGGTGGTAGTTGTTCGAGGTGGATGAACGCCTCCGGGTCGGGGTGATCGCACGTTCCCCTGGGGCAGGTGCCGGTCGACCCGTTGATGGCTCGACCCTGGACGTTGCTGCCGCCACAGAAGATCGGGCACCCGGCCAGCTCGAGTTCCGCGGGTTCGCCCGGAGCCAGGTTGCAGCTTGCCGCACCGCGCCCGGGATAGGGAAACTGCATGTTGCTGATCTGTACTCTGTACTCAGCCGCCAGTTGCGTTGCCAGGCTGTTGGGTTCGTTGCTGGCGTCGCACGCGCCCGATCCCGTTCCGTTGTTGATCTGTGCGACGTTGGTTCCGAGCGACGATGAGCAGGCCTCAAACCCGTGAACGCTGACCGCCACGACTTCCGGAAGAAGTTCGTGGACTCTGGTGCTGGTGACCTGGTAGAAGTTCTCCGTGTAGTGGGCGACGTCAGAGACTCGATATGGACCGGAACCCCCGCACGCTCCAGTCGGTCCCCCGCATCCGGATGCGGCGTTCGCACATCGGGTGGTCCCGGTGATCTGAAGGAATGTCGCCTGGAGTTGGAGGAACATCGAGATTCCCTCCGGGCGCGTCCCCTCGTCGGTGATGGCGTGCGGCACCTGGATGTTCAGCGCGCGGCGACTGTGAGGATTGAACACGAAAGTCCCCAGGCCCCGGCACGGTTCCGGGTCAAAGAAGAGCCCGGCGAAGCAGCCGAGCGTAGCGGGGCAGAGCTTCTCGATGAATACGTAGTAGACACACCCGGATCCTGCATCGGTAAACTGGACCAGGTCGTACAGTTGCAGTTCCGCAAGATCGGC
Source organism: Phycisphaerae bacterium (assembly GCA_029260135.1). Lineage (GTDB taxonomy): Bacteria > Planctomycetota > Phycisphaerae > UBA1845 > UBA1845 > OFTM174. Next base: position 28,139 of record JAJDDV010000044.1, on the reverse strand, counting down.
GGCGAGCTGGTAGTCCTCGGCGATCAGTGCATCGATCGCGTCCTTCCAGTCCAGCATGTCCGACGGGCTTGGCTCGTCGAAAACCTCCGTACCGGATGGTGGAATGCAGAGGTTGTTGAGGTAGGAACTGAGGTTGCCCGACAGCGCGCGGTACGCAGCGTGCGCACCGGCTGGGGCGAACAAGATAATGAAGAGCAACGACACGCTGAGAATGAGTCGGCTACCTGTCACTCCCCGGTCTCCGCCATTCGCACGCTCTTTCCCATTGTCATTCTTGTCTTCTGCATCTTGATCACGATTCGCTACAGGCCGATGGTTGCGACTTCGCCCTTCAGCGTCATCAGACGTAGGTTTGGCTGGTCGATGACGCCCGTCCAACGACTTGAGCTTTCCTTGATTCTCACTTTGCTGAACGACCCAACGTTGGACGGCCTCAGATCGTCCATGCTGTTGTACGGACGGTTGTAGGAGCCTTCCTCGACGCCGCCATACGCGAAATCGAACCATGTGCCGTCAACGGTCGACGCAGGCCAGCTGATTCCACCGGCGTCGAGTACGGCATCGAATCCCGTCAGAAACTGGGTGGAGTATGAGACTCCACCGGCAGCGAGGTTGCGCTTGTTGACAAGCAGCACATAGTTGACGCCGTCGGGTCGCTGTCTCGCCAGCGTGTTGGTTCCAGCCAAGGAGCCCCCATGATTCCTCAGGATGCGCTGCGTCAACGGCGCTCCAATATTCGGATTGTTAACAGTGTAAGTCTCTAGGTAGTGCAGCAGCGGCACCGCGCTAGCGATCAGCGCGCCCTGCCCCACGCGGGCCTCGTGATCCCAACTACCGTCGGGCCTTCGTACGAAGTTGGGGATTGTGTAGGGATCGAACACGTTGATCCCTGCCGCGTCTTCGTCATACCAGGGCTCACGCAGGTTACGGTCCGCTGGGAACGTGCGGCCCAGCTCAAATTCTGACGCGGGAAACCACATCGATTCCGTGAGAACATGACGGCGTATGAAACTGATGTAGTCCATCCCGCTTTCCTGCTCGAGGATCAACCCGAGAAGGAGGTAGCCGATGTTTGAATATTGTGTTCCTGCGTAGCAGCCCGGGGGATTGCCGTTGTTGTCGCAGGGGGGCGTACCCGGGTTGTACTGCAGCGGTTGTCCCATGATCCAGCGGACCGTATTGACCCGCCCCGGTGGACTGATGACATTCATATCGGAGGCGATGCGAATCTCTCTGTAGGTCAGGTCTCCTGCAACGGCACGGTCCCAGCCACCAGTGTGCGTTAGCAGATGTTGTACGGTAATAGAACGTAGCCGCGAGTCCCCGAGGCCGCCGAACGGGTCGTACTCCAGAAGACCCGGCGCGGGCTGTTGGAGGCTAAAGGCAAAGTCGAGCGGATCGATCATTCTCGCGTCGATCAGCTTTTGAATTCCGGCCGCCGTCACCGGCTTGGTGACGCTGGCCAGGCGCATCATCGCGTTCTCGGGAAGCGGCGTCGTGTGGGTGTGGTCCCGCCAGCCGAATCCGCGAAGGTAGACAATGTTCCCGTTCTTCATGACGCCCAACACGCCAGCTTCGATGCCGTTGGTCTGCATGAAGTTCTGCATCGCTTGGTCGAAGACGTCGAGCTCGGGCACATACAGGCCACTCTCGGGAAGTTGCGCAACTCCCAAACTCGGCGACCAGACGCCGGCGACGATGCAGAGGAAGATGGAACCGAGCTGCTTGTGGGGCATGGGCTTCTTTGCCTTCGCCCCGCGTACGTCGAGTTTGACTGATTCAAAAGGCATCTTCGGCTCGCACATTACGTCGTTACTGAAGTGACACGAGCACCAGCACGAGTCCGGTGTCCTTCTCCAGCTTGGTCATGGCCTTGCCAATCATGGCGCCTTGCGCCTTCGCATGGTCAGCGGCTTTCATCGCGTGTCCGGGGGTCTTGGATGTTGTGAGCAAATCGCCGGGCCGGATCGTTCCGTTAGCGGTATCGCACCAGGTCCATACGCGACCGGTCAGTGCGATGGGGTGTTTTCCGTCCGCGACTGAGCCCTTCTGACTCATGATCATTCCCGGGCGGACACCACCCGCGCCGCTGACGACGCCTGCCACCTTGCGATCATACGGGCTGTCAGCCAGGATCAACTTCCCCGGTTGATCGGCGTCGATCGAGACGACCATCCCCGGTTCAACCTTCCCTCCTTTGGATTCGACGTCGAACTGTTCGGACAAGTCCGCCCCGCCGACGATCTCGAGCACCTGTGTGCGAGTCCAGCCTTTTACGTCGAGTTTCCTTCCGGGTGCGCTCGTACCGATTCCGACATCACCGCTGATGTACGCCCGTCCGGAGAAGTAGCCCGCGAACGCGTTGGCGCCCGTCGCTCTGGCGTACACGCCACGACCGTTACCGCCTTTGCTCTCGAAGAAGCCGCCATAGTTGATGGCGGTCGCCGTTGTGGCGTTGGCCATCCCGCGCACTGCGGCGCCGTATCTGCCTTCCATCACGAAGTCGCCGCCGTAGGTCGCATCGTTGGTGGTGTAGTTTGCCGCTCGGCCATAGACGCCAATCCCGTCGCGTCCCCGGCTGACCCCCATGACGCCGATGGTTCTGTCCACAAGATTGGTGTCTACGGTTGAGGTGGCTTCTCCGTATACACCAGCCGCCATGTCGGTTTCCGAGTCGGTGATTCCGTGGACGCCCCACCCGAGACCGCTTGAAGCATTGTGGTACCCATGTACGCCGGTTCCATCGATACTGGTGCTCTCGCCCCAGACGCCATAGGTCGCGCCCGAGTAACTCATCGTGAGCCCCTTGACGCCCGTACTGCCACCCCAGCCGTGTACGCCAATGCCGTCGGGGCTGTCGGCCGCCGTCCCGTTCACGCCGATGGTGTTGGACGAGGCATGTGTGGCCACGCCCCAAACGGCCCAGCCGCCCGAGGCCGACGTCTCTGACTTGATCCCCGTTTGGGCATTCCCAAGGACCCAGAGCTTCGCGCCGGTCGGTGGGTTTGGCGTACCGATTCCGACATTGCCAAGGTTGTAGTGAATCCCGTTGGCCGACTCGGACCAGATGCCCGCTCCACCACCCGAGGCCGCCGTGGTCTGTAGCGTACCATCCGGGAACATGACGCCATCCACCCCCGGTGTTCCGCCGATGTGTAGCTTGGCTGCGGGGTCTTCGATGCTGATGCCGACTCTGCGGCTGAAGTAGCCGCGACCCTCAAAGTACCCTCCGAACCCGGTCGGGCTGACGGTCACGCCTCGGACAGCGATCGCGGGAGCCACATCGTTGTCGTTGTATCCGAGCACGCCGACTCCATCCGCACTCTGTGCTCCACCCTCCACGCCTGCGGCCCTTCCGGTGCTCGCCAGCGCTTCTCCGGACACGGCCGACCCGTGGAGGCTGGCGAGTTCTGCGCGCACCGCCCGTGAGCTTGAGGCGGCATTTCCCCTGGCGTAGATGATATTGGCAGCGGTACCGACGGCGTGCAACGGGTGGGCGGGTGACGACGTCCCCAAGCCGATTCTCCCCCCAACGCGCAGATTGCCGGTGAATTCTCCCTGCCCCTCGAAGTAGCCCGCGTAGCCGTTGGGAGAGGTCGAGTAGCCGTAGACCCCACCGAATTCATGTCCCAGGGCACCCATCGTTCCCTCGCCCACGCATTCGCCAACGATGGCATTGGATACGGGATCAACAACGGTGAGCCTGGCTTGCGGCGCCATTGTGCCGACGCTGACCCTGCCGGCCGTGTAGAAGATGTTACTGCCGGACAACGTCCAAAGGCTGCTGCCGCTGCCTCCTATCGAAGCGGTTGTCTGAAGCGTTCCATCGGGGAACATGAGTCCGTCCACGCCGGCTATTCCGCCAAGGTGCAGCCGTGCCGTCGGAGTGAACGTGCCGATCCCAACTCGACCTGTGGCGTCGATGACCATTCGGCGCGCACCATCCGTCCAGAACCGGTGGGTATCTGTGGTGCTCAAGTAGTCGTAGACCGGATCTTCGCTCGTGCCTTCGTTGAACTCGATCGAATCGCTGGTCAGGTTGATCCCCTGTCCGCCATCATCGAACACCAGCAGACCGCCCTTCTCCATGCGGACCTTCCCCGTGTTGTCCACCTGGACGGCGTTGGTCGGGCTTCCGTCCGGCGCGTCCAGGGAATTGCCGTCAATACCGATGGTCTTCAACGCCACCGACGCATACGGCGCGGCTGTCAGTGCGTGACGCGGTGACATGATGGTCCAGGCCGCGTCGCCCGGGCACATCACCTCGACCTCGAGGAACCGCTGTTCGCCCTTAAACGCTGCGGCGCCGAAGTTCAACGGAACGTCGAACAGACCGTTGGTCACCTGCAAACCCGTTTCCGCCAAGGTTGGGCTGAGCGGGATTCCGCCGGTCGGCGCTTTGAAGAGCGCGAACTTGAAGTCGCAGGCGTCGGTGACGGAAACGGTGCCGCGTTTAAGTTGCCCCTGGTATGTGAATGTCGTGTCGACGACACCTTGTCCTCGCACCTGCGCGCCCGACAAGGCAGCGATCGCCGCCACGCGTAGAATCGAAACCGGTAACGACCTCATGGTCCATCCTCCGAACTGCATTTCTCTACTCCCAAGCGGACCGGCCTCTCGCCAACCACTAACAGGCCGATGAAAAATGTAGCGTCGCCCCTTGTGGGCGACGAAAACCAATGTAGCGTCGTCCCTTGTGGGCGACGAAAACCACAGTAAGACGCCACCCACAAGGGGTGGCGCTACACCCGGGCAACCGAAAGCGACTTCTTCAACAGGCTGCTAAGGCCCCGAAAAAGAAGTCTGTACTTCGGCAAAGTCCGCCAGGTCCACGGTTTTGCTCTCGTTCACATCGAAGACACGACATTCCGTTGCCGGCGCACCGCCATTCGGCCCCCTCGCACAGCCCAGGAACTCGGCAAAGTCCGGCAGATCGACCATTCCGTCATCTCCGGAGTCACCCGGCGGAATCGGAAACCAAAATGCTGCGGACAATCGGTAGTCTCCACCTCTCGTCAAGCGTACATCCGGTTGGCCGATCGTTGCGCTGAGTTCGTACGATCCACCAACAGCGCGCATCCCACCGCCGCCGTCGATCGTGGACCGGCTGATTTCGAGCGGTGGTACCCAGGCGACGCCGCCAGTCTGCGTGACGACGGCCGCCACGAATCCGGCGATCAGTACCGTGCTTGCCGCCGTTCTCTTTGTTGGATCGAATCGCACCTTTTGGCCTCTCTAGCGTGCTGTCCTCTCGATTCCGCCCGGCGATGTACGCCGAATCGGGTGTCTTCCTCGAATAGCGGCGTACGAACGGGATTTGGACGCTGTTGACGGATAATGTCCGGATTTCCGTGCCGACCAGCGGCTTGTTCGGCATCGGAACGTACCGAGTGTGCCTTCGTCTGTTAGAATGCGGTGAGACTGTTGTTGGAGACTGGTCCGTGCGACGTCGCATTGAGACCGTCTGATTTCGCTCGCTGTGGCTAGGCACGGGTCGGACCATGGGCTCAGAAACCACACAGCCATCACTTCTTTCACGCGTCCGGAATCCGGCGGACGACGCCGCGTGGCGCGAATTCGATGCCAAATACCGCGAGTTGATCCTCCGGTACTGCCGGGCTCGTGGTCTCCGCATCAACGATACGGAGGATGTTCGCCAAATCGCGATGGCCAACCTGGCCAAGAGTCTTCGGTCGTTCGAGTACCAGCCGGCAAAAGGTCGATTTCGCGGATATCTCGCGCAGGTCGTTCGGGGGGCGATGTCCCGACATTTCGGGCGTCCAGATCACAAGATCCGCGCGCTAGATACTGCTGTGCTGGCCAGCGTTCAGGCACACGATGACACCGATGCGGACGAACTCTGGGAGCGCGAATGGGTTCGCCATCACTTTCGGCTGGCCATGCGGACCGTGCGCGCTACGTTTGATGCTCGGAGCGTTCAGGTCTTCGACCGGCTGCTCGGCGGGCACGATGTCAGCCGTGTCTCGATCGAGTTCGAGATGACGACGCAGGCGGTGCATAAGGTCAAACAGCGAATACGCGATCGCCTCAAGGCGCTTATCGCAGATCAGATTCGAGAGGAGGATGACGAGCGTGGTGGGTCCACACAACCCTCATAGTATACCCGTCGAAGGCGACCTTCCGAATCAGTTCGGTCTCAGCGATCAGGGCGACGAATGGATGAACTGCCTGCGCGAGGCGGAGACGCAGGCAGCGCTCGGCTGCATTGGTCCCTATGAACTGATCGAAGAGATCAGCCGAGGCGGTCAGGGAGTCGTGTATCGGGCGCGGCAGCCGGGAACCAAGCGCGACGTGGCGTTGAAACGTCTGCTCGCGGGTTCTCTGGCCACGCCCGCGATGCATCGTCGATTTGAGCGCGAGGTCGAGCTGGCCGCCTCCCTGAATCATCCGAACCTCGTAACGGTGTTCGGTATCGAAGTGACGGAGGGCCAGCCGCTTCTCGCGATGGAGTGGATCGATGGCATACCGATCAGCGATTGGGCGGCGGGCGGTGAATCCGGACGGCGATCTCCGCGCGAGTTGGCCGCGTTGATGCTGGTTGTCTGTGACGGAATCCGACACGCGCATCAGCACGGCGTCATTCACCGCGACCTGAAGCCGTCGAACATTCTGATCGACTCCCAAGGTACGCCGCGCGTGCTGGATTTCGGTCTCGCGCGACCGGTCGATTCCTCGGCGGACTCCGAGAGCCTGGTCACGCTCACCGATCAGTTCATTGGGACGCCGGCCTATGCCTCCCCGGAACATCTCCGTGGCGGCCTGGAGGCGGTCGACATTCGAAGCGATGTCTACGCGTTGGGTCTTGTCCTCTACCAGATGTTGACCGGCGACCTGCCGTATGACGTTTCCGGTCCGCTCCCCGATGTATTCCGTGCGATCGAGCACAGCGAGCCCACCCGCCCTTCCACGCTCCGGGCGAGCGTGGATCGAGAACTCGAGGTCATCGTTCTCAAGGCCCTGGCCAAGGAGAAACCCCTGCGATATCAGTCGGTCGATGCCTTCGCTGAGGATATTCAGCGGTATCTTTCCGGCGATCCAGTGCTCGCGCACCCGCCGAGCACGGCCTATCGGCTTCGCAAGGTAGTGAAGCGCCATCGTCTTCCGATCGGTTTTGCGGCTGCGATCCTCTTTTTGATCGTTACGCTCGGCGTGGTCTCGACGGTGCAGGCCCGACGCATTGCACAGGAACGCGACCGCACGCGCGAGGAGGCCAAAAAGGCCGTGGCCGTGTCGGCGTTCCTCGACCAGATGTTATCGTCTGCTGATCCTCAAGTGGTGGGAACCGACGTCAAGGTGCTCGATGTACTCCGCTTCGCCTCGAGTGAGCTGGAAACGAGTTTCGATGACCAGCCGGAAGTGCGAGCGGCGTTGCACCACACGATCGGTAAGACGTATTTTCACATCGGGGAGTTCGGAGAATCCGAGGCCCATCTTCGCCAAGCGTTGACGCTTCGTGAGTCCCTCTATGGGCCGCACCATATCGAGGTGGCGCAGACGCAGGACACGCTGGCGGTACTGCTGGTGGACCGCGGCCAGCTCGCCGAAGCCGAAGCGCTGGCCGCCACGGCGCTTCGCGTGCGCGAGGCGCTGTTGCAGGCGCCACATGTAGACATTGCCGAAAGCCTCGATCATTTGGGGTACACGAAGCAGGAGCGAAGCGATTATGCGGGTGCGGGCCCGCTCTATGAACGGGCGCTGGCCATGCGGCGCAAGATCTTTGCCAGCCATCACAAGGACGTGGCTGAGAGCCTTCTTCGGATGGGCACCTATCTCAAACATCTCAGTCGATGCGAGGAGGCGGAGCCGTTTTACCGCGAGGCCTTGGACATGCGGCGAGGGTTGTTTGGACTCTCGCACGCCGCCGTCGCACAGGCGATGAATAACCTTGCCGTTTTTATTCACGAGTGCAAGAACGAGCCTGTCGAGGCGGAACGGTTATACCGTGAAGTCCTGGCGCTTCGGGAGCAACTCTACGGGCGCCGCAGCCCGCTGGTTGCGCTCGCCATCAACAACCTGGCCGTGTTCTTGAGTGGGCAGCGTGAATTCGAGGCGGCGGAGCGGTTGTTTGAGGAGGCGCTGTCCATTCGTCGCTCGCTGTTGGGAGATTCCCATCCGGACGTCGCCTTCACGATGTACACGTACGGCCGACATTTGCGTAACCGGGGCGACTACGATGCCGCGGAGCAAATGCTCCGCGATGCGTTGATCATGCGCACCGAGGTGCTGGGACCGGTGCATCGGTGGACGGCGAGTTCGCAGGTTGAGCTGGCCGATTTGCTGCGGCGCCGGGGGCGCTTTGGCGAAGCCGAGGCCCTGCTCCTTCCTGCGCTCGAGGCTTACAGGACAATCTGGGACGGTCAGCACACCGATATTGTCGACACGCTGAACGCGCTGGGCACTTGTCAGCGCCGCACCGGTCGACAGGAAGACGCCGAGCGGTCCTATCGTGAAGCGCTGTCCTTGATGAACGATCTTTCCGCGTCCGGGGTGCCCCGGACGGCACAGTGCCTGACGAACCTCGCGCGCGTCATGGCAGCCACCGGACGGGAAGATGAGGCCGCAAGCCTGTACAAAGAAACGCTCGCTATACACGTGGCAACCCAGGGTGCAGGGCACGCGGCAACGTTGCGTACGCTCGATGCGTACGCCGGACTGCTCCGCCGACAGCGGCGTCATGACCAGGCCGAAGGAATTCTCCGAGGCCATTTCGACGCCGCCATCCAAGAACTCGGAGAGAAGAACGCCGCGACCGCGACGATTCAGCACAGCCTGGCCTACCATCTCCAGCGCACCGGCAAGTTCGTTGAAGCGGAGGCATCGTTCCGACAGGCACTGGATACGCGAGAAGCGTTATTCGGACGGGGTCATCGCGAGGTCTCGAGCACACTCAACGCCCTGGGCTATTGCCTGCGACAGAAAGGTGATCTGACGCAGGCCGAGGAAGCGTACAACGAAGCGCTCGCGATCAACGAGCGTGTGTTCAAGGCGCCCCACGCCGAACTCGCGCGAAGTCTCAACAACCTCGCACACCTGTATTTCAGCACGGATCGACCGGTTCAGGCGGCGGACGCCTTCAGGCAAACGGCGGAGATGCGTTCGCAGTTGTATGGCCCGGACAACCGCAACGCGATCGCCGCACTTCACTACTGCGCAGCGTCCTACGTCCAATGCGACCGGCCCAACAACGCCGAAGAGATCTACCGCGCGTATCTCGATGCCCTCAAGCGAGAACGCGGTGAAGACAACCCGTACGTCGGCGTCATCCTCCATCGCATCGGGCAGATCCAGCACCGCGCGGACGACGACTCCGGCGCCGAACAAACGTACCGCAACGCACTGGTCATCCTTCGACAAACTGTACAGCAAGAACGCCCGGACTCCGCGGCCATGGAATCCGCCGCGTTCTGCATGGATGACCTGGCGTCGCTCCTATTCGATAGAAGCGAGTTCGCCGAAGCTGAGGTTCTCTACAGAGAGGCGCTTGAACTCGAGACGAGCCGGCTAGGCCGAGACGACCCCCGCCTGGCGGCGCTGCAGGTTGGCGTTGCACGGTCGCTGATCGAGAGAGGCGATCCGCACGCGGCGGTTCCACTTGCAAGAAATGCGCTTCGTATCCACGCTTCGCGACCTGAGAGCGACAACCTGGACACAAGCCGAGTGCTCCTTGCCCTTGGACGAGCGTTGACAGCGGTTGGCGGTCAGGCCGACCTCGAAGAGGCCCAGACTCTCCTGCAGGAATCCGCCGCCCTTCGCCGCGAAGCGAAACGTCCGATACTGGCGGCGGTGTCCGATTCTGCCTTGGGCGCCGTTTTGACAAAGCGCGGCCGATGTGATGAGGCCGCGCAGTTGCTTCGACCCAGCCTCGAGACCATCCGGCGCGAGTTCGGCGATGACCACCGCTTCACCCGAGCGGTGGCGGGCCATCTTGCCGACAACGCCGAGCGATGTGGAGGACGAACTCCCGGACGCGAGCGTCCGTAGAGAGTACGAGGACACTTCCTGCCTCCGCGCGGCATACCACTATTCAAAATCCAGCGTCTCTGCAATACTGCCGGCTTCACGGTTTGGCGCCTTTTTTCGGAACATTTTTCTTGCATTCACCCCTGAGTTCCACCAAACTGCGAAGATAGTGACCTCGGCAGCTTGTGCAGGGCTGCAGTATGCCCCCGAGGTCAGGAGGGGGAAGGCGAAGCATCTCTGCCCGGCCTCTCCACAGGGACAATCAGTTTGGGCTCCCGCCTAGCGCGCGGAGGTTATGGAGGAGGTCTCGACCATGTTAGCAGGGCCAGGAAGCTGGAGCGTTGCGATGCGACGCCGTTCAATTCTCAGTATTGGCATCTGTCTTCTTGTTGGCGGTACGGGGGTAGCCGTCTTCGGGCAGCAGGACGCCAAGAAACGGGCGGTGCTCTCACCCGCGCAGAAACCCGCGCAGAAGGTGGATGGCAAGGTGCCCGTTCGCGGTGCCGTTCTGTCATCGCGCGATATTCCCGTCGAGAAGATGGCGGGTGCTCCCGCCAGTAATGCCGCCAGCATGGCACTGCAAATCCCGCTGACGATCGACACATATGCGAGCTGGGACGCCAAGGGCGATACGTCCAACGACGTGCTCGCCATCGACGTGGCAGGTTTGGCCGGGCTGGGAACGGGTAATCCCGCGACGATGACCGGCGCCGGATGGAATGTGACGGTCGACACGACCGGCGCTCCCGCGGTGGTCAGTTGGCTTTCCGAGGCGAAGATTGAGTTCGATGAGAACGTCGCCCCAGGTACCAACTGGATCGCCCTGACCCCCGGCTTCGGCGATGACTTCGCCGGCGTGGCGACGTATGATAGCCTTGGTATTGTCGACTTTCCCGATGCCGGTGTCCCCGACATCGTCCTCCCGGACGGCGTACTCCGCATCGAGTTCTTCGAAGGCTATGATGATGTGGCCGACGCCATCGACGCGTTGTATACCACGGGTAGCGCGATCACGATTGCGCTTCTTGATCTCAACAGCGGCGCGTGCTGTGACGACGCAACGGCCGCCTGCCTGACGACGGACCCGGCCACCTGTGCCGCGACGCCAGGCCAGACGTTCAACCCGGGCGAGGACTGCGCGGCATTCACCTGCCCGCCGCCCGCCGCCGACTACATCATGGACGGCACGCCGGTTTCAACGTGCAGCGGCACGTTTGCTGACTCCGGCAACACCGGCGCCCCGTACGGCCCCAGCGAGTACATCGTGAAGACGTTTACGCCGAGTACGCCCGGGTTGGCGCTGGAGTTCGACTTCACGTTCTTCGATGTCGAGACCGGATGGGATTCGCTGACCATTTACAACGGCAACAGCATCGGCGCTCCCGTCATTGGCACGTTTGACACGGGGACACCGCCCGGAATCATCACGTCCGGCGCGGGCGATGGGACGCTGACGTTCGAGTTCTCCTCGGACGGTTCGGTTCAGTGGGAGGGTTGGCTTGCCGGCATTTCGTGCGTGTCGCCACCGACCGGCGGTGCCTGCTGCGATGCGGTTGGCGGCTGTACCGACGTTGTGGATGCCGCCGCGTGTTCCGCCGGAACCTACGCGGGCAACGGCACGAACTGCGCCTCGTTTACTTGCCCGTCTCCGGGCGACGACTGCGGTGGCCCGATCGTGGTGGACTTTGCGACGGCGTTGCCCTTCACCGACGTCGGGCAGACCACTTGCGGTCGCGGGAATGCCTACTCGAGCACCTGCCTCGGCCTCTATGACGGCGGCGAGGACATCGTCTACGAACTCGTTGTTCCAGCGGACACCTGCGTCGACATTGTCATGACCTCCGACACGTCGTACACCGGTATGGCCGTCGACGGTGTTTGCCCGCTCGGCGATCCCTGCCTGGCCGAAGCTTCGAGCAGTGCAAACGATGAGAGCCTGTTGGCGCAGACGCTGACGGCCGGAACGCACTACCTGATGCTCGACACCTGGCCCGCTCCGGATTGCATCGGGAGCTTTGATCTGAGCATCACCGAATGCGCCGCCGGCGGCGCATGCTGCCATGGTGACGGGACCTGTACCGACGAGGCCGGCGGAAGCGCTGCCTGCGTCGCTGCCGGGGATACCTATATCGGCGATGGTACCGCCTGTGCCTCTACCATTTGCCCCCCGCCGAACGATCTTTGCGTCAATGGAACGAAGATCTCCGTCACACCGTTCTCCGATATCGGCGTCGCTGTAGACGGCGCCACGGATGACGGCAACGTCGATCCGAGCTGCGATAGCAGCTTCTCCTGTGATACGGGACCCGCCAACAACGGTGTCTGGTACACCTACACGCCGACGGAATCGTGCGAAGCCACGATTGACCAGGCCGGCATGGATGCGTCGACTTCCGTTTGGACCGGCGCCGACTGCAACAGCCTGACGCAGGTCGTTTGCTCCGATCCGGATCCGTTCACGGTGGAGATGGCCGCGGGCACCGAGTACTACATCCTCGTGTCGAAGTGGTCCTGCTCCAGCGAACCGAGCAGTCCGATCGACTTCACGTTCGATTGCGTTCCGCTCGTGAAAGGTGCTTGCTGTAACCAGGATGCGAGTAGCTGCGCGTGTACGGAGGTAGCGGCTGTCGATTGCACCGGCACCTATCGTGGCGACAACACGGCCTGCACCGACAGTCCCGATCCTTGCGACTGCAACGGCAACGGAACCTGCGACTCCGGTGACCTGCTACCGGGCGTGGCGGATGTCTACGAGGTCAGCGGCCTCGCGCTCGGCATTCCCGACCAAACCGACCCTGGGATCAGCCACATACTGACCGTGCCCACATACGCGACGATCGCCGACGTCAACGTCGATCTGCAGATCACGCACACCTGGGTGGGTGACCTGTGCGTGACGCTGACGCACCCCAGCGGTACACCGACGGTTCAACTGATCAAGCGGCCCGGTCTGGACGCGGAATGCGACGCAGCCGGGTGCTGCGGCTGCAAAGGCAACGACTACGCCATCATCCTTGATGACGAAGCGGGCGGTGGCCCCATTGAGGATATGTGCGGCGATCCGGTGAACCCGACGTCTCCGCCCAGCTACGCTCCTGACGGGCTGCTGAGCGCGTTCGACGGGTTGGATATGTACGGTGACTGGACGATCACCGTCAACGACAACGGCTTCGGCGATACCGGAACTTTGGACGGATGGTCGCTGCACTTCAACGCGGTGCCTTCAACCAGTAGCGACTGCAACGGGAACGGAACGCCTGACGAGTGCGAAGCCGACTGCGACAGCAACGGCGTTCCGGACGATTGTGACATCAATCCAGCGGATCCGGACGGTAACGGCCTGGTCGCGGAGGACTGCAATGTCAACGGCTCGCCCGACGTTTGCGATCTGCCGCCACTCGGCAGCGGGGCGGACTGCCAGGGTGACGGCATCCCGGACGAGTGCCAGCTCAACACGGCCTACAACCGTCTCGTGGTCGTGGCGGACGGCGGTTTCGAAGGTGGAACTCCGAACGCTTCCTGGACCGAGGCGTCCACGACCTTCGGCACGCCGCTGTGTGACATCGCCAGTTGCGGTGTGGGCGGCGGTACCGGACCGCATGGCGGCGACTGGTGGTGCTGGTTCGGCGGAACGGCGGCGGTCGAGGACGGGTCCGTTGAACAGACCCTGACGATCCCGGCCGGTGCCAACACGCTGCAGTTCTACTTCGAGAATGCTGTGGCGAGCGGAAACGGTACGGACTCCGTGAGCGCCCTGATCGATGGGAACGTCGTCTGGAGCGAGACCGAAGGTAATGCGGCGTTCGCAACCTACGGGCTGGTCACGGTCGACATCACCGCGTATGGCGACGGCGGATCGCACGTGCTGCGGTTCGAGTCGAGCATCACCGGTGTCCCGGATCTGTCGAACTTCTTCATCGACGACATCGAGATTCTCGAGCCGACCGGTCCTCCGCCGAATGACTGCAACCTCAACGGCGTTCCGGACGAGTGCGATGCCGCGGTCTGTGGTGACGGCTGTCTCACCGGCGGATCCGGTGGCACGTCGGCGGAGGAGTGCGACGGTGCGGACGACGCGGCCTGTCCGGGTTTCTGCTTCCCGGTCGGACACGCGTTTGCCTGTCAGTGCCCGTTCTGCGGTGACGGCGACGTCAGCGCCCCAGAGAGTTGTGACGGCGGCGTCTGCTGCACCGCCGGTTGCGGCTTCGATACGGGCACCGAATGTCGTCCGTCGACCGGCGTCTGTGATCCGGCTGAGAGCTGCGATGGCGCCGGCGCGGACTGCCCCGCCGATATCGTCATCACGGCCTGCATCGACGCCGACGGCTGCTGCCCGGCGACATGCAACAACAACAACGACAGCGATTGTGGTGCGATCTGTGGAAACGGCATCTCGGAAGCGGCTGAGGTGTGCGACGGTTTGGACGACGCGGCCTGTCCGGGCGCCTGCCTGGGCAACTGTGCGTGTCCCGTGTGCGGTGACGACGTCGTGAACCAGGCGAGCGAAACCTGCGACGGTACGGACGACGCAGCCTGTCCGGGTGTTTGCACCGCAAATTGCGGCTGCCCGGTCGCCGGATCGATTCCGACCGCTTCCGTCTGGGGATTGATGACGCTGACGCTACTGCTGCTGGCCGGTGCGAAGATCTACTTCGGTCGGCGGACGCAGCCGGTGGCGTGATCGTCCTGCGATGGGTGGGTTGAGCCCACAGGACGTGGTCGCGGCGCCATGAAGGCGTGCTAGTTGACACGGCCGCCGACGGCTCTGTGGATGCCGTCGGCGGCTGTGCTTTTGCGCCCCCGCTGGGCTGCGGATAGACTCAGCGGATGGGCTCGTACGTCGGGCGGTCGGTGGCCGCACCCGACTCAATGAGGCGTGAGCCCCTGAAGGTCTCGTGATCTCGGAACGGGGTCTCTAGAAGTAAAGGAGGAGCGGTGGTGCGTTTCAGACTGGTCATAACGGGGTGTGTCGTGCTGGTGGCGTTCTCGCTTTCGACCCGGGCACAGATTCCGGACTCTCGTGAATCTCAAGGCGGCTCCATTCTCGACAAGGCCCAGCCGCTGGACACGGTCGCGCAGGTCTTTGCGCCGCCGGTCGATCTGGCCGCCGTCCACGCGGAAGATGATCTTCGTCGGCAGCAAGGGCTCCCCCACCGCTTTGCCATCGGCAACGATGTGACCATTCGACCTGAAACCCACGGAACGTGGGAGACGATCGGCGATGCGTTGCTCTGGCGGCTGCGCGTGACGAGTCCCGGGGCGTTATCGATCAATTTCGGCTTCACGCGCTATCTCATGCCGGCGGACGGTCGCCTCTCGGTGTATGCCGCCGACGGCAGCTACCGGATCCGCCCCTTCACGGGGCTGGACAACGCGTCTCACGGTGAGCTGTGGACGCCGATCGTTCCGTCGGACGATGTGGTGATCGAGGTCACGATTCCGGCGGATGCGCGCAGACTGCTCGGGCTCGAGCTCGGTTCCATCAACGTCGGCTACCGCGGTCTGGGCACATCCCGAACGGCGCAAATGGACGCGTCCGCTCCGGCGTCCGGATCGTGCAACGTCGATGTCATCTGCCCGGAGGGCGACGGCTGGCGCGACCAGATTCAATCCTCCGGCGTCTACACCATCGGCGGCAGCTGGACGTGTAGCGGCGCCATGGTCAACAACACCGCTCAAGACGCTACGCCTTATTTCCTGACGGCTGAACATTGCCAAATCAGCTCGGCCAACGCGGCTTCGGTAACGGTCTACTGGAACTACCAGAACTCGACCTGCCGCCCCCCCGGAAGCGCGGCCAGTGGCGGACCGGGAAACGGCTCGCTGGCGCAGTTTCAAACCGGTGCATTCTTCCGCGCAGAGTACGTGCCGGCAGATATGACGCTGATCGAGATGGACTCCGACCCTGACCCGGCCTGGGAGGTCTCGTTCTCAGGCTGGGACAACAGCGGCGCGGACGCCACCTCCGCCGTGGCCATCCATCACCCCAATACCGACGAGAAACGCATCAGTTTCGAGAATGACGCTACGACGACAACGTCGTATTTTGGAACGTCCTCCCCCGGAGACGGGACCCACGTTCGAGTGCTCGATTGGGATGTCGGCACGACCGAGCCGGGCTCCTCAGGATCGCCCCTGTACGATCAGAATCAGCGGATCATCGGACAGTTGCACGGTGGCTGGGCGGCGTGCAGCAATCACGATCCTGACTGGTACGGGAAGTTTTCGGCTTCCTGGACCGGCGGCGGGAGCAACTCCTCGCGTCTGAGCAACTGGCTCGATCCACTCGGAACCGGCGCGACCGTGCTCGATCTTCTCTCCGGCGGTGGCCTGACCGTTACACCCAGCGCCGAAGTCCTTCACGTCGGTAACGTAGGCGGACCCTTCACCAACCCGACCGTCACCTACACGCTGGGCAACCCCTCCTCCAACCCGATTGATTACTCCGTTTCGCTCACCAGCTCATTCGGTATCTTGCTGGATGGCGGCACGGGTCCCGTCACCGGGACGCTGGCCGGCGGCGGTGGATCCGTCGACGTCATCGTGACACTCGGACCGGGGATCGACGCATTGGCCGCCGGTCTGTACGTTGAGGAAATCGTCTTTGACGACCTGACCAACGGCCGGTCGCACACGCGCCAGCACTCGTTTGAGATCGGTTTCACGACCTTCACCGTAACACCCACAACCGGGCTCGATTCGGGCGGGCCGGTCGGCGGACCGTTCCCCGGATCGGTCGTCTACACCGTCACGAGCGATCGCCCGACACCCGTCGCGGTCGAGATCAGCGTCGCCGATCCGTGGATTTCCCTCAATGGTGGAACGGGTCCGGTTACGTTGAACCTGAACGGTACCGGCGCGTTCGACACGGTAACGGTTACGATTTCACCGACCGCCAACGCCCTGGCCGCCGGGATCTACAATGGTGATGTGACATTCGCCAATCTCTCCGGCGGAACGGGCGACACCACACGCGGCGTTTCACTGGACGTCGGTCGCACGATCTATCCCTCGACCGATACGCCCCAGCCCGTGGCCGACAACACCGCAACGGCAAGTACCATCACGCTGGTCGATAATTTCTGTGTGGGCGACGTCAACGTCGACATCGACATCACGCATACGTATATCGCCGATTTGACGGTCGATCTCATCTCCCCGTCTGGAACGGTCGTTCGCCTTCACAACCGAACCGGTGGTGCCACGGACAACATCGTCCAGCTCTACGACGACGAGGGCATTCCCCCGAACGGCCCCGGTGCGCTCTCCGACTTCGATCTCGAATCCGGCGCGGGAGACTGGGTGCTCGTCGTTACCGACAACGCCACCGGCGACAGCGGAACGCTGAACAGTTGGGCACTGCGAATCGCTCCGGTCGGCGGAGACTGTCCGACGCCGGTCGTGGCATATACCTTCCCGCTCGATATCGATCCCGGATGGACGACGGAAGGGCAGTGGGCATTCGGTCAACCGACGGGGCAGGGTTCCGGTAACGGCGATCCGACAGCGGGACACACCGGTACCAACGTCTACGGCTACAACCTCGCCGGCGACTACCCCGGCGGTATGGCGGCCACTGAATACCTGACGACGACGGCGATCGATTGTACGCGTCTCGCCGGAACGCGTGTACGCTTCCGCCGTTGGCTTGGCATCGAATCATCGACATTCGACCATGCCAACCTCGATGTCTCTGCGGATGGCGTCAACTGGACCGCCGTGTGGAATCACGCGACCACATCGACGGTCAGCGAATCCACGTGGTCGCTGAGTTCCCACAACATCTCGGCTGTGGCCGATGGCGTCGGAACGGTCTTCCTGCGCTGGGGAATGGGACCGACCGATGCGTCCGTGAACTACCCCGGTTGGAACATCGACGACATCGAGATCACGGGCGTCATTCAGGAAACCGACTGCAACCTGAACGGCGTACCCGATTCGGAGGACATCGCCCTGGGGACCAGTCTGGACTGCAACGCCAACCTGTATCCCGACGAGTGCGACCTCAGTAGTGGCCTGAGTTCCGACTGTGACGCCGACTCCATTCCCGACGAGTGCTCTTGTCCCCTGTTCGATGCGCCTATCAGCGAGGCGGTCGTCGTCGCCAAGAACCGCGTTCTCTCATTGATCCCACAGAGTCCCGGCTGCGATACCGCCCTGCAGGTGACCCTGGTCGCTCTTCCTTCGCCGTTCAATGTCTACAACGGCCGGCAACTCTGGGTCGGGCCGCCCTCGGATATCTGCGAGAACAGCGGCGAGGACGTCCCGGCGCCCGCGGGGAGCTGCAGCGGGGCTCCCGGGTTCCCCAATCCCTCCTACAAGGGGGCGACGCTTCAGTGTTCGCCGCACCTGATGGACTGGAGTTCGGTGGGCACGCTGAAGCTGACGCACGAGACGATCGTCCCCGAAGGCCTGTATCGCATTCACGCCGTTCTCAGTGCCTGCGCGGGAGCCGCACCAGGCGGACGGTCGACCGCGCTGGATGTGTCCACGAACCTTTGGGGCGACTTGGTCGGGCCCTTTGACGGGGGCACCGGTACATGGACCGCGCCCGACGGCGTCGTCGGTGTGCCGACCGACGTGATCGCGATTCTTGACAAGTTCAGCAACCGGGTCGGCGCACCGACCAAAGCCCGGGCGGATCTGCAGCCGGAAGTGCCGGACCTGATCATCAACATCTCGGATGTGTTGGTCGCATTGGAGGCCTTCCGTGGTGCGGACTATCCGTTTGCCGCAACCTGGACGCCTTGTACACCGTAGGAACGAAGACGAGGGAACTTACGAGTCATCCGGCTGTGGCTGCCGCAAGACGCGGCACAACGCGAGGCGGTCGATGGAGGACGTCGCCGTTGCCGCCGTTCACGGCGCGACGGGCAGGCACTTGTCGTTCAGCCGTTGCTCGGTAAAGAGCAACGATGCGGCATGGGCGACGGCCTGATGACCGATCGCATTGGGGTGTCCGTCGCGGCTGATCGGGTAGGGTGACGACCCCCGTTCCATTTGTGAACAGAGCGCGTCCAGGGCGTCGACCCACGCAATCCCAGCGCCTTCCAAGAACGCGCCCAAGCGGCTGCGCACCGCCGCCTCTTGGGCGGCGAGCCGGTCGAGGACCGGAGCGCTCACGTCTTGACCGGCAAAGCGATGGAACACGGCTTCCTTCGTAGGGATAAGGACGACCGCGAACGCTGTCTGGGCGTCGCTGCACGCCCGAAGACATCGGCGAAGTGCACGCTGCGCGATGTTCCACGCCTCTTCAATCCGCGGGTCTGTCAGATCCAGCGCGAGCGAGCGCAACCCAGGAGTCAGGATCGTTCGCACGCCCCGCCGTTCCACGGCTAGACCACGCGTCGGATGGCGGTGCGTCCAGTTGACCTGCGCTTGCCACGCCCGGTCAGCACGTTCGCGTGCGATGTGATCGGGGATGACGTACTGGGCACTGCGGTCCTTGGCCCAGCGAGCGGCCCCATACAGGGAAGAATGCTCGGACAGGAGTGTTCGCACTCGGTGAATGGCGCCGTCGTCGTGGTCCGTTGCACCTTCCCCGGTCGAAGTGGACAGGAGGCGCGCCGCCTCGTCGACCAGACGCCCCTGTCGCTCGATGGACATCAAGGGCTCCTTGTCCTCGGCCACGCCGAACGCTGTCTGCCGCTCATAGGTGTAGACCGTTCGGAATGAATCGAAGAGGTCGTTGCCGAGGTAGAGCCCGATCACCACGACATCGGGTTGCAGTGCGAGCGCCTCGTCCATGACCGACACGTACTCGAGCGGACCCCACCCGGGAATGCCCATGTTGTAGGTGGACAGGTCCAGCGACCGCTCCAGTACGATAGGCCACACCTCGTCCGAAGAGACGCCCGGGCCGTACGTCTGAGAATCGCCGATCACGACGACATCGACGGCGGCGGGAACGACCGGATTGCGATAGCCCTGCCGATCGTGCAACGGATATGCCGGGTTGCCGCGGTGGCCGACGTGCGCATCAGACATCAAGGGTCGAACCGGAGACGACGCGGACTGCTGTAGGAGATGCGGCGCCGTAATCGCGCCACGAATTCGAGACGAGACCCCCGCGGTCGCCTGAAGCAACAGCTCTCCGCCCATCAAGCTGAGACCTACCGTCACTACCCCGAAGCACAAGCGTTGAAGGGTCGGGAGGCGGCGATCGGTAGACGTCAACTTATCGGAGCCGGCGGAGATGCCACGCTCCCCGAGGTGCTCAAATCCCCCTCGTCCGAGTTGCTGTTGCACGGAGTGCCACATAGTGACTCTTTATCGGTTGACCGATTCACTACATGAAAAGATTCACTCCGGTAACACAAAGTCGATATTAGGACGCGTAAGTGATGGGTCGTTGAACCCGTCCGGCGCCGTTACCGTATCGCCGATAAAATCGGCCACAAACTCGATCGCCCCCGTCAAGCAGGCCGTCGAGCACGCCGGCGATAGGCTCGCATCAATCCGATGAACGCACATCGTACACTTACTGACTTTTCCGTTATCGGTATCAACACGCGTGGCCCCATAAGGACAGGCAAAAACGCAGTACCGGCAACCAACGCAAACGTCCTGGTCGATCAGCACGATGCCGTCCGAAGTACGCTTCTGGATCGCACCGACCGGGCACGATTTGAGGCACGCCGGCTCGTCGCAGTGATTGCACGCCACCGAAACAAACTCGCGCTTCGGCGTTGGATACGTCCCTTTCTCGCGCTCGACGACGAATCGCCAATCCGTCCGCGACGGCGTGTTGTTCTCGCTCTTGCACGCGACAAAGCAGCTTCGACAGCCGATGCACCGGTTGACGTTGATGACCCACCCCACCTGGCTCATCCTCTGTGCTCCTTTCTCCTCGACCAGATCTTCGTGACCTGAACACGCGTGTTCGAGAACGACGCGCTGCCTCCGATCTTGTCCTGCAGCGACACGTTGGGCTTGACCGGGTCCGCTCGCATGATCGGGTTCGCCGCGATCCCCGCCGCCCGTGACGCATCATGATCAGAGTCCACCCCGCCCACCTGGAACGGCTTCGATGCCATCTCCCAATGCCCGAAACTGTGTGCGATGGCCACGACGCCCGGGCGAATCGCCTCCGTAACGTAGGCATAACCCAGCGAACCCTGCGGGTGCGACGCCGACGTCACGCGTACACGGTCACCCGTTCGTATGCCCACAGGAATCGCATCGGTCGAGCTCATTTCAACGAAGTTCTCCGGTTGAATCGACATCAACCACGGATTGCTCGCCGTTCGCGCCTGACTGTGCCAAGCCTGTTTGTACGTCACGAGATAGTAGGGATACGCACCATCCGTAACATCAATCTCCGTCTCGTGGAGATCGGCGATGGGCGCATACTTGGCCAAACCGTCGAAGTATTCGCCGGTCATCGAGTCACGGGCCTGACCGAGTTGTTCCGAAAAGAAGTGAAACCGCCCGGAGAATCGGTGAGCCATCATCGATCCGTCGTAGAGCGCGCTGTACTCTTCGAATCGACCGCCGCGAGCGAGGACATAGTTGACGCGCTGCTCGGGCGTGACGCCCGGTACGCCGCTACCTTCGTCGGCGATGTTACTGATCAGCTGATGATGCCACGACCATGTATTGGCCAGCGACGTCGGGTTGCCCGCCTCGTCCTCGAGGTCCATCGGAAGTCCCATCGCCTGCCCCAAACCGATCAGAATGTCCTCGATCGTCTTCGTGTTCGGCAGAAACGGCGTATAGTTCATCTGCTCGTCGAACGATCCGACGACCGGTTGGCGCACGCCGCTGACCGCTGTGTTGATCGCGGAACCTACGTGTGGCGTGCTCCAACGTTCCAGATAGGTCGTATCCGGAAGGATGTAGTCGGCAAACACAGTCGTCTCGCCCATTTCAATGTCGACCGAGACGATCAGTGGAATCTTGGCTTCGTCGGCCAGAACGCGTTCCACAGCCGCACGCCCTGCCGGTGCGGCATAGGCAACGTCGTTCCAATAGAGAAACAACGCACCGGCGGAATACGGATAGCCATCTTCGATACTCGGGATGACCTCTTGATAGTTGAAGTAGTTGGCGAACGGAAACCACGGACGCTGCGCCGGATACTTGGCCCCGACGGGTTTGTTGGCGTATTCGGTCGAGTCTTCGTACCGGCTCATCACCCTCGTGATCTGAACACCGCTCGTAGAAACGCCGTTCACGACCGTCTTCGGGCTGAACCGGTTTCCGGTCTTCCCGCCCATCTCATGCCAGTGGCTTCCGCCGAAGACATGCCCCCCCTTCCAGTTGTAGTTGCCGATCAGCGTGTTCAGATGAATGATGGAAAGCGACGTATACGTTCCGTTCGTGTGCTGAACCGGACCGCGATAATGTTCGACCGAAGCCTTGCGCCCGTGCGACGTCAACTCCACCGCGATCTGCTGGATCGTCACCGCTTCGATACCACACAGCGTCGACCAGTCCGAAATGCTCCGAGACCGGGCCTGATCCGCGTACAACTCAAACGAGGTTTTACACGCGATACCATTGACCCGCAGCGATCCCGGGAGCAACTCGGCCGCATCCACCACGTTGGACTTCGCTGCGCCACCACCGGACCAGACAACGAACTCGTCGGCGGTTCCACCGGTTATTCCAGCTTCGTCCGCCCGAAGATAGCCCCGTGCGTGCCCGGCCCCATCGATCTTCACCAGAAACGTCGCGTCGGTCGTATTCAGCTCACCCGCGGGGTTCGTTGCCGCGTCATGAGGCCTCTGTAGGAAGGCCGCATTGAACAGGTTGTTGTCGATGATGTGACGCGCAATGGCCAGTGCCAGCGCCGCGTCACCGCCCGGAAGGACCGGAAGCCACCACTGTGCCTTGCTCGCGGCCACGTTGAATCGCGGGTCGACCATCGCCAGCTTTCCGCCCCGATCCAGCATCTCAACGAGCTTGCGCGCCTGCCCGACGAACGGAAAATTCGCCGCCAGCGGGTCCGAGCCGAACCACAAGACGAACTCGCAGTTCGGAAGATCCGTACTTCCCTTCGTCATCGCCTTGACGCCGTACGCGCCGTTCCCCGTCGCCAGCGCATACCCCACATGATGGCTCGTCTCGCAGATGCTCGTGTGGTCATGCCGCTTGTTGATCGTCCCGAAACTGTTGCCCCAGAACCGATCCGTGAACTCCTTCTGGCCGTGCTCGTTGCGACCGCCGCTGAAGACGACCTTGTTCGCGATCGGACCAAGCTCCACGGCCGTCGGGTCGACGGGCGTTTGAAGATCACGCAACGTCGAAAGACGCGCACCGATTTCGGCAAACGCCTGCGACCAGGGAATCGGCTCCCATTGCCCGCCGCCGCGCGGCGTACCCGCAACGCGTTTCAGCGGTTCTTTGATCCGGTGCGGGTTGTAGATCACCTGAATCCCGGACTGACCTTTGGCGCACACTCTTGCCGGCGAAAGCCGCGCGACCGCGGGGTCCGTGTCGTACGGAAGATGCGGCTCGAGGCAGTTCGGGTGATACGGGTTGCCGTCGATCTTGACGAGCACGCCATCGACGATCTTGCAGCGAATTCCGCAGGCGCCGTGACAGGCAAGACACACACTGTACTTGATGTCGACGTTTTGATCCGTTTCGACGAGCACCGGGTTACCGAAGTTCGCCGCCCGGGCTTGATCGTCGCGAAAGAAAGCTACGCTCGCCGTCCCCACCGCAGCCAAGGCGCCCGTCGTCTTGAGAAACGCGCGCCGACTCACGCCCGAATCGAGCCAACCCTTGGTTGCACCGCCGTCTCGTCGCATGGGAATCCCCTTCGCGGCTACCACCCTTGATGATCCGTTTACACTCGACAAACGGTTCCAACCGGCCCCGAACGCCGTCGCCACTCTCGCATCCCCTAAGGCCGCACGAAAAAGTGCGGAATCTCCGGCGACGAATCCTGATTGTGACATTCCACGCACGCGTTCTCCGCCAGGCTCACCTGCTGGCGTAAACCGCCGGAGGACTGATTCACGAAATCAACGCCTCGATGGCATGCGACACAAAGCCAATCCGCCCGCCCCAGCGCGTTGAGCATCCTGCTATGGGCGGTCGGCGTCACGCCGTCCAGTGCGACTTCGTCGACCCGATCCACATGGCAACCGGTACAATCCCCGTCGAAGCCGTCGGACTCCGGATCGTGCATCGCGATCAGATCAAACGTGTAACGTTTCTCGGGAATCAACGCCCGCACGCGCTTTCCCGTGAAGGTGGCTTGGAGAACGGAACAGTCCAAGAGGTCGACGTCTGCGTCAGAGTCAAGGTCCGCGCTCGCCGTACACCCGGACGCCGGAGTCTGCCCAGGCCCGTTCAGGCAGGACACGAATCCTACAAGA
Organism: Phycisphaerae bacterium; assembly: GCA_029260135.1. GTDB lineage: Bacteria > Planctomycetota > Phycisphaerae > UBA1845 > UBA1845 > OFTM174. The sequence continues at coordinate 3,828 of JAJDDV010000044.1, read as the reverse complement.
TCGGTGTAATCCACGTCGCCGTCGAGATCCGCCGACGCGAGCACACACGTCACGGCGAGGCACAGAACGATCAAGACGGCTAGCGCACAACCGACTTCGCTGCGGAAGCTTCTCATCCCTTCGTTCCCCGACACGGCGGCGACGGAACCGACGCTTGGATCGACCTCGTCGGCAGGTGACGCACGCGCAACCCCTGATGTCCCACGGAGGAACTGCCGTTCTGGCCCGGTCCCCCTCCGATGGCGCGCGCCGAAGCACTACTGGCGCAGCACGACGTACGCGCCCACGGACAGCCCCCGTGCATGTGCCGTGCCACAATGACAGCGGGAAAGTGAAGCTTGAGAATCACTCAGGGATCACCCACGCCGTCCCGCTCGGCGGCGAGGGGACTTCAGTTAAGGTCCTAATAAGAAAGAAGTGCTCTGGGCTGGGTGTGCCGCAGTTGGGCGTTGCCGCAACATCGATACGCGCGTGCTACGCCCCAAAAACGAGAAGGGCAACCGTCTGCTCCGTTGCCGGCCGATCGCTTACGGGGACCTCACGATCCCCTATTCCTTGCCCCCGTGGCGCCGCAGCACGGCGGCGACTTTCGTGCGACGTCGCTCGATGGCAAGATGAAGTGGCGTGCGTCCCTTACCATCGGTGGCGTTAGCGTCCGCTCCCGCCGTGAGGAGTTGCTCCGCGACGACCGCCATCAGCGCATCAACTTCCGTCTCAGTAGGTCCGGCGATCGTCGTCAAGTGCAGCGGCGTATGCCCCCGATCGTTGGGGGCGTTCGCGTCTGCCCCGGCCGTGAGAAGTAGTCTCGTCGCCTCCTTACGAAACCGACGAGCCGCCGAGTGCAAGGGCGTATCCCCCTTGCCGCTCTTCGCGTGAACGTCGGCTTTCTTCTTGAGCATCCACGTGATCACCGCCTTGTGATTGAACAGTGCGGCGTCGTGCAACGGCGTGTGCCCCCATCCGTCGACCACCTTGATCTCGGCACCTGCATCGTACAGAAGGTCCAGCACTTGTTCGCGCCCGCGAATCGCCGCGAGGTGCAAGGGCGTCTTGCGAAGGAAATCTCTCGCATTGACGTCAGCTCCATTTCGGATCAACAACTCCGTCAAGACGGTACGACGCTTTTCGCCATCCGAGGACTCCGAATTCGCTTGCATCACCAGGTGCAGCACCGACCCACTACGAATATCGCTCTCGCCAATGTCTGCGCCGCGATCCAACAGGTGCTTCACGACCCCAATCTGGAGCCGTTTGACCGCGTGATGCAGCGGCGTTTTCTTCTCCTTGTCACGCGCGGCAATCAGTTCCGGCGACTCGGCCAGCAACGCTGCGACACGCTGCACATCGCCTGCGGAGGCCGCCGCATGGATGTCCGGTTCGTCGCTCGCCGCCACGAGCGAGCACGCACCCAGCGTCACACCCAAGAGAAACCCGAATCCTCGTTGATCCACCATCATTCACCTCTCGACAGGATTCCCCGACGGCCACGAAGAACAACCGCCGCGCACACCACCAGCAATACCGACAGCACGAGCACACCCACCTCCGACAGCGTCGGAATCGGCGGCGGCTCACCAACCGCAAAAACACGGCTCTGGACCCATGGCCCATACCCGCCCGATCCGTCATACGACCGGACACGAACTTTGCAATTCCCGCTCTCCAGCGTGGGCGTCCACGGAACCGACGTCGCTCCCACACTCGTCAACGGAACGATGTCCATCCAAACCGTGCCGTCCGTGGACAACTCCACTTCGTCGATCCATGCCGTGTCGGATCCGCTCGACATCGAACCATCCTTGGTGTATTCCCACTGCAGCGTGTGCGATCCGGGTGTCAGTGTCGTGAAATACTCCGTCCACCCGCCCGAGCCAGACACATGGAGCTTCCGGCTTCCGTCGATGTAAAAGTTGAAGAAATCCCAGCCTGACTCCGAACTGACCTTGTACCAGAACCGCAGCGACTCAGCCGTCACCGCTCGACTCATCCACGTGACCTGGCTGTGCGTGATACCGCCCGCCCGTCCAGCGTACGTTCCAGCGTATTGATCCGATCCCGTGACGCTCCATCCAGCGTGACCGCCCGTACTGTACGCCGGATCGAGCGACCCGCTTTCAAACCCGTCTTGCACGCTACTGATCTGATCCGCGTTCTCCGTGTACTGAACCTGAAACTGACGGCTCGGATTGCCTGACCATCGGATCATGGTCTGCTGCCCTACGGGCAAGACATCGCCGCCGGGTTGAATCACACGAGTTTGCCACAACGCAACATCGACGCGCGTCGCGTCCCCGCTCGACACCGAAACGCCGCTCACCGTAACCGGCTCGTACGCCTCGCCTTCAAACGTGAGCTCATAAACTCCCGGAAGCAGCATCCGGTGATAATCACCGACATCCGGATCGGTAAACACATCGTGGTCACGCCCCGTCACACGAACCGTCGCAGCGATCGGGGCTCCCGAATACGCATCCGTCACGATACCCCGAACGCCGATCAACACCGTTTCCAAATACGACAACATCGATTCCCGGTTTTGAGACCAGTACGTAGGCATCTGTGACGGCGGCGGAGACTTCGTCGTGCTGACCTCAATCGTGACCTCGTTCGTTCCGTGATAGTGATAGCTCCAGTCCTGCATCCCCCCGGAGATCGCATACCAGTCGGCACCGTTCGTGATGCCATGATAGAAACCACTGCTCGTCCACATGGGGTTGTTGTGCTGACTGTACTGCTCGCTGATCCAGATGAACACGTCGTCATCGGGCGACGCCGTATAAACGCTCGATCCGCCAGGGTTGTTGTCGAACGGATAGTTCACCAGCAACGCACCACCATGATAGTTCGCGGCCAGTGTAAACGAACGCCCCGCCGCTAAGTTCATGATCGCGGCAACCTCCGGTTCTCGACCCGCGGCCGTGTTGCTCGGGTCCGTATAGGGATCCGGGAAACTCCGATTCAGGTCGACGCCGTGCCCGTTCCCGCGGACCCCGGCCACGTACCCGTCGGGATTCATGCACGGGACAATCCAAATCTCGATCGAGTCGACGATGTTGGTCAAGCGCGGATCGCTGCCGTAGTTCGTCGTCAAATGGTCGATCAGATAGAAACACAATTCGACGCCGGTGATTTCGTCACCGTGCATCGTCGAGATGTACCGAAACTCCGGCTCGTCCTCCTCAGTCTCCACGTTGTCACTCAATCTCAGCGCCCACATCGACCGACCGCCAACCGTCGTTCCGAGAAAATACCGCTTGCACAAAGACGGATAATTCGTCTCCGCCGCAAGAAGCTCGGACTCGATCTGTGGATACGTGTGAGATTGCCCCGTTGCACGGCCTGCGCCGGCCGAGAACAACAAGGTCCCAGCCAGCGCCATGACCATCTTCGTTGTATACATAGAGCGCCCACGATACCACATCGAACCGAAGATTTCAACGTCCTTGACCCCCCAAGGCCCGCCATTATGATCGCGTCCCGGTCGCGACCCGGCCGGTAACTGGAGACAGGCCAATGCAGAACCAGGCGCACCGCGCAACAGACGGTTCCTACGCCCGAAACACGATTCGATCCGCCACTTTACATCGAATTCCTGAGGCGAGATGGAACGGCCACGCCGCGCGATGTCACCTCATCGCGCTGCATGGGTTTGTGCTCGCCCTGACCCTGACCACCGGCTGCCTCGGACCACGACGCTCGGACTACCGCACAGCCGCGACGCTCTCCGGCGCCGACCGTACGGACGAGGCCGAGCGCCTGTGGAACGCCATGCAGGATACCCTGCGCGAACATCGCTTCCAGCTCGACCGCCGCGACCGCCGCGCCGGC